>DAIQNY010000177.1:0-7298 GCA_036788155.1 Actinomycetota bacterium | reverse complement strand
TCACGCTCGACGCCTACTCTCCCGACATCGTGATCATGCGTCACCCGTCGGCCGGCGCCTGCCGCGTGCTCGCCGCCAACACCGGGGCGAGCGTCATCAACGCCGGCGACGGCGGCCATCAGGACCCCACGCAGTGCCTCCTCGACCTCTTCGCGCTGCGCCAGAGCTTCGGCCGCGACCTCGACGGACGCCGGGTCTTCATCATCGGCGACATCCTGCACAGCCGCGTCGCGCGCAGCGGCATCATGGGGTTCAAGATGCTGGGCATGGACGTCACGCTCGTGGCGCCGCCCACCCTGCTGCCGCGCGGCATCGAGGAGATGGGAGTGGACGTCCGCCACGACCTCAGCGAGCTGGGGGACGCGGACGTGGTCTACCTGCTCCGCGTCGAGTCCGAGCTCACCGAGCCCGGAGCCGCCTACCTGCCGTCGCTGCGCGAGTACGCCCGCGTGTGGGGCGTGTCCGGCTCGCGCCTGCGGCCGGGGCAGCGGGTCATGCACCCCGGCCCGCTCAACCGAGGCGTGGAGATCGCGTCGGACGCGGCGGACGGCGAGAACCTCATCGCCAGTCAGGTCTTCAGTGGGCTCGCCGTTCGCATGGCGATCCTCTATCGGACCGTGATCGGCTACAGCGACGGAACCGCCACGAGGGAGGCGCTCTGATGGAACGGACGTGGTGCAAGCCTCTCCCGGCCGCCGACCTGCTCATCGCGGGCGGCCGAGTCGTCGACCCCGAGAGCGGCCTCGACGACCTCCTCGACGTGCTGGTCGGAGACGGCCGGATCGTCCAGGTCGGTACGGGCCTCCAGGCCGGCGAGGACGTGCGCGTCGTCGACGCGACCGGCATGATCGTCCTGCCCGGCTTCGTAGACCTGCACGCGCACTTCCGCACGCCGGGGCGGGAAGACGAGGAGGACCTCGCGACGGCGTCGGCCGCCGCGGCCGCCGGTGGCTACGTCGCGGCGTTCGGCATGGCCAACACCGAGCCTGTCGTGGACAACGCTCACACGCTCAGAGGACTCGCCCGGCAGGCTCAGGACGAGGCGGTGATCCCTCTCGGCTTCTACGCCGCGATCACCAAGGGGCTCGAGGGCGGCCAGCTCACGGAGATGTGCGAGCTCGACCAGGCGGGTGCGGCCGGCTTCAGCGACGACGGTCGCCCTCTGCCGACCTCGGCCATCATGCGTCGGGCGCTGCAATACGGCAAGATGAGCGGCCGGTTCATGGCGCTGCACGCCGAGGACGAGTCGCTCACGTCCGGCGGTCAGATGCACGAGGGGCCCGCGTCCGCGCGCCTCGGCCTCGCGGGCATCCCCTCCATATCGGAGAGCCTGGACGTGGCACGGGCGCTCGGCGTCGCCGCCTACGAGGACGCGGGTCTGCACCTCTGTCACGTGAGCACGGCGGCCTCCCTGCGGGCGATCGCCCACGCCAAGGAAGCCGGGCTGCGCGTGACGGCCGAGGCCACGCCGCACCACCTCACCCTCGTCGACGAGTGTGTGGCCTCTCTCGATCCCAACCTCAAGATGAACCCGCCTCTGCGCGGGGAGAGTGACCGGGAGGCGCTCGTGGAGGCGCTCAAGTCCGGCCTCATCGACTGCGTCGCCACCGACCACGCGCCGCACGCCCCAGAGGAGAAGGACGTGCCCTTCGAGGAGGCGCCGTTCGGATGTGTCGGGCTCGAGACGGCGTTCAGCGTTCTGTACGCAGACCTCGTCGCGTCAAAGGCTCTGGACCTCGCCGCACTGGTCACTCGCATGAGCACGGCGCCGGCCCGCATCGCGGGCCTGCCGGCGCCGTCGGTCAAGGCCGGAGCGACGGCAGACCTCTGCCTCGTCGATCCGTCCGCGGTCTGGGCGGTCACGCCCGCGTCCCTGCAGTCACGCTCCTGCAACTCCCCCTGGCTGGGGCAGGAGCTCACCGGCAAGGTCCGCCTCACGGTGGCCGCCGGCCGCGTTGCGTGGGACGACCTTGCCTAGCCCGGCCGTCATCGTCCTGGAGGACGGCGCCGTCTTCGCCGGCGAGGCGCTCACCGGCGCCGGCTCGGTGGGCGGCGAGATCGTGTTCAACACCAGCATGTGCGGCTACCAGGAGATCGCCACCGATCCGTCGTACTGCGGCCAGCTCATCACGTACACGTTCCCGATGAACGGCAACTACGGGGCGGACGCCGACCGCGACGAGTCTGGCAAGGCGCACGCCCGGGCCATCATCGCCCGGGAGCTCACCAACTACTGCTTCAACCGCGCCTGCCGCCAGACGTGGCTGGACTGGCTCGCGGAGCACGGCGTGCTGGCGGTGACCGGCGTGGACACACGCGCCCTCACCCGTCACATCCGGGAGAAGGGCGCGCTGCGCGCCGTCGTCAGCACGGATGTGGCCGACGTCAAGCACCTGCGCAAGGCCGCCCAGGGACTCCCCGCCATGGGCGGCCTCGACCTCGCCAAGGTGGTCAGCTGCGAGGAGATGTACGAGGCGCCGGCGCCCGAAGGGGCCCCGGCGCCCGACCTGCACGTGGTCGCCTACGACTACGGCATCAAGCGGTCGATGCTCGGCTATCTTGCCGACTGCGGCTTCCGCGTCACCGTGGTGCCGGCGGCCACGAGCGCCCAGAAGGTGCTCAAGCTGGCGCCGGACGGCGTGTTCCTCAGCAACGGCCCCGGCGACCCCGCGGCCGTCACCTACGCGGTCAAGGCCGTCGAGCGCCTGCTCGGCAAGGTGCCCGTGTTCGGCATCTGCCTCGGGCATCAACTCCTGGCGCAGGCGCTCGGGCTCCGGACGTTCAAGCTCAAGTTCGGCCACCGGGGAGCAAACCACCCGGTCAAGGACCTGCGCACGGGCGTCATCGAGATCACCACCCAGAACCACGGGTTCGCCGTCCGGGACGAGCAGGTCCCGGGCGCCGAGATCACCCATCTCAACCTGAACGACGGTACGGTCGAGGGCGTCGCCTCACCCGAACGCTACGCCTTTTCGGTGCAGTACCATCCCGAGTCGACGCCGGGGCCGCACGACTCCCTGTACCTGTTCCAGCGCTTCCGCGACGAGATCCACCGCTTCAAGCGGGGAGGGGACGCCTGATGCCGCGCCGCGACGACCTCCACAAGATCCTCATCATCGGCTCCGGCCCCATCGTCATCGGCCAGGCCTGCGAGTTCGACTACTCCGGCACGCAGGCCTGCAAGGTCCTCCTCGACGAGGGCTACGAGGTCGTGCTCGTCAACAGCAACCCGGCGACGATCATGACCGACCCGGCGTTCGCGACGCGCACGTACATCGAGCCGCTCGACCTCGCCACGCTCACGCGCATCATCGAGGTCGAGCGCCCGGACGCCCTCCTGCCGACGCTCGGCGGTCAGACGGCGCTCAACCTGGCCATGGAGCTCAAGAGCGCCGGCGTGCTCGACCTCTGGGAGGTCGAGATGATCGGCGCCGACGAGGTGGCCATCCACCGCGCCGAGGACCGCCTCGAGTTCCGCACGGCCATGGACGAGATCGGCCTGCGCACGCCACGCAGCAAGCTGGCCGAGACGATGGAGGAGGCCGAGGCCGCTCGCGAGGAGCTCGGCCTCCCGCTCGTGGTGCGGCCGGCGTACACGCTCGGCGGCTCCGGCGGCGGCATCGCCTACGACGCCGGGAGCTTCCGCCGCATCTGCGAGCAGGGACTCGCGCTCAGCCCGATCTCACAGGTCCTCCTCGAGGAGTCGGTGGTCGGCTGGCACGAGTTCGAGCTTGAGGTCATGCGCGACCACGCGGACAACGTGGTCATCATCTGCTCCATCGAGAACATCGACCCCATGGGCGTGCACACCGGCGACAGCGTGACGGTCGCACCGGCGCTCACGCTCACCGACGCGCAATACCAGGAGCTGCGCGACGCGGCCAAGGCCATCATCCGCAAGATCGGCGTGGACACGGGCGGCAGCAACGTGCAGTTCGCCGTCAACCCCGAGACGGGCGAGGTCGTGGTCATCGAGATGAACCCGCGCGTCTCCCGCAGCTCCGCCCTCGCCTCCAAGGCCACCGGCTTCCCGATCGCCAAGATCGCCGCCCGGCTGGCAGTGGGCTACACCCTGGACGAGATCGACAACGACATCACGCGCAAGACCCCAGCCTGCTTCGAACCGACGCTCGACTACGTGGTGGTCAAGATGCCACGCTGGGCGTTCGAGAAGTTCCCCCTGTCGGACCGCGAACTCACCACGCACATGAAGAGCGTGGGGGAGGCGATGGCCATCGGGCGCACCTTCAAGGAGGCGTTCCAGAAGGCCATGCGCTCGCGCGAGCTCGACACCCCCTCGGACCTGCCGTCGACGCCGCAGGATCTGCGCAAGGCGCTCGCCATCCCGACGGCCGAGCGCTACGAACTCGTGCTGCACGCGTTCCGCCAGAAGCTGGGCGTGAACGACGTGCACGAGCTCACGGGCATCTCGCCGTTCTTCCTCAGCGAGCTCGCCGACATCGTCGAGCTCGAGAAGGAGGTGCGGGAGGCGCCGCGACTCACACCGGAGCTCCTGCGGCGCATGAAGCGCTACGGGTTCAGCGACCGGCGGCTCGGCGAGCTCACCGGTCGCGGCGAGCGCGAGGTGCGCGCCCTGCGCATCGAGCACGACATCCTGCCTGTGTACAAGGCGGTCGACACCTGCGCCGCGGAGTTCCAGGCCGAGACCCCGTACTTCTACTCCACCTACGAGCAGGAGAACGAGGCCGAGCCGGGGGAGAGGGAGCGGGTGGTCATCCTCGGTTCCGGCCCCAACCGCATCGGACAGGGCATCGAGTTCGACTACTGCTGCGTCCACGCGGCGCTCACCGCGAGGGAGCAGGGCTACGAGGCCGTCATGGTCAACTGCAACCCCGAGACGGTGAGCACGGACTACGACATCTCCGATCGCCTCTACTTCGAGCCGCTCACCTTCGAGGACGTCGCCAACATCGTCGCCAACGAACGGCCCAAAGGCGTCATCGTCCAGTTCGGCGGCCAGACGCCGCTCAAGATCGCCCGCGCGCTCGCCGAGGCGGGGATCCCGATCCTGGGCACGCCCCAGGAATCCATCGACCTCGCCGAGGACCGCGGGCGCTTCGGCGCCCTGCTCGAGGACCTCGAGGTGCGCTGCCCGGAGTACGGCCTGGCGAGCACGGCCGCCGAGGCGGCCGAGGTGGCTGCTCGCGTCGGGTACCCGCTGCTCGTGCGCCCGTCCTACGTGCTCGGCGGCCGAGCCATGCAGATCGTGTACGGCCCCCAGGAGCTCGAGCACTACATGACCACCGCCGTGAGCGTCAGCCCGGAGCACCCGGTGCTCATCGACAAGTTCCTCGAGGATGCCATCGAGGTCGACGTGGATGCCATCGGAGACGGCGAGGATGTCTACATCGGCGCCGTCATGCAACACGTGGAGGAGGCCGGCGTCCACTCCGGCGACTCCGCCTGCGTCATCCCGTCCATCTCCCTGGGCGAGGGCACGCTCGAGCAGGTGCGCAAGCAGACCAGGGCCCTCGCGCTCGGACTGGGCGTGCGCGGGCTCATCAACGTGCAGTTCGCCTACCAGAACTACCAGCTCTACGTGCTCGAGGTGAACCCGCGTGGCTCGCGGACGGTGCCGTTCGTGAGCAAGGCAACGGGTGTTCCGATGGCCCAGATCGCGACGCGTGTCATCCTCGGTGAGTCGCTCAGGAACATGGGCCTCGAGCGTCGTGTGCCCGAGTACGTGAGCGTCAAGGAGGCCGTGCTGCCGTTCAACCGGTTCCCGGGCACGGACACCCAGCTGGGTCCCGAGATGAAGTCCACGGGTGAGGTGATGGGTATCGCCGAGGCGTTCCCCGAGGCTTTCGGCAAGGCGGTGGCCGCCGGCGGCATGCCGCTGCCCACGGAGGGCAACATGTTCCTCTCGGTCTGCGACAGCGACAAGTCCGCCGCCACCATCCTCGCGCAACGACTGCACGCGCTCGGGTTCACCATCTTCGCCACCCGCGGCACGGCGACGGCGCTCACGAGCCTCGGCATCCCGGTCAACGTGGTGAACAAGGTCTTCCAGGGAGAACCCAACGTGGTCAACCTCATCGAGAGCGGCGAGATCGGCCTCGTGATCAACACGCCCTTCGGGCGCGGCGCCCGTGCCGACGGCTACGAGATCCGCACCACGGCGCTGCGCAAGGGCATCGCGTCGATCACCACGCTCGCCGGAGCGTCCGCGGCCGTCTCCGCCATAGAGGCGGCCAAACGGCCGCGGGTGCAGGTACACTGTCTGCAGGACCTTCACGCGGCGGCGGAGCAGGCATGACGGAGGCGGGGCACACGCACGGCGACCACACGCAGTGGGCGGAGACGTCCCACTGCCGGGTCGCCGCAGTCCGCCACTTCGGCGCCTTCGCCGTGCTCGAACTCATCGCGCCGCGCGTGGCGCGCCGAGCCGCCCCCGGGCAGTTCGTCATGGTCACCGTGCCCGGGGGAGGGTTCTTCCTCCGCCGACCCCTCTCGCTGTTCGCCGCGCACGCCGACCGCGTCAGCCTGCTGATCGAAGCCCGCGGCGGCGGCAGCGAGCGCCTCACCCAGCTCGATGTCGGCGACGCCGTCGAGGTCGCCGGGCCCTTGGGCAGCGCGTTTCCCACGGAGGACGTCACCAACGCGCTCCTCGTCGGCGGCGGCATAGGGTGCGCGCCGCTCCAGTACCTCGCGGACGAGTTGTCGGCGGCCGGGGCTCACGTCACGGCCTGCTTCGGCTTCCGCGACTTCCGTTCCGCCCGCGCGGCCGGGGCCTTCACGATCGACCGCCTCTGGGTCGCCACCGAAGACGGCAGCGTCGGCAAGGCGGGGACCGTACTCCACCTGCTCGCCGCGCTGGACGTGGCCCCCGGCACCACGGTGTACGCCTGTGGCCCCAACCCCATGGTGGCCGCGGTCCAGCGGTGGACGTTCGCCGAGGGACTGCGCGGCTACGTATCGCTTGAGGCGCACATGGCGTGCGGCACCGGCTCCTGCCACGGCTGCGTGGTCGACACCGCTCGCGGCAAGCTGCGGGTGTGCGCCGAGGGCCCCGTGTTCCGCCTCGACGAGGTGACGCCGTGAGCGCGCATGTGGGCGGAGCGCCGCCCGGCTCCACGCCCGATCTCTCCGTCGATCTCGGGCCGATCGCTCTCGAGCACCCCCTGATCGACGCCTCGGGGACCTTCGAACTGCTCGACTACGCGCGCCGCTACGACGGTGACTACATCGCCGACTTCCCGTACGCGGCCTACGTCCCCAAGACCGTCACCGTCGACGCGCGGACCGGCAACCCGGCGCCGCGCGTCACGGAGACCCCC
>DAIQNY010000176.1:0-7312 GCA_036788155.1 Actinomycetota bacterium | reverse complement strand
GCTGCAGGAGCTCACCTGCATCAAGTACGAGCTGTGGGGCGACGGGCAGGTGAGGGGGTAGCCTCGTGGTCCCCGCCCAGCCTCGTCTGGGTGTCCTCGGCGGGAGCTTCGACCCGCCGCACACGGCTCATCTCGCGATCGCCTCCGAGGCCTGTCACGCCCTCGGCCTCGCCCGCGTGGTGTTCGTCCCGGCGGCCGCGCCGCCACACAAGGACGGGGGCGACCGCACGCCCGCAGACGTGCGGCTTGAGATGACGTCCCTCGCCGTCGAGGACGATCTGCGCTTCACGGCGTCGGGGATCGAGATCGAGCGCAGGCTGGTCTACACCGTCGACACCCTGCGGGCGCTCGGAGAGCGCTATCCCGATCACGCGCTCGTGTTCATCCTGGGGTCGGACTCGCTGCTGCAGCTCGACACCTGGCACGACCCGGATGAGCTGCTCTCTCTCTGCACGCTGGCCGTGGCGCCGCGGCCGGGCGACCCGCCGGAGGCGGTCGCCGCCGCCGCGGCGCGCTGGGGCTCGTCCAGGATCACACTGCTCGACGCTCCGCTGATGGACATCTCGTCGTCCCGGATCCGTGAGCGTGTGGCGGCGCACCGGCCGGTGCGCTATCTGGTCCCGCCGCAGGTCGAGCAGCTCATCGTCCAGACGGGGCTCTACCGATGACGGGTATCGACAGGCCGGTCGCCGAGGCGCTCATCGAGGCGCGTCTCTCTCCCAGACGGCGGGACCACGCGCATCGCGTGGCGGCGGAGGCCGTGGTCCTCGCCGGTCGCTTCGGGGCTCCGCGCGACAAGGCCGAGATCGCGGGCCTGCTGCACGATTACTGCCGTGAACTGCCCGACGACGAGACGCTCGCCGCTGCGCGCCGCCACGGCATCCCGGTGGGACCCGTGGAGGCGCGGCGCCCGAAGAAGATCCTCCACGGCCCGGTCGCCGCGGCGGAGCTCCTCGAGCTCGGGCTGGACCCGGAGGTCGCCGCGGCGATCCGGCTGCACACCGTCGGCGACGAAGGCATGAGCGTCCTGGAGAAGTGTCTCTACCTCGCCGACTACCTCGAGCCGGGACGCGACTTCCCCGGGCTCGACGATGTGCGAGCGCTGGCCGAGACATCGCTTGACGGGGCGGTAGGCGCCGCCGCACGCCTCACCCTGCTGGATATCATCCGCAAGGGCCGAGGGGTGGTCCCCGGCGCGCTCAGGTTGTACAACGAGACGCATGCCGGCCAGTAGAGGATACCGCAGCGACCGCTTGCGCCGCCGGCGCCGCTCCCGGGTGGAGCGCTCGCAGGCGTGGCTGCTCTTCGTGCTCGCCGGTGTGGTGGCGTTCGCGGCCGTGCTCGCAGCCTGGTACGTGGCGGGCCGGCTGTCGGGCGAGGAGCCGGCCCCCGAGCGGAGCGGGTTCCTCGCCGCGATCCAGCTCACCGTCCCCGGTGAAGATGGCCCCGTTGCCGCTCTGCTGGCGGTCCAGGACCCGGACGGCGGTGACCCGGGCGTATACCTCGTGCCGTCGGACCTGCTGCTGGAGGGACCCAACGGCGAGTACGTCTTCGCGGCGGACGCCATGGCGGCCAGGGAGCTGGCCGCCGACCTCGGCCGCATCGTCGACGCCCCCGTCGATGCCGTGTACACCGTGCCGGTGTCCGCTCTCGCGGAGTGGGCCGGCACGTCCGAACTGCACGTCGACCTCGAGGAGCCCGTGAGCGTCGACGTGCAAGGAGACGTGCTCGTGGTCGAAGACGATGACGCCGTGTCCGTCGCCGATCTGCCGGCGATCTTCTCGTCGCCGGGCGGCAACCGGCGCGAGCTCACCACGCTGCAGACGGCGCTGGTCGACGCGGCGCTGGAAGCGGCCGCACTGCGGCCTGCCGCCGAGCGCCGCCGCCTGACCGGCGCGAGCCCGTCACCCTCCGACGACCGTGCGACGCTCGCCGAGGTGGTCGCCCGGATCACCTCCGGTACCGCGGTCGTCGAGACGTTCCCGGCGGGTACGCGTGTGGCCGAGGGCCAGTTCGCCTTCGTGCCCAAACCCGCCGAGATCCAGGCCGGAATAACCCGCCGGTCGCC
This sequence comes from Actinomycetota bacterium, assembly GCA_036788155.1. GTDB lineage: Bacteria > Actinomycetota > Thermoleophilia > UBA2241 > UBA2241 > CAIXSE01. The sequence continues at coordinate 5,244 of DAIQNY010000176.1, read as the reverse complement.
GGCCTACGACGCTGCCGTCACGGTGCAGGTGCTCAACGGCAGCGGCCGCGTGGGCGCGGGGGAGGCGGTGATCGAGCGGCTCGCCAGCCTCGACGTCAACCTGCCGGCGCCGCTCAACGCCGACAGCTTCTCGTACGAGCAGACCCAGATCCTCGCGGGCGCGGAGACCCTCCCGGTGGCCCGCGACATCCGTGCTATACTCGGCCGCGGCGTCGTCCTCGACGGTCCCGACCTCCCGCAGGGGATGGTGCAGGTCATCGTCGGCCACGACTTCAAGGCCCAGGAATCAGGCACAAAGGACCAGCCGTAGCCGCCCTTCCCGAACCCACCGCCTCAGAGCGTCTCGCGCGCGACATCGTCGCGCTTGCCGCCGGCAAGAAGGCAGAGGATATCGTCGTCCTCGACATGGATGAGGCGGTGTCGTACACGGACTACTTCATCGTCCTTACCGGCGCGAACCCTCGCCAGACGAGGGCTATCGCCGAGGAGATCCAGGGCAAGCTCCGCCCTGTCCGCCGCGCCGCTCGTGTCGAGGGCGAGCGTGAGGGCGAGTGGATCCTCATCGATTACATCGACGTGGTCGTGCACATCTTCACGTCCGCGGCTCGCGACTTCTACCGGCTCGAGAGGCTGTGGGGCGACGTCCCCCGCCTGGACGTGCCGGAGGAGGGCTGAGCGCTCGCAGCACGAAAAGGGCCCGAGAGCCCGAGCCATGGGGAGGTAGACCATGACGCGCAGACTCACGGGCGCGGCCGTCGCCGCGCTGCTCACGCTGCTGATCCTGGGGGTGGCGCCCGCGGTCGCCTTCAACCGCTCGGCCAACGAGGCCGCGCTGCTCAAGCTGATCAACCAGGAGCGCAAGAGTCGCGGCCTGGCCGCCGTCAAGATGGCCAGGCCACTCGACAGGGCGGCGCTGGCGCACTCCCGTGACATGATCGCCCGCGACTACTTCTCGCACTCGTCGCTGGCCGGCGCCTCCGTCGCCGCCCGGGCGCGTAAGGCGGGGTACTCCACCAGCGGTTGCTCCAGGTGGTCGGTAGGCGAGGTGATCGCGCTCGGATCGGGGTCCAGGGGCAAGGCCAAGAGCGTCTTCAAGGCGTGGATGCGCTCCAGCGGGCACCGCAAGGTGATCCTGAAGAAGTCCTGGAGGGACGTGGGGATCGGATGCGCCCGCGGCACGTACAAGGGCGTGCGAGGAGTGGTCATCTACACCGTCGACTTCGGGCGGCGCGTCAAGTAGCCGGGCGCCCGGGGGCAGCGTCCGGGCGGCTCCACAGGCGTTGTCTTCCGTCCTCTTCCGGGGTACCATACGAACGTATGTTCGTACCCGGCAGAGCCATCCTCCACCTGGACATGGACGCCTTCTTCGCCTCTGTGGAGCAGGCGCGCCGTCCCGAGCTTCGCGGCAAGCCCGTCATCGTCGGCGGCGAACGCGGGGGGCGGGGGGTGGTCTCCGCGTGCTCTTACGAGGCGCGCGAGTACGGGGTGCACAGCGCGCTGCCCATCGCGCAGGCCGAGCGGCTCTGCCCGCACGCGGTGTTCCTGCCGGTCGACATGAAGGCATACCTCGCCGTCCACCGCGCGCTCGTCGGCCTGCTGGAGCAGTACACCGATCTCGTGGAGGTGGCGTCCATCGACGAGGCGTACCTGGACGTCACCGGCAGCCGGCGGCTGTTCGGCCCGCCGCGCACCATCGCCCACCGCATCCAGGAGCAGGTGTACCAGCAGCACCAGGTCACCTGCTCCATCGGCATCGGACCCACCAAGCTCCTGGCCAAGCTGGCTGCCGGCATGCACAAACCGGCCGGCATCGGCGAGCTCACGCACACCGACGTGCACGGCCGCCTGCGCGACCTGCCCGTGGGCGAGGTCTGCGGCATCGGCCCGGTCACCCAGGAGCGCCTCGCCGCCCTGGGCCTCACCACCGTGGGGATGCTGCAGGACGTGCCGTTCCCGCTGCTCGCCGCCGCGTTCGGCAAAGGCGCGCACGGGCTGCGTCAGCTTGCCCTCGGGCGCAGCTTCTCGCCGGTGCGCAGTGAGCGGCCGCTGCCCAAGTCGGTCGGCCGCGAGACCACCTTCGACGACGACGTCAACGACGGCGAGCTCCTCCGCGCCACGCTGCTCGCGCTCACCGACAACGCCGTCGCCGAGCTCCGCCGCAAGGGGCTTGCCGCACGCACGGTGGCGCTCAAGGTGCGGTTCAACACCTTCCACACCGTGAGCCGGCGCCGCACCCTACCGCGTCCGGTCAGCGCCGTGCGGCCGCTCTTCGAGACGGCCACGGCACTGCTCGACGAGCTGGATGTCGGCGCCCGCTGGGTGCGCCTCGTGGGAGTGAGCGTCAGCGGGTTCACGCACAACGCCTTCCAGCTCACCCTCGACGACGGCTGGCGCGAGGTGGCGCTCGGCGAGGCCGTCGACAAGGTGCGCCAGAAGTACGGCTTCAGGGCGCTCACGCTGGCAGCCACAGGCATCACAGCGAGTGAGGCGTCGGAGGAGCACACCTCATCGGCCGGCGGTCCCTCCGATCGCCCGCACCTCGACCACCAGTGATGCGCCTGTTGGGGCCCGTCTGTGACCACCGCCACGCCGGGTGATCGCCGGCGCGGTGGTTTCATCCCGATCGCCCGGGCCGCGACGCCCGGCGTCGCGCCCGGACGTGCCGCCTGCTCAGGGCTGCGGTCGAAGCCGGCGAGAGCTCGCCGCCGGTGCCTTCCGGCGCCTGTCGCGGCCTCCACGGGAGGCCATCTGAGCACCCTCCGAAAGCCGCCCCTGTGCTAGACTTCATCCTTCCGAGAGGACACGAACGGCCGCCTCGCGCGCAGGCGCGCAGGGCGGCCGTCGAACGACAACGAGGAGACCCCGGATGAACGACCCAGCCAAGATCAGGAACATCGCTCTCGTCGGCCACCGCGGTACCGGCAAGACGTCGCTGTTCGAGGCGCTGCTGTTCGGCGCCGGCGCGGTCACCCGGCTAGGCTCCGTCGCCGACGGTACCACCGTGTCCGACTGGGACGAGGACGAGAAGAAGCGCCAGATGAGCCTGTCGGCCGGCCTGGCGCACGTCGACCACGACGGCCTCTCGTACAACCTCCTCGACACCCCCGGCGACTCAAGCTTCCTCGCCGACGCCATCGCCGGTCTTCAGGTGGTGGAGACGGCGCTCGTCGTGGTCAACACGGTGCTGGGCGTCGAGGTCCAGACCGAGCGGCTCTGGGAGCGCGCCGAGGCGCGCGGGCTCGGCCGCGTGATCGTCTGCAACATGCTCGACCGCGAGCGCGCCGATTTCGACGCCGCCGTCGCGGCCCTGCAGGAGTCGTTCGGCGCGCAGGTCGTCGCCGTGCAGGTGCCGATCGGCAAGGAGCACGACTTCAGCGGCATCGTCGACCTCCTCTCGATGAAGGCCTACACCTACGGCGGGGGCAAGACGACCGAGGGCGACATCCCCGCGGATATGGCCGACGCCGCGGCCGCGGCGCGCGACAAGCTCATCGACGCCGTCGCCAGCACCAACGACGACCTCGCCGAGAAGTACCTCATGGAGGAGGAGATCACGGCGGACGAGCTCAACGCGGCGTTCGCCGCGGCCGTCGCCACCGCGCAGCTCTTCCCGGTCGCCTGCGTCTCCGCCACGGCGAACGTCGGCGCCGACAGATTGCTCGACGTGCTCGCCCTCGCACCGTCGCCGGCCGACGTGCCGGCGCCCACGGTGCTTCAGGGCGACGACCAGGTCCAGCTCGAGTGCGACCCGTCCAAGCCGGCCGTCGCGTTCGTGTTCAAGACACTCGCCGACCCGTTCAGTGGGCACGTCAACGTGTTCCGTGTGTTCCAGGGCACCGTCAGCAGCGACTCCCAGCTCGTGATCGCCCGCGACGGCCACAAGGAGCGCCTGGGCCAGCTCCTCAAGACCCAGGGCAAGGAGAACAAGCCCACCGACAAGCTGGTCGCCGGCGACATCGGCGCCATCGCCAAGCTCAAGGACGTCGTCACCGGCGACACCCTCGGCGCCGAGGCCGACGCGGGCGCGTTCCCGGCCGTCGACTTCCCAGCCCCTCTCATGAGTTTCGCCATCACCGCCAAGAGCAAGGGCGAGGAGGACAAGGTCATCTCGGCCCTCCGGCGCCTCTCCGAAGAGGATCCGATGCTCGAGGTGCACCGCGACGACCAGACCGGCGAGATGATCGTCGGCGGCATGAGCCAGGTGCACGTCGAGGTCACCGTAGCGCGCATGAAGCGCCGGTTCGGCGTCGAGGTCGAGCTCAAGCCGCCGCGGGTGCCGTATCGCGAGACCGTCAAGGGCAGCGCCAAGGCCGAGGGCAAGCACAAGAAGCAGACCGGCGGACGCGGCCAGTTCGCCGACACCTGGATGGAGGTGTCGCCCAAGCCGCGCGGCGAGGGCTTCGAGTTCGTCGACAAGATCGTCGGCGGCGCCATCCCGCGCAACTTCATCCCGGCGGTCGAGAAGGGCGTGCGAGCGGCCATGGCCGAGGGCTTCCTGGCCGGTTACCCGGTGGTCGACGTGGAGGTCAAACTCTACGACGGCAAGTTCCACCCCGTCGACTCGAGCGACATGGCCTTCCAGATCGCCGGCTCGCTCGGCTTCAAGGCCGCCGCCGAGAAGGCCCAACCGGTGCTCCTCGAGCCCATCATGAACGTCGAGATCACCGTGCCGGAGGAGAACGTCGGCGACATCATCGGCGACCTCAACTCGCGTCGCGGCCGCGTGCTCGGCACGACACCGCGGGGCCACAACAACGTGGTCGGCGCCGAGGTTCCGCTCGCCGAGATGCTCACCTACGCGCCAGACCTCACGTCCATGACCGGCGGACGCGGTGACTACCACATGGAGGTCCTCCGGTACGAAGAGGTCCCCGCACACCTCACCGCCAAGATCATCGAGCAGGCGCAGAAGGACAAGGAAGACGCGCAGAAGAGCTAAGGCCTATCCGTCCAGTTTTCCCCGCAAAGCTGGGCATTCCGTGGCATCCGGACGGTAGCTGGACGCTGGGACGCTGCGGTAGGATTGGCTGTGGCAACACGACCGGAGGTACCCCGTGACTGATATCGGCACCATGCGAGTGAAGAGCGGCCTCGCCGACATGCTCAAGGGCGGCGTCATCATGGACGTCACCAACGCCGAGCAGGCGAAGATCGCCGAGGACGCCGGCGCCGTCGCGGTCATGGCACTCGAGCGCGTGCCGGCCGACATCCGCGCGCAGGGCGGCGTCGCCCGGATGAGCGACC
>DAIQNY010000175.1:0-7393 GCA_036788155.1 Actinomycetota bacterium | reverse complement strand
CGGCGTCGTGAAGGACGGCTACGTGTGGGGCGTCGGCGCCGTCGACATGAAGAACCAGGTGACGGCCGAGGCCGTCGCCCTCGCGCGCCTGGCGCGCTCGGGGGCGCCCTTCGCGGGCACCCTCAAGTATGCGGCTACCGCGGATGAGGAGGACGGCGAGTTCTGCGGCGTGCAGTGGCTCTGCGAGCACCGCCCGGAGGCGCTGCGCGCCGACTACTGCATCAACGAAGGCATGGGCGGGCTCTGGCTGCCGGTGGACGGCAAGAAGGTCTTCCTGCTCTCCGTGGGCGAGAAGGCGTTCGCCCAGTTCCTGATCCGGACCCGTGGCCGCGGCGGTCACGGGTCCGTTCCCGAGAAGGAGCGCAGCGCAGTGATCGACCTGGCGCGCGCCGTCGCGGCACTCGGCCTGGCCGATCCCCCGGCCATCGTCTCGGGGACCACCGCGACGTTCATCGACGCGCTGGTCCGGGACGCCGGCCTGCGTACCCGCCTCAAGGACCCGGCGACCGCGCGGGCTGCCGGAGCCGAGCTGCGCCGGGTCGATCCCGTGATCGCCGGTCTCGTCGAGCCGTTGTTGGGCGCCACGCTCACTCCGACAGTGCTCACCGCCGGCAAGGCGGTCAACGTCATCCCGACGCGCGCCGAGGCATGCGTGGACTGCCGCATCCTGCCGGAGATGGAGCGCGACGACGTCCGGGAGTTCGTGGCGGAGGTGCTCGACCCGCTCGGTATCGAGTGGGAGTTCGAGTGGGTCGATGTGACCACACCCAACGCCTCGCCGCCGGCCACGCCGCTCACCGAGAGCATCGAGCGGGTGCTCCGCCGTGACGTCGCCGATGCCGTGCTCGCCCCCATGACCTCCGGCAGCTTCACCGATTCGCGCTGGGTGCGCGAGGCGTTCCCGGACATGGTGGCCTACGGCTTCGCCCCGTACGTCGTGGAGAGCTTCCACGCCATGGACGGCGGCCGCGACCACGAGCCGGACGAACGCATCCTGATCGAGGACGTCACCTACCAGGCGCTCTTCTTCGAGCGCCTCGCGAAGGACCTGCTCGCGTGAGCGCCCCACCGGCGTCCCAGGTCCTCCGCGATCGCTTCCGGGGAGCGCTGCTGGGACTGGCAGTCGGCGAGGCACTGGGGGCGCCGGCCGAGTTCCTCACCGCCGAGCAGGTGGTCGAGAAGTACGGCGTGATCACTGAGATGCTCGGCGGAGGCGTGTACGACATCCAGCCGGGAGAGGTCACCGACGCCACCGAGATGATGGTGTGCCTCGCCGAGAGCCTCGCAGACCACGGCGCCTTCGAGCCCGAGGACGTGATCGCCCGCCTCGCCGCCTGGCTCGAGAGCCAGCCGGTGCACGTGAGCCTCACCGTGCGGGCCGCGCTCATCAGCTACCGCTCCGGTACCCACTGGGACGTGGCCTCCCGCCGCGCCTACGAGATACTCGGCGGGCCCACGGCCGGCAACGGCAGCCTCATCCGGTGCGCCCCCGTGGGCCTCCTCTACTACGCCGACGCCGACATGCGGCGAGAGGTGTCCCACCGCGAGTCCATGCTCACCCACTTCGACCGCCTCGCGGGTTGGTCGTGCGCTGCGTTCAACGATCTCCTCACACGCGCCTTCGACGGCGGGCTCGCCGGCGGGCTGCTCGAGGTCGCCGCGGCCTTCGTCGAGGAGGACAAACGGGTGGCCGCCGTGCTCAGGGACACGCCGGAGTCGGAGGTCGAGGAGATCGTGAGTTCCTCCTTCGTGCTCGACACGCTGCAGACGGCGCTCTGGACCGTCCTCCATGCCGCCGACTTCGAGCACGCCGTGAGTGTGGCCGTCAACATGGGCAACGACGCCACGGCCGCCGGCGCCGTGACCGGCGCGCTCGCCGGCGCGGTCTACGGCGAGTCGGGCATCCCGGCGCGCTGGCTCGACACGCTCACCGTGCGAGAGCGCGTCACCACCGTCGCCGACCGGCTGTACTCGCTCGCCGGCCTCTGCTGACCACCACCGGCCCGTGCCCTCTCCGTCGTCGCCGCGGCACGAGATGCGCGACCACCTCGACTACCTCGAGGCCGGGATCTCCGGCCTTATGAGACGCCGGCCGGCCCACAGGGCGGCCGGCGGAACCACGACGGCCGGCGACGGCCCCGAGACCACCCACACTGGAGGCACTTCGTGAGCTGGCTGACCAGGATCTCGCTGCGCAACCGTTCCATCGTCGGGTTGGCCGTGCTCGCCGTGCTCCTGGTCGGCGGGTTCGCGATCACCGGTCTCAAGCAGGAGCTCATCCCCGACCTCACCTTCCCCTACCTCACCGTGTTCACGGTCGCTCCTGGGTCGTCGCCCAAGGACGTCGAGCGCACCGTGACGACGCCGCTGGAGCAGGCAATCAAGACCACCAGCGGCGTCAAGCAGTACGACTCGTTCTCCAACGACGGCGTGAGCATCATCACCGTGGAGTACGAGTTCGGCACCGACATGGACGAGAAGGAGGCGGAGGTCCAGCAGGCCGTCTCGAGCGTTCAGGCCATGCTGCCGCCCACGGCGCAGTCGCCGACGGTCGCGGCGCTCAACTTCACCAGCATGCCCGTGGTGCAGCTGGCCGTGTCGTCGGACCTGCCGGCCGAGCAGCTCGCGGCTCTGCTGGGCACACGCGTGGTGCCTCGCCTGCAAACGATCGACGGTGTGCAGGCGGTCACCCTCTCCGGCGTACAGCAGATGCAGCTCGAGGTACGGCTGCACCCGGAGAAGGTCGCCGCCCTCGGCGTCGACCCGGCACAGATCGCCGCCGCGATCACCCAGGCTAACGTGACCACCGGCGCCGGCACGATGACGTCGGGCAGTCTCGTCTACCCCATCACGGTGAGCGCCGCCGCGAAGACCGAGAAGGCGCTCGAGGACCTGGTGCTGCCGGCGGCGCCGGCGGCGGCCGCCGCGGCCGCGTCCGCGCCGCCCGCAGCATCCTCGGCGAGCGCGGCCTTCACAGTCGCCGGCGAGACCCACGGCGGTCAGGTCAGGCTGGGCGATGTTGCCGACGTCGCGATCGCCCCCGCGCCGCTCACCGCCATCACCCACACGAACGGTGAGTCGTCCGTCGGCATCTCGGTGAGCAAGGCCGACAGCGGCAACACGGTGGACATCGCCAACGCCGTGGCCGCCGAGCTGCCGGCCATCACGAGAGACCTGGGCGGTCAAGCCAGGGTCACCACTGTCGTCGACCAGTCGGTCTTCATCGAGGACAGCATCCGCTCCCTGCTGCGCGAAGGTCTCATCGGCGCTCTGTTCGCCGTCATCATCATCTGGGTGTTCCTGCGCAGCTGGCGCTCGACGGTCATCGCCGGTCTCTCGATCCCGCTCAGCGTGGTCGGCGCCCTCATCATCCTCTGGAGCCGCGGCAACTCCCTGAACATGCTCACGCTCGGCGGCCTCACGATCGCCATCGGGCGGGTGATCGACGACTCCATCGTCGTGATCGAGAACATCCACCGCCACCTCCAGGAGGGCGACAACGCCCGGACCGCCGCCTACACCGGCACGCGCGAGGTGGCCGGTGCGATCACGGCGAGCACGCTCACCACGGTCGCCGTCTTCCTCCCGCTCGGCTTCGTCAGCGGACTGGCCTCGGAGTTTTTCCGTCCGTTCGCGCTCACGGTGACGTTCGCCCTGCTGGCCAGCCTCGCGGTGGCGTTGATGGTCGTGCCCGTCGTGGCGACGTGGATGCTGTCGAAGCGGCAGGTGGGCCACCGCGACGAAAAGGAACTCACCGGCCTGCAGAACCTGTACCTGCCGGCGCTCGAGTGGGCGCTTGGCCACAAGATCGTCACCCTCGTGGCCGCGCTCGCTGTGTTCGCCGGCGCGATGGCGCTCTCCCCGCTGCTCAAGACCAACCTGTTCGACAGTTCAGGGCAGAACACCATGAGCATCACGCAGACCATGCCTCCCGGCACCAGCCTCGACGCCACGATGGTCGCCGCCGGCAAGGTCGAGGAGGTGCTCGAGGAGACGCCGGGGATCGAAATCTACCAGGTCACCGCCGGCTCCACCGGCAGCCTCTTCGGGGCCGGCGGCGGCGTCAACGCCTCGTCCAACCTCGCCACCTTCTCGGTCACGACCGACCCGGATGCCGACAAGGACGAGATCATGGAGAAGGTGCGGGCCGGCGTCGCAGAGTTGCGGAACGCCGGCACGATCACCGTCACCGGGGACGACGCCTCGATGGGCGGCGGCATGTCGCTGCTCGAGGTCCGTGTCACCGCGGACGACCCGGCGGTGCTCAGGGAGGCCAACGACCTCGTCCTTGCGAAGATGAAGACCGTCGATGGGCTGGCCGACGTGACCTCCAACCTCAGCGAAGGCCGGCCGTCGGCGACCGTCGTCGTCGATCAGGCCAAAGCGGCGGCGGCCGGCGTCACGCCGGCCACGCTCGGCCAGTACCTCACGCTCATCCTGAACGGCTACCCGCTAGGGACCGTACCGACCGACGTGGGAGCGCTTCCGGCCCAGATCATGGTCGGCGACGTCACCGTGCCGCCGTTGCCGGGCGCCGTCGCCGAGGCGCTCTCCATGATCCCAGTGGCGGGCACCGCCGGCATGGTGCCGCTCGACACCATCGCCAGAGTGGCGGAGGTCACGGCGCCGGTACAGGTGACCCACGTCGACGGCTCCCGCACCGCCAGCGTCACGGCGCAGTCCGTGGAGAACAACATCGGCGCCTCGTCGAACTCCGTCACCGCGGCGCTCGACGGCATGGACCTTCCCGCCGGAGCCACCTGGGAACTCGGCGGCGCCACGGAGGCGACGAACGACGTGTTCCGAACACTCGGCGTCGCGATGCTCGTCGCCATCCTTCTCGTGTACATCATCATGGTCGCGACGTTCCGCAGTCTGCTGAACCCCTTCATCCTGCTGGTCAGCATCCCCTTTGCGGCGGTGGGCGCCGTGCTCGCGCTGGTCGTCACCGGTACCAGCCTCGGCATGCCGAGCCTGGTCGGGCTGCTCATGCTCATCGGCATCGTGGTGACCAATGCGATCGTGCTGCTCGACCTCGTGGAGCAGTTCCGGCGCAAGGGCATGGACGCGCGCGCCGCCGTCATCGAGGGCGGCCGGCGGCGGCTGCGACCGATCCTCATGACGGCAGTCGCCACCATCCTCGCGCTGGTCCCCATGGCGCTCGGCTTCGGCGGCGAGGGCGGGTTCCTCAGCACGCCGCTCGCGGTGGTGGTCATCGGCGGCCTCTTCACCTCCACCTTTTTGACGCTCATCCTGGTGCCGGTGCTGTACCTGGCCTTCGACCGCCTGCGCCGGGCGGCCTACGAGCACGACGACGACTTCGCGGCGGCGGCAGAGGGTGCGACGGCAGCGGCGCCGGCGGAGTGAACGGGGGCGGGTTGTCCGGCGGCCCCTGACCGGCCGTTGGGCTGCGATACCGTAGACAGGCCGCCGGGCTCGAGAGCCCGGCGGCCTGAGACGCACGACGAGAGGAGAGCCCGTGGCCAAGACAGCCCCGAAGACCCCTGCCGACGCCCCAAAGAGGCAGGCGACCGCCGCCAGCATCGCCCGACCTGAGCCGCGACGCATCAGCCGCGAGGAACTCATCGACGAGCTGAACCGGGACCTCGCCAAGGAGTTCCAGGCGCTGGTGCAGTACGTGCAGCACGCAGCTGCCATGACCGGCGCCCAGTACGACGCCATCACGGCGGAACTGGTCGTGCACTCGAACGAGGAGCACGCGCACGCCATCGCGCTGGCCGACCAGATCGACTTCATGGGCGGCGTCCCCGGCGTCGACGTGGAGCGGGCCCTCGTCTCGCCCGACCCTCAGGCGATGCTGGAACAGGACCTGGACGGCGAACTGGACGCGATCGCCCGCTACAGGGAGCGCATCGCCCAGGCGGAGATGCTGCAGGAGTACGGGCTGCGCCGCGTCCTCGAGGACATCCTCATCGTCGAGGAGGAGCACGCCCGCGACCTGCAGGACGCGCTGGGGCTCTGACCGACAGACGTGACGGCGAAGGCCCGGGCGACCGCCCTACGCGGTCACCCGGGCCTCCGCCGTCTGCGCGGTCTTGCGGCGCCGCCAGCCCGGCGCGAGCGCCAGGAAGCCGGCCGCGCCGGCCAGTCCGATGACCAGCAGCGAGGCGAAGGCCGGACGCCCACCGAACGCGTCCATGGCCCAGCCACCGAAGGCGGGGCCGAGCGCAGCGCCGCCGTTCCAGACCACCGTCCACACGCCCATGTACCGTCCACGCACCGCCTCCGGGGCAAGATCGGAGACTTCGGCCGCCGTGACCGGAGCCAGCAATGACTCGCCCACGCTCATCACGACGATCAGGATGACGAGCGACCAGAGAGGCCCGGCGAACGCCGAACCGCCGATGCCCAGGGCAAGCAACGCGCTGGACACGGCCAGCAGGATCATGCGGTTGCGGTTGCGCAGCGCCCTCACCAGCGGATACTGCACCAGCGTCACTACCCCCGCGTTGAGAGCCAGGAGGTAGCCCCAGTGCGCCTTGGCCACACCGAGGACGTCAGTGACGTACACGGGGAAGATGGAGCCGAAGTTGCCGAAGCAGAAGACGGCCAGCACGGCGACCCCGCAGAACGTGAGGAACACGCGATCGTGCAGCACGATGCGGTAGCCGCTTCGCCCGTGCGCATCCACACGGCGGTGAGGCTCGACGGCGCTCTGCGGCCGGCTCTCCCGGATCCACAGGAGCATCATCACGACCATGAGCGCGCAGCCGCCCGCCGCGGCAAGGAAGAGCTGACGGTAGGTGATGCCCCGGCCCCAGGCAAGGCCCGCGAGCGCCGGCCCGAGGACCACACCCAGGTTCATGGCGACGCGGGTGAGCCCGAACCCCTCCTGCCGCCGCGGCGCCGGCAAGAGGTCGGCGATCATGGCGTTGCTGGCAGTCTGGAACAGCGGCCACCCCAGCGCGCTCTCGAGCGCGACGAGGGCGGCCACCTGCCAGAGCTCGGTGACGAAGGCGAATCCGACGAACCAGACCACGCCCACGAGCACCGACGACAGGATGATGACGCGCCGTCCCAGCCGGTCGGTGAGCTGCCCGCCCCAGAACTGGACCGGCATGACGGCCAGGGGCACGAGCCCGAAGACGACTCCGATCATGGTCATGGACGTGCCCAGCTCGTTGCGCAGGTAGATGGCCTCGAACGGGAAGGCGAGGGCCGCCGCACCGACGTAGATGAAGGTGCCCAGGGTGAGCACCCAGAACTGGCGCGGATAGGAGCGAAGGTCGCGGAGGACGTTTCGAAGGCGGCCTGACATGCTTCCATGCTATCGGAGCGGCCGGAGGGACGCCTCCGGCGACGTCGGCGCCCCTCCGGCCGCTCTCTATGAAGAGAGGCCGTCTGGTCAAGTCTTCGCGGGGTAGGTCCGCGC
>DAIQNY010000174.1:0-7398 GCA_036788155.1 Actinomycetota bacterium | reverse complement strand
GGCAGGTAGCCGCCGGCGGGGTCACTCAAGCTCAGCGAGTACAGGTGCACTGCGGAGACGTCCAGACCGCGGAACGCGAAGGAGCCGCCCGCGGTCGTCACCGCCGTGAGCTCGCCCTGAGGACTGCCGTCGCGGCGAGCACGCACCACGATGCCCGCCAGCGCTGCTCCGGCCGCGTTGCGCGCCGTGCCCGTGAGCTCCGCGGAGCGAGGCATGACGGCATCGGCGGTGGACGTCTGGCCGGCGACCACCTCGACCATCTCCCGGATGCCCGGCGTCGCCGGGTCGGCGTCGTAGTCAAGCGGCAGGTACACGCCGGCAGGATCGCTGAAGCTCAGCGAGTACGGCCGGCCCGCCCCGACGTCCAGACCCGTGAATGCCCAGGAGCCGTCCGCAGCGGACGTCGTGGTGAGCTGGCCCTGGCCGCCGCCGTCGACCCGGGCGGTGACCCTGATCCCCGGCAGCGCGACTCCGTCCGAGTCCCTGACCGTGCCGGACAGCGTTCCCCTCAGAGAGGTGCGTAGCTGGACGACCTCCAGCGACGACGTGCCTCAGCTGTACCCGAACAACTCCCCCGCTTCGAAGGACGAGTGACCGTAGAGGTAGGTGGTGGTGAAGACCCCCGCGGGGTCGGAGACGCGGACCTTGTACATGCCCGTCGTCGGCGACTCCATCTCGAAGCCGAAGGCTCCCCCCTCGGAGGCTGTGGTCCCCCAGGCGAAGGGGACGCCGGTCGCGCTGTCCAGCGCCTCGACGAGGATCCCGCCCAGGGGATTCTGGTAGGTGTCGTACACGTTGCCCGTGACGAGGCCGGCGGCGGCCGGCGGCGCAGTCGCCGCGGCGCCGGCCGCGAACGCCGCCACGCTCAGAAACAGGGGTGCGAGCAGTGTGAGACATCGACGGACGCGCATTGACTCTCCTTGGGATCGAGCGCCGGGCCGGGCGGCAGTGTATCAGCACGCGCTCGCGGGCGATACCGTAAGACCAGTAGGGCGACGATACCTGAAGACCGGTAGGGCCCATCGGCGGTCACGCCAAGGTACGGTCTCGACAACAGATCCGGACGTGGGGCCCGCACGGCGGCCGCCGATCGGGCGCGCGTCGGCCAGCCCGGTCAGGTCGCTCGCAGCACCTCGAGGGCGCGCAGCGTGATCCAGCGACTGGCCTCCCCCTTCGTCTCGATGGGGACGACGAAGCGGTCGTTGAAGGTCTGCTCGAGCTTCCAGCGGCCCTCGGCGTCGGCCTTGGAGGCGACGAGGTCCAGCGCCTCGCGCGCCCGCTCGTCGCGAAGGTAGGCCGGGTCGAGCCGGCCGAGCACCCAGAGGATCTCGAGCACGTCGGTCTGGTACATGAGCGGGAAGCCGAAGCGCTTCCAGCCGCGCTTGGAGACCCTGGCGAGGTCGTGGCTGCGCTTGAAGATGTGGTGGCGCAGCAGGTACTCGGCGCCGGCGCTGACGGTAGCCTGCATCGCCGGCGTGCGGCGCTCGGGCGGCACCTCCGCGAGCGCCTTGAGCGCCTTCACCGCTCCCATGTGGCAGGTATGGCGGCCCCAGCACATCTCGATGTGGTAGGGCCAGTCCGCAGGGACGTCCGCGTCGCCGTCGTCGAACCGCTGGTACGCGGTGATCCAGTCGAGGCCGCGCCGGACGCGCGGGTCGTCCAGCATGCCGAGGCGGATGAGGGAGAAGACCATGTTGCCGGTGAGGCACGGTGCGACCATGGAGTGGAGGCCGCCGCCGGCGCGCTTGCCGCGCTGGGAGGAGAAGCCGCCTGAATCCCGATCCTGCGCGTCGCGCAGGATCGCCTCGCAGGCGGCCCGCACCCGCGGGTCCGCGCCGTCGGCGCCCAGCTCCGCGAGGATGATCAGGTTCCACACCGTGCTGCGGTACTTGCCCGTGTAGAACTTGTCGCGCTCGACCCAGTGGCCGTCCGGCAGTTGCGCGGCGAGGATCGCCTCGACCGGCGCCTCGCGCTCCTCGAGCCAGTCCACAGTGGTCTGCGACACGACGATGGGCACTGGCCTCACCTCGAGGAAGAACGCCACCGAACCTCGGGTCCGAGGACGACTGTGGAGCCCGAGTCTCGCAGGGGATGAACGATTCTCATGCTGTCACCGCCGACCCCGGCAGTCAACGCGGCACTGCGACGGCCGAGGCCGTGCGAGCCGCGGCCGGTCGGCGCGATAGAATCTGCCGGCCCAGCGAACACACCACGAGGCGACATGACGGACGAAGAGACCCTCGACCCTCGAGACTGGTCGGAGTTGCGCGCGCTCGCGCACCGCGCCGTGGACGACGCCGTGGACTACATGGCGTCCCTGCGCGAGCGCCCCGCCTGGGAGCATGCGCCGGCGCACGTGAAGGCGCACTTCGCCGGCCCGGCGCCGGCCGGGCCGCAGGCGGTCGACGAGATCTACGCCGAGTACCTCGAGTACGTGCGGCCCTATCAGCTCGGCAACAGCCATCCGCGGTTCTGGGGCTGGGTCCTGGGCACGGGCACGCCGATGAGCGTCATCGCCGAGATGCTGGCTGCATCGACGGACGCGGTGAGCGGCATCTACTCGTTCGTCGCCAACAACTACGTCGAGCTGCAAGTGCTGGACTGGTGCAAGGAACTGCTCGGGTATCCGCCGGAGGCGGGCGGTTTGCTGACGAGCGGGTGCTCGGCGTCGAACCTCATCGCGCTGGCGGTGGCGCGAAACGCCGGCGCCGGGTTCGACGTGCGCGAGGAGGGGCTGGCGGCCGGCGCGGCGAGTGCGGCCGGCGCGGCGAGTGCGGCGGACGCCGCGGCGCGCCTCACCGTGTATTGCTCCACCGAGGCGCACTCGTCGCTCACGAAGGCTGTGGAGCTGCTCGGCATGGGCACGAAGTCGCTGCGCCGCGTGCCTGCCGACGATCTCATGCGCATCGACGTCGGCGCGCTCGCGCAGCTGGTCGCCGCCGATCGCGCCGCCGGCCTTCGGCCCGTCTGCGTGGTCGGTGTGGCCGGCACCACCAACACGGGCTCGATCGACCCCTTGCCCGAACTCGCCGACTTCTGCGCCGCGGAGGACCTCTGGTTCCACGTGGACGGCGCCTTCGGCGCCTGGACCGCCATCGCCCCCGAGTCGCGGCACCTGGTCGCCGGCATCGAGCGCGCCGACTCGCTCGCCTTCGACCTGCACAAGTGGATGAACCTCACGTACCCGGTCGGCTGCGTGCTCGTGCGCGACGCGCGGGCGCAGCTGGACACGTTCTCGCTGACGCCGTCGTATCTGGCGCACGGTGAGGGGGAGAGAGGCCTGACGGCCGTCGACGTTCCCTGGCTCTCCGACTTCGGGTTCGAGCTCTCGCGCGGGTTCCACGCCCTCAAGGTGTGGATGGCGCTCAAGGAACACGGCACGGAGAAGTTCGCGCGTGTGATCCAGCAGAACATCGACCAGGCCCGGTATCTCGAGGGCCTGGTCGCGGCCACACCGGAGCTCGAGCTGGCGCTCCCGAGGCAGCTGAACATCGTGTGCTTCCGCTACGTGGGGCTGGGGGCCGGCGGACCTGCCTTCGGGGCCAGCGGGATTACTGCCGGCGCTGACGCCGGCCGGACCACGACCGGCGCCGGCGGGACAGAGGGCGCCGCCGGCCCGGACGACGCCGCGCTGGACCAGCTCAACAAGGAGATCGAGCTGGAGCTGCAGGAGCGCGGCATCGCGGTGCCGTCCGTCTCCACCGTCAACGGCCACAAGTACCTGCACGTGGCGGTGGCCAACCACCGCAGTCGCCGCGAGGACTTCGACCTGCTGGTGCGCGAGGTCGTGTGTCTTGGCCGGGAGCTCGTGGCCTTCGCCTGAGTGCGTCCGCCGCCCGGTCGGCTCCCGCCCTCCGTAGGACGTCAGGCTGCGGCTGCCGCGCCGGCCCGGCGCTCCGCCTCGGCCTTGAGAGAGCGCAGACCGTCGCGCAGACCGGTGCGCAGCGACCGCTCCATGCGCGAGCGGAAGAGGCGCACAGGAAGACCCTCCCACGACTCGGCCTGGCGGACGAGCGTGCCACCCTCCGACTCCTCGAAGCTGTAGGCGTCGACGGCCTTGATGCCGAGGGTCACCCCCGTCCAGGCGATCCTGCGGGGCGGGTCGACCTCGGCGATGCGCGACTTGATGGTGCCCGGCCCGGCCTTCCACTCGAACAACGTGCCGGGCGCGACGCTGCCGTGCAGCGTCAGCGAGCGGACCGCCGTGTTCCAGGCCGGCCAGTGCTCGAGGTCGCCGAGCACGTTCCAGACCGTCTGGACGTCGGCGTCGATGCGGATCTCTTCACGTGCGATGACGGGTGCCTGCGTGTTGATGTCCATGAGTGCCTCGCGGAGTCTGGTTGTCGCCCTCCTTCTACCCACTGCGTAACAACGATTGGAGTCGACGAGTCCGCCGGCGACGCGCCATGGAGTGGCCCAGTACTTCCCTGGCGTCGTTGGCGACGATTCGCACCCACGTGCGTTGTGTGTCGGCAACGAAGCAGCGTCTGGAGCGGGTGGGTCAGGTCGTCGACTTCCCGGCGCCCAGCATCTTGACACCGAGTCCCTGGAGCCAGGCGGCGGTCAGGTCAAGCCTGGAGTCCTGCGGGACGAACATAATCGTAGCGTCGCGCCCGCGGGTGAGAAGAACGCGATAGGCGTTGACTCTCAGTCTGTGGGGGTCCTTGACGTGGGAGCCGCGCTGGTGGCGCTTGGCGTACTCGTCTGTCCACTCCTCGCCCCCGTTCGGCCGCAAGGCGCGAATGAAGTCGGTGCCCCATGCCAGCAGGACGGCGTCGAGTTCGAGCCCCTGAGCGCCGAACTCCGTGACGCAGTGGGTCAGATTCCTGCACGAACGTGCATCACCATTGCCCTCCCCGTACCAAGGGCCCAACTGGACGCGCTGCGTGGAGTGCCAACCATTAGGCACACCCCAGTCAGTCTCAAGGGCCTTGTCGCGCGACGATGCCAGCAGGCCAAAGCGAGCATCCGGCGCATCCGCGTAGCGGTTGCCCAGATAGGCTCTTGCAGTCGCCAGATCGCGTGTCATGCGCAGGTGGTATCCGGCTGTCTCCAGGCGCCGCGCGAGTTCGCGGCCACGCTGCATATCATCTCCCTCGAGCAGGTTCTCCACCCAGTCGTCGAGATCGGCAGCAAAGTGGAAGCGAAGCTCCACAGTGAGCTCAAGAGCTGGATTGGCCTCAGTGCGCGCGGCAAGCCGGGCTCCGCTGCAGTCGGCCCCGAAGAAGGTGTCCAGCACGTTCTGTGGAGCGTGCACCGTCCAAGACTGAGGGTTGCCGGCCTTCTCCAGCGCTGTGCGCCACTGACCGAGGCCGGCCTCCTCGCCTACATGGATCTCCTGACCGGAGCCGATGAGACCGACGAGGACACTCCAGCCCGGGATACGTTCACCGAAGTCTACGAACGCCTCTGGCTCGCTCTTCGGAAACGGCAGGCTGTGCTTGCTCATGACCTGCTCGAGATCCCAAGCGCGTTGAGCCTCATCGTAGACGATTACGTGTTGCGGCGGGACCTGTCTGCTGTCGCCTAGGTACTGCTTGACGTAGTTCTTGACGTCGCGGACGAAGGTCTTGCCGCCGCCGCCGGCCCCGCGGAGTTCATACTGAAGCACCTGGACCAGCGGACCGTTCCCGCTCAAGAAGATCGCGGGTGCAGTGGGTTTGCCGCCGGCCCGGTCAACCGCCAGGTCAGTGAGCGCCGGATTGTGGACGGCGCTCAGTCCCACCAGGGTCTTGCCAGAGCCCGGCACGCCGGTGACGAGCACGAGGTGACGTGTATGCGTGCGCGCTGCTTCATGCGCGATGCGCGCGATCTCGTCGATTGCCGGCTGGGTCTCGGCCCGAGCTCGATGGATCGGCCGAACCTTACCTTCGAGGAAGAGCTCGCGCGCGGCCTGAACAAGCGTGGGTAGGGGACAGTAGGCGTCATGGGCGAGAAACTGCTCGGCCGTGAGCGGACCCTCTTCCCACGGCCGCTGGAAGTCGGTAATGAGCTGATGTAGGGAGGCGGGCCCGCAGATGTGCACGCCGTCGCGCACGCCACTGTAGCCAGGTGCTCGTGTGGGAACGACGACCGCGTGCACCTCCCTCTCGGCGCAGTGCCGGTGGTAGCAGCGGAGGTCGCGCGCATAGGCTGATGCCTGGTCGAGGTCAGCCTGGTCGGGCTCGGTCTTGCCCTTCAGTTCCAAGACCACCACGGCCCCGTTGATGAGGAGGACGACATCTGGGCGTCGTGACTCCATGGGCAACTCGTACTCGAGGATGGCGCTGTACTGATCGGCAAGCACATCGATCTCGACGACCTTTCCAGTCTCCACCTGGATCTTCGGGATGGAGTCATCCCAGGCGCGAACTTGCGAGTCCCCGCTCTGGCCAAGGAACTCTTCAAGGGAGATGCGGACGATGCGAGGCTCTACTGCGGAGAAGGTAGGGAAATCGCTCTCCCAGCCGTAGCGAGCGCGGCCGAACTCTGAATGAGACGTCATACGGCAACTCCATCGTCGGCTCCTCCACAGGCGCCCCCGATACTAGTTGACGATTCGGACGCGGGGGAACTGACAACTGATCCGGCTCACTCGATCCAGCAGGTGGGGAGGGCGACTCCCGCCTTCCGTCCTCCGTCTGAGCATGAGGTCCGACCTCCTCACCGTGAGCCGCGGCTCCGACTCAAGTGGATGGGCTGACAGCCGGCCTGTGTGCCAGGGCCCGCACGGCCCGGCGCTGTCCAGCGTGGCCGAACACGTCCAGTGGGAGTTTTGCGACGACCGGCGCAGATGGCTCAGCTCGCCGGCGCTTCGAAGAAGGCGAACGGGGCCGCGGCGACTTCGGCGGTCGTGGCGAAGCTGTCCAGCACGTACTGGGGCCAGGCGGCGATGCACAGCGTCGGCCGCTCGCCGTCGTCCTCCGGGTACTCGGCCTCGGCCAGGTAGAGCATGTTGGCGACGAGGCCCTTCTCGTTGATCCCGTCCGTGGTCCCGATGCCGTAACCGCTGGCCACCACGCTGCCGCAGCGGCTCGTCCACTTCACCGATCGAGGTCCAGCAGCTCCGTCGCGCTCCATCCCGCGCGGGAACGCCCAGAGCTCGGTGCTCATGTCCTCGAACCAGTCCATGGAGCGCCCGGTGATCACCAGCCCGTCCGGCCCCAGACAGGTCACTCTCGTGCACATGTCAACGACCTCCAGTTGCGGCTGTTGGTGCGGTCTCCATCGACACCGAGACCAGCCGACCTTGAGCGTATTGACCCGGTGTATACACTCAGTGTATAGTCTCGCTCCATGAGCGTCTCCTATGCACTGCTGGGCCTGCTGGAGCAGGAGCCCAATCACGGCTACGAGCTCAAGCGGCAGTACGACCGGTACTTCGGCCGCGATAAGCCGCTGCCGTACGGGCAGGTGTAC
>DAIQNY010000173.1:0-7401 GCA_036788155.1 Actinomycetota bacterium | reverse complement strand
GTGGGCGCTGTGGCGGCGCACCCGCGCCGACCTCCTGCTCGCGCCCTACATCCTCGTCTACTTCGTGTACATCGGCACCTGGAAGGAGCTCGCCGACCGCTACCTGCTGCCGATCATCCCGCTGCTCCTGCTGGTGGGGGTGCGACTCGTCGTCGAGGCGGTCGAGTGGGCGCGCCCGAGGGCGGGGATGCGGGCACGGGTCGTCGTGGTCGGCGCCGCCGTCGTAGTCCTCGCCGTGGCGCTCGCGCCGCCCTTCGCCGACTCCGTCGCCTTCGACCGGGCGCTGAGCGGGACCGACACCCGCGAGGCGGCACGTGGGTGGATCGACGAGAACCTGCCCGCCGGCGCCCATGTCGCGCTGGAGAACTACACGGCGCCGCTGATCAGCGAGGACGACCTCGAGCACTACCGAGACGCCGGGCTGGATCCGGTCGCCTTCCGGCTGCTGCGGATCAAGCTGCCGGCGCCAGAGACACCGGACGTCCAGCGCGACCTCGCGTGGCTCCGCGACCGGCACGTGGAGTATGTGCTGGTGAGCAGCCGCATCTGGGAGCGCGTGCTGGCGGCGCCGGACAAGTATCCCGCCGCCGTGGCGTTCTACGAGGACCTGGATGCAGAGGCGGACCTGGTCAGGGAGTTCCGGCCCGGCCCGGGCGAGCGCGGGCCGGTGCTCAGACTGTACCGGCTGGCGTGAGCTCGGCCGCGGCCGCCGGACTCGTCGTCAGCGCCAGTCTGGCCCGCGGCCGGAGAGCTCTCCCGGCGCCTCCGAAGCCGCCGTCTCCCACTCGTCGTCCATGATGGGCTTGCGTCCCGGCCGCACGATGGCATAGGTGACGAAGCCCGGCGGGATCGGCAGCCAGAAGTTGATGATGCGGTAGACGAGGACCACGGCGACGGCGACCGCCGAAGGGACACCGAAGCTCACGAAGAGCGCGATCATGAGGCCCTCGACGGCGCCCAGACCCCCCGGGGTGGGCGCCAGCGTCCCGATGGAGTAGGCCACCACGTAGGCGACGAGCAGGTGGCCGAGCCCGACCGTGTACCCGAACGCCTGGAACGTGACCCAGAGACAGAGCGCGTCGAAGAACCAGAAGACGCCGGCGAGCACGAGCGTCGTGCGGAACGACCCACGGTGCCTGACCATCCGCCGCATGCCGATGAGCAGGTTGTCGATCCAGCCGTCGATATGCCGCTCTCTGACCACCTCTCGCCGCCACACCCTGTTGACGATATGAGCGACCTGCGTGACGCGCAGGCGCAGACGAGTGGGGCGGTTGTATAGGTACACGCCGTACAGCGTGAGCCACAGGATGAGGACGATGAGGACGATGCCGACGAGATAGCCGAAGATGGAGTCGCTGCCGCGCACGAGGATCAGATACAGGATGGCGAGCGCGAAGAAGAACCAGAGGACCACGTAGTTGAAGAACTGCTGCGCGGCGATGGCCACGAAGATGATGCCGTGCGGGACCTTGTGCTTCATGAGCGCGTTGTAGGTGACCACCCATCCGCCGACGCCGCCGGCCGAGAGGATGTGGCTCACGGCGAGGCCGCTCAGGGTGATCGCCCACACCTCGCGCAGGCGCATGCGGATGTCGAGCACCCGGAGGATGTACCGGAAGAGGTTGGCGTAGCCGGCCAGCGCCGCGACCTCGAGCAGGACCGCGAGGGCGAGCAGCACGTAGCTGGCCCGCGAGATGTACTGCAGCGTCTCCTGCGTGTCGACGAGCCGCGGCAGCAGCAGGTAGAGCGCCAGTACGATGACGGCGAAGACGATGATGTGACGGAGCGTCTTCTTGATGGCGATCCCCCTGGAGGACGGAGCCGGCGGGCCCTCCCGCCAAGCTCAAGACAGTACCACACGGAGCCTGCGGCGGGCGGCGGCGGAGGCAGGGCGGGGGTCCGCCGCCGAGCGGCGGGTCAGCGCTTCTTGCGACCGCCCCGGCGCTGCCGGGAGGGGGCGGTGGGATCGTCTCCGAGCACGGCGCGCTCGATCTCACCGCGCCGGATCCAGGCGTATGCCACGCCGGCCGGCACGCTGGTGACGGGGAGGAGGCACAGCACCAGCCAGCCGAATCTGCGGGCGACGAACGTGACGAAGACGCCGTACACGAGCGTGGCTGCCCAGCCTGCGAGGAGGAGGGCGCCCCAGGCGACGAAGACGCCGGAGGGGATGAAGGAGACGGAGAGCGCCTCCGCGAACGCACGCAGCACGAAGAGGGCCAGCGTGACGCTCGCGAGGAGGAAGAGGTTGGCCAGACGGCGGAGCTCGAGGCGGGTCTGGTCGTCGACCTCCGCCCCGGGGGCGTCCGCGTCGTACTTCATGAAGTCGAAGAGCCGCACCCGTCCTCGGAGCCCGATGCGTGTCGCGTCGCCCGGCCGGGCATGAACCGGAGGACGCACCCAATAGGACGGAGCAAGTCTCTCAGGATGGACGCGCGCATCACAACCCTGCCGGGTGGTCACGCCGCCCTGTACGACGCGGCCATGTGGCCCGCGGAGCTGGCTGCCGTGGGCGCGTGGCGCCGGCGCGTGGCGGTGGAGGCGCGCGGGCGCGTGCTGGAGATCGCCGCCGGGACGGGTGCGCAGTTCCGCTGGTACGTGCCCGGGACGACGGTCACGGCGCTCGAGCCCGACCGTGGGATGCTCGAGCGCGCGCGGCGGCGGGCGGCGAGCGCCGCCGCCCGCGTGACGGTGGTCGAGGGCCGCGCCGAGGAGGTGCCGTTCCCGGACGGCAGCTTCGACGCGGCCGTGAGCGCGTTCGGGCTCTGCACGGTCGGCGACCCGGCGGCGGCGCTCTCCGAGCTCCGCCGGGTCCTCGTCCCCGGCGGCGCACTGCTGCTGCTCGAGCACGTGCACCTCCCGTGGGAGCCGGGGCGGGCCCTGCAGCGCAGGGCGGCCCCGGCATGGGCTGCGGTCGCCGGCGGCTGTCGCCTCGACAGGGACACGGTGAAGTCCGCTCGGGAGGCCGGCTTCGCACTGGTTCGCGAGCAGGCCCACGTTGCCGGATGGATCGTCGAGGCGGTCCTCCGCAACGCGGGCGGGTTGCGCGCAGAACGTTAACCTGATTCACTCGCTCCCCGAACGAACAACGAGGCGCCCCCGCCGCCCCCACATCCGTTCGCCCCCTTCCCCCCCCCATCTTCTTCGCGGCGTTCGCATGCGGGCAGCGTCCGGCCAGGCGCCGACCGCCCCTCGGCACAGGCCGGAGCCGCTGCCTTCGGGGGAATTTCGTCGAAAGGACGTTGTGAGTCGAAGGAAGAGCCTGATCGCCGTCATCGTCATCGCCCTCGCCGCCACCATCGCCGCCATGACCCTGCCACAGCAGGCCGGGGCGGCATCGCTCAAGAGCCGCCTGGGTGTCGCCAAGAAAGCCCTCCGCCAGTCCACCAAACGCCTGAAGGCCGCCGAGGCCGCCCTGGCCGCGGCCCTCGTCCTCGCAGAGCCGGCCGTCACAGAGCCGGCCCAGGGCGCCGATCCGACCACCACCCCGGCGCCTACAGCCACCCCGACACCCTCCGCCTCTCCCAGCCCTGCCGCCGCGCCCGCGACCCCAAGTGTCGAGGAGCTCAAGAAGCGCGTGGCCAAGGCGCGCCGCGCGGTCCGTGCCTGGAAGCAGCGGGTGCGGCGTCTCACCAGGCAGTACCGCTTCCAGCGCAAGATGGCCCGGTGGGAGCGGCGCGGCGACTGGATGCCGATCATCAAGGTGGCGGCGGCCAAGTACCACGTCAAGGCCGGCGGCATGTACCGCATCATGATGCGCGAGTCCGGCGGCCGCAGGTTCGCAGGCTCCGCGTCGCCGTACAAGGGGCTCTTCCAGTACTGGACCGGCACCTGGTCCGCCAGCTGGAACCCGTATCGGCACGACAGCATCTACGACGGCAGTTCGCAGATCTTCGCGACGGCGCATGCGATCAGCAAGGGCATGGGTCCGCAGATGTGGACCACGACCTTCGCCTCACAGTACTGACGCGGCCGATCTGACGGCGCCCGCGAGATGCGTGTGCCGCCTGGTCCGCATGAGACGGCCGCCGGGAGCTCGTGACGAGCTCCCGGCGGCCGTTCCCGTCCGGCTCGCTGCCGTCGCCATGCGCCGGCCGCCCGCGCCGGCGGTCGCCGCGTCGACGTTGTCACGCCGAAAGGCGGCTCCTACGCTCGGGGGGTGACAGGGGAGCGAAAAGGAGATCCCGATGGTCCGTCGCACACTCATCCTCCTCGCGGCAGCCGGCGTCGTGTTCGCCGCGGGCGCCGCGCCGGCACTGGCCGGCGACCGCGCGAGCAGCCGGCTGGAGCGCCAGATGGCCGCGCTCCAGAAGCAGGTGAAGTCACTGACGAAGTCCGTCCGTGGGCTGCAGGAGCAGCTGGACGCAGAGAAGAGGGCGCGCGCCGGCCTGGCCGCCGAGCTCCGCACCATGCGCGCCAACCCCGTGCTCGATCTGGGCCCGCATGTGCGGCTGGTAAAGGGGCCGGTCAGCGGCGCGCGCGGGCCCAACCTGGTGCTGAGGGGCGTCAACCTGCACCTGCGCAGCGGCTCCGGCAGTACCAGCGACGGCAGCTACGACGCCGGGTCCGGAGCCTTCACCCCGTCGAAGCTGACGGGGCTCGGTAACCTCATCATCGGCTACGACGAGCGCACGGGCGCCGCGCATGGGGACGCACGGGGCGGGTCGCACAACCTGGTCCTGGGGTCGGGCAACGCCTTCTCCGCCTTCGGCGGGCTGGTGGCCGGGCACGAGGACCTCATCGCCGCCCCGTTCGCGACCGTGCTCGGCGGGGCGCAGGGCCAGGCGACCGGCGCCTTCTCGGTGGTCGCAGGCGGCATGGCCAACTCGGCGCCTGGTGAGGGCGCATCCGTGGCCGGCGGCTCCCTCAACGAGGCCTCGGGTAGCCAGGCGAGCGTGCTGGGCGGCTTCCTGAACGTGGCCGCCGGCCCGCAGGCCAGCGTCACGGGTGGCTCGATGAACGGCGCGATGAGCGAGGGGACGGTGGTCAACGGCGGCAGCAAGAACCTTGCTCGCGGGTTCGCCACCGTGGTGAGCGGCGGGTTCGAGAATGTCGTCGACGGCTCCGAGACCACCGTCTGTGGGGGTGAGATGCTCTCCATCGACGCCGGCTGGGCTGCCGGCTGGCCGGGTCCGTCGGACGCGCCCTGGCAGCCGGTTCTCGGGCCCTGGTTCCGCACGCAGTCGCCGGAGTGACGACGGTCGCCGGCGCAGGCGCGTGCAGGGGACGGCACGGATGCGTCAGAATAGGAGCCCGACGTGCACCGTGCCGGTGTGGCGGAACTGGTAGACGCGCTCGACTCAAAATCGGGCACGGCATCCGGCAGACCCTAGCCTTTTCGCTGCACAGAGGCGTTTTCTGATTCCCCTGCCGCGCCGCCATGGGCGAGCCTACGCACGCCGTTCCCTCTAGGATTCGCGACTTGTTCGCGACCTGGCGAGTTCCCGCTCGGGATCATGGAGAACGTCGACAGCGCCTTGGTCATCCTACGCCGCGCATCGTCGCCATCGACAAGCTCAAGATGCAGTTCAACGACGCCCGGCTCTTCCTTGTCGACATCCCGCTCGAGGTCGACGAGCAACCGTGCTCTTCCTCGTCGACTGCCGCCGTACAAAGGATGTCGCCTGCATCCAGCGTCTGCTTTACATAGAAATTGCACTATCGCCGTTGACACGGGGCGTAGCTTCGAAGGCTAAAGGCACCCCCAGCCGTTGACATGCCGCGCCACTTCGTCACCTGTGGACGATGCTTAGAAACGCCGTCGAAATCGGCTACTCTGTTCGCAGTCTTCTCACTGCACGCAGCTGCCCAGTCCGGGCAGTGTGCGACACTGAGGAGCATCAGACGAAGCGACGCCGCCCGAGCATCTGGCCAGATCACGCGGGCGGCGTCAACAGGGTACCTAAGGAGGCACCTCGTTGACCGTACCGCACGCCGTCAGAAACCGCAACAGTGAGCCACGCGAGGCCCCGGAACTCGTGCCGCTTGCCGTCTACACATCCGGGGAGGCCGCCGCGATCCTGCGGGTGAGCGTCCGCAAGCTGCGCCAACTCACCGCCGCCGGCGACCTTCGCACCTTGCCCTACGCGACAGGGAAGGCCCTGTTCAGCGGCCAGGAGTTGGCCCGGTACATCGGAGCCGCCTCGTGAAAGGGTCAAGAATCTCAACACCTTCGACAAGGCCGAGTCCTTCATCGACGACCTCACCAGCGGCGTCACCATCAACCGCTGCAAAGAGCAGTTCAAAGAGGTCGGCAACAAGAACAGACCCCGACCTCCTCACCATTGCAGAAGACGCCGTGAAGGCTGCCGCTGAGGCGTTCCTCGAGCGCGCCAAGGCCGACGCCGAGCCGGCCGACTGGCGAGCGTACACCTACATGACGAACGCCCGCCGGTATGTGGCCGCCGCCATGGTCGCGGCCGGAGTCGTGGAGCCGCCCACCGTCACCTAGATCCCTGCCCTCATCCATCCGCCCGACTCAAGGGCGGCAACCCGGAAGAGAGGCAGGAGCACCTTGGCAGGAGCCAGCAGTACGCCCACGCCTGGCTGCAGGCGTGGCGCGACGATCCACGACATCGCCGCCGACGAGCGCGACCCCTGGTGCGTGCTCGCCCAGCGTGCCCTCGACGAGCTCGAGACGCGCGACGATGCCGAGCGGCTACTCGCCGCCCGGCTCACCGGCCGCCAGCTCATCGCCGTGGTCCTACACCGGCCCTGGGGCCGTCGCAGGTTCTCACTGCGCGCCCTGGCCGGCGCCGCCGGTGTCCATCACCACGCGGTCGAGAAGCACCACAGGGCCGCCCTGGAGCGGCTGAGGGCCGCGGCATGGAGGCAGGGCCCTCCGACCCCCGGCGCGTCGCTGGACGCCGCCTGGAGCCGGTACAAGGCCCTCGAGCGGCTGATGGCCGAGCCGCCGGGAGGCACGCAGCCCGATCCCCGCCGAAGTGCCCGGCGGCAGCGGCGACGGGCCGCTGATTCGCAACTCACCGGCGTGAGCATCACCCGTCGCCGACCGTGGTCGCGAAGCTCGTGGGACTCGTGCGGGACGTGCTGGCCCCGTGAGAGGTGGCGGGCGCCCGGCGAAGACGGAGCGGGATACGGCCCGACTGAGTACCCGCCGCAGGACACCGATGCGCGAGTCTCGCGGGCTTAGGTAGACACTTTGCGCGCGTATGTAGAGAGCACACAAACCGCCGCCCTGGCGGGCCCGGTCGCGAGTCCTCCTGCCACTCGCGCCGGGTCCTCCCGGGCGGCGTCGTGAAAGGGATGTCAGGGCCAACATGCAGGTTGCGATGATGCCACAACAAGTGATGAGTCCGCCGCTGGACTTCGTGCTTGAACGTCTCAGCGGCGTCAAACGCTCCGGGTCCGGTTTCGTCGCCTGCTGCCCGGCGCATG
>DAIQNY010000172.1:0-7448 GCA_036788155.1 Actinomycetota bacterium | reverse complement strand
CCGCACCCGACCTCGGGGCCGCCCGGCAGGCGCTGCACGCCGACCGGGCGGCGGCCGCGGCAACGATCGCGACTGCGGAGCGCGCCGCCGGCCTCAAGGCCGGGGCGAAGCCTCTCGTCCGGGCGCGGGCCCTGCATGCGGCCGCCCGCAAGGCCAGGGCGGCCCGTATGTACACGCGCGCCTCCGCGCTGTACGAACGAGCCAGGGAGCTCTACCTCACGACCGGGCGTCGCACCCCGGCCCGCGCCTGCCTCACCGCCCTGCAGGACATCTACCTGATCACAGGAACATACAGCGCCACGCGCGCCGACATGCTCGAAGCGCTGGCGGCGATGTACCCGACCGTGCCCGCCGACCGGCGCGCCGCCTGGCTGGATCTGCCGAGCACGGAGTCACTCCGCTGGGACGGCGTGAAGCACTACTTCACCGACGTCCCCATCAACCTCGCGTACCGCGACGTCGAGCTCTTCCAGACGCTGCCGGACCATGTCGCCGGCTACGAGCACGCGTACGACATGCTCCGGTCTTACATCGCGGACGGCCTCGCCGCTCCCCCCTGGCAGCCCTATGCCGAGCCGCGCGTGTACGACTTCACGCAGACGCTCGCCGTGCCGCGCGCCGAGCTTCCCGCGACAGGCGACCTCCGCGCCTGGCTGCCGGTGCCCATCATCGGCGGCCCGCAGTCGGACGTGCGTATCACGGGCATGGATCCTGTGACCTGGGTGGATCGTCCGCCAAGCATCGCCGACCAGATCGGACTGGTGACCTTCCGCGTTCCGCTCGCGGAGCTCGACGACGACCTGCGCCTCTCCTTCAATGTCCACTACGCCCACTCCGCCCAGTACTTCAAGATCCGTCCGTCCTCGGTCGATCCCTACGACACCGACGCCGCGTACTACCGCCGCTACACGGCGTCGCGCGGCAACACGCGCATCACGCCGGCCATCCGCAGGACGGCGAGACGGGTCGCAGGCAGCGCCAAGAACCCCTACTACCAGGCTCGCCGCCTGTACCGCTACGTGCTGGACGAAGTGAAGTACAGCTTCATGCCGCACCTCGCCCTGTGGCCTCGCGGGCAAGCCGAATCGGTGTACGTGCACCAGCGCAAGTACGGCGACTGCGGCGCCCAGTCCATGTACTTCACCGCGCTGTGCCGCTCGCTCGGCATCCCGGCGCGCACTACCGGAGGGTTCCAGACGTTCAAGGGCACGCCCTCTGGGCACTTCTGGGCCGAGTTCTACCTGCCCGGATACGGCTGGATCCCGGTGGACCCGACGGCGGCCACGCTGGTCGACTACCTCGAGACCGTCCCGCCCGCCGACAAGGCCGCCTTCCACGACTTCTTCTTCGGCAGCCAGGACGACCTTCGTCTGGTGGTGCAGAAGGACACGGACCTGCCGCTCATCCCGCGCGCGACCATGCGGCCGGCGCTGCCGCTGGCCGTCCAGATGCCGGCGGCCACGTGTGACTCGTTCACCGACGGCGTCCCCGGTTTCGTCCTCGGGGAGTACTGGGCCTTCGAGTAGGCCGACCACGTCACCGCCCGGCTCGGCGTGCCTGGGGCCGGACCCGAGCCGGGTGGTGACGGCGGCCGCGTGGATCGCGTCGCGCGGCCGCCGTCGTCCGGTTGACCGTCACGTATACTCCCGGCATGACCGCCGACGACCGGACGCTCACCGATCTCCGCGGGGCGGAGCTCTTCGGGCACCTCGACGACGCCCAGTTGCGTCGTCTGGCGCACGTCGCGCAGCCGCGCCGCATGGGTGCGGAGGAGACACTCTTCCTGCAGGGGGACGCGACGGACGCCTTCTACCTGCTCGCGGAGGGTCGGCTCAAGGTGTTCAAGCTGCTGCGGGACGGGCGCTCGGCGACCATCCGCCACGTCGAGCCCGGCCAAAGCTTCGCTGAGGCGGCGCTGTTCCACGACACGTACCCGGCGAGCACCGAGACGCTCACGGAGTGCCTCCTGTACCGTTTCGACAAGCAGCAGATGCTCACCCTGCTGCTCTCCGAGCCGCGCCTCGCGGTGGACCTGCTGGCAGCCATGGCCGAGTTGCTCGGACTGCTCAATCGCCGCGTCGAGGAACTGCTGCTGCCGGTACCCGCGCGCCTCGCCAGGTACCTCCTGGCGCGCGCCGACGAGCAGCTGGAGCCGGCTGCGACCGGCGACCGCCAGGCGACCCCGGATGTGCCCCGCGTCATCCGGCTGCCGGTGAGCAAGCGCGAGTTGGCGGCACGCCTGGGCACCGTGCCCGAGACGCTCAGCCGGACCTTCGACCGGTTCAAGCGGGCGCAGGTGATCCGCATGAGCGGCGACCACCGGCTCATCGAGATCCTCAGCTTCGATCAGCTACATCGCCTCGCGCAGGAGTAGCGCCGGTCGTCGTCGTGAGCGGCCCGCGCTCCGCGCCGAGGCCGCTTGACCGGTCGTCGCACACCACCCGCCTTCCCCTCGAGCGGACTCCCTGCGCGCATCGAGGCGCGATGTCGACTGTCAACGGACGGGTTCGCCGGGAAGACCTCAGATATCTGTAACCCGCGCTTACGGGAGGACGGTGGTTGACCATGGCTATGACCGGAAGGATCCAGACCATCGGCAAGGTAGGGGGCGTAGCCGCAAGCACCGCACCTTACGTGCGGCGGCTGGCGACGGACGAAGACCTGCGCGACGATGTGACCGACTTCATCCGCTCCGCCAACAACTTGATGAACCACGTGCGCTCGGACAAGAAGCTTCGGCGCGACCTGCGCAGCATGATGGACTCCATGCAGAGCGGCGCCGACCACGTGCGTGGCGACGTGCAGCCTAGCCACTTCCTGCGCAACCTGCTCATCGGCACCGGCCTGGTGATCGCCGCCGTGGCGGCCGGCATCGCCGTCGCCTGGCCGCGGGCGCGCCACACGGTGTCGCAGGCGGTCGACCAGGGTGCGTCCAAAGCCAACGTCGCCGTACACGACGTCAAGGAGAAGCTGTCGCGGGAGTCCGGCGAGAGCCAGGCGGCGTGAACCGCACGCCGGGCACCGGGTGATGACCGCGACCCGCAGGCTCTTCCTCTCAGGGCGCCGGTGCGTTTCGCCTCTTCGACCGCGGGAACACGACCATCATCTCCGGTTCATCCGGTTCACAGCCACATTCGGAGGTCCGTATGGGCATCGGTACAAGCATCTTCCTGATAGCCCTCGGCGCCATCCTGCGCTACGCGGTCACCGCGACCGTATCCGGCGTCAGTATCCAGACCGTTGGGCTGATCCTGATGATCGTGGGCGTCGTCGGCCTCGTCCTCTCGCTGGTCTTCTGGTCGTCCATCGGGTCCTGGTACCCGGGGCGTACCACCGTGCTTCGGCGTGAGGACTGCAGCGACGGCCACTGTCTGACCTGAGATCCGCTCTGACCGAGCCGGCGGCGGCGAGCGGCCCAGCCGCTCGCCGCCGCCGCCACGCACGAGGAGACCACCGTGCGGTTCGTGGCGCTAGCTACCGACTACGACGGAACGCTGGCCCGCCACGGCCTGGTCGCCCCTGAGACCTTTGAGGCACTGAGAGCGGTACGCGAGTCGGGGCGCAGGCTCATCCTGGTCACCGGGCGAGGACTCGGTGACCTCCTCGAGACGTTCCCCGAGGCGCACGTGTTCGACCGGATCGTCGCCGAGAACGGGGGGCAGCTCTACCGCACCGAGACGCGCGAGCAAGTCCTCCTGACGCGTCCGGCAGACGAGCGTCTCGTGCAGGAGCTGAGGCGGCGGCGCGTGGACCCCCTCTCTGTGGGCGCCGCGGTCGTCGCCACCTGGGAACCGCACCAGGACACGGTCCTGGAGGCCATCAAGGAGCTGGGCCTCGAACTCCAGGTGATCTTCAACAAGGGCGCCGTGATGGTCTTGCCGTCGGGTGTGAACAAGGCGTCCGGGTTGGCTGCGGCGCTGGCCGAGCTGGGCCTTTCACGCCACAACGTGGCCGGCATCGGCGACGCGGAGAACGACCACGCCTTCCTCGAGCTCTGCGAGTGCGGGGCCGCGACCGCCAACGCGCTGCCGGCGCTGAAGGATACCGCGGACCATGTGACGGCCGCCGAAGACGGCGCCGGCGTGCGAGAGTTCATCGGCCGGCTCCTGGAGGACGATCTGCAGCAGGTGGCCTCCCGCGTGAGGCGCCGGCCGCTCACGCTCGGCGACCGTGAAGGAGACGAGGTCGGCATCCCGGCGCACGGCCCCGGCCTGCTGCTCGCGGGGCCGTCCGGCAGCGGCAAGTCGACGCTGGCGACGGCGCTGCTCGAGCAGCTCCGCGAGCGCGAGTACCAGGTCCTGATCGTCGATCCCGAGGGAGATTACGGCGAGCTCGCGGACGCCGGCGTCCTGGGAACGCCGCACCGCCCGCCGGCGGCGGACGAGATCATGAACCTTCTGGCGCGGCCCGACCAGACCATCGTCGTCAGTCTGGTCGGGCTGGCGCCGGCGGAACGGCCGCACTTCTTCGCCGAGCTGCTGCCCCGGCTGCTCGCCTTTCGCGCGGAGACCGGCAGGCCGCACTGGGTGCAAGTCGACGAGGCGCATCACCTCCTGCCGGCCTCGCTGCAGACGGCGGCGCAGCAGCTGCCGCAGGAGCTCCGCGGCTTCTCGTGGCTCACCGTCCACCCCGACATGGTGGCGCCGCCGGTGCTCCGCACGATCGGCGTCGCCGTCGCCGTCGGTGACGAGGCGAGCGAGACGCTTGCGGGGTTCGCCCGCGCCGCCGGAGCGGAGCCTCCGGACGACGCCCCGATCACACGGCCGGGCGAGGAGCGCGGGGCGGCAGATGAAGCCGGCGGTGCGGACGGCGCCGGCAAGCGCAGCGCCGTCCTGTGGCGACTCGGCCATACGCCGGTCCGCTTCACCCCGCGGCGGCCCCGGCAGCAGATGCTGCGGCACCGGCGCAAGTACGCCCAGGGAGAGCTGGAGCCACACGACAGCTTCTACTTCCGGGGCCCGGACGGGCGCCTCAATCTCCGGGCCCAGAACCTCTTCCTCTTTCTCCAGATCGCCGAGGGTGTGGACGACGAGACGTGGATGTACCACCTGCGGCGCCACGACTACTCCGACTGGATGCGCGAGAAGGTGAGCGATGACGAGCTGGCCGAGGTGGTCGCCGACGCGGAAGGAGACGACGACCTCGACGCGGCAGAGTCGCGCGCTCGCGTGCGGCAAGCGATCGAGGACAGATACACGGCGCCGGCGTAGCCCACTGGCCGGCGCCGCCCCGTCCTATCGGTCTCACCCGCCGATGATCGTGCCTCCGTTGGGGTGCAGCACCTGGCCGGTCATGTACGACGCCTCGTCGGATGCGAGGAAGACGAAGGCGGATGCGACCTCCGTCGGCTGACCCACACGCCCCATCGCCGTGTTCTGCCCGAACTCCCCTACCTTCTCCTCGGAGAACGTGGAGGGGATCAGCGGCGTCCAGATGGGACCGGGGGCAACGGCGTTCACGCGGATACCCTTCTCCGCGAGGGACAGCGCCAGCGAGCGGGTGAACGCGACGATGGCGCCCTTGGTGGACGAGTAATCCAGCAGCGTCGGGTTGCCCTTGTAGGCCGTGATCGATGCGGTGTTCACGACGGCGGCGCCCTCCTTCAGGTGCGGCAGCGCCGCCTTGGTCAGGAAGAACATCGCGAAGATGTTGGTGCGGAACGTGCGCTCGAGCTGGTCGGCGGTGATGTCCTCGAGGCTCTCCTGGGGGTGCTGCTCGCCGGCGTTGTTGACGAGCACGTCCAGGCCCCCGAACTCCTCGAGCGTGCGGGCCACGACGGCGCCGGAGGCGGACTCCTGGCCCAGATCGGCCGGCAGGGTGAGGCAGCGCCGGCCGCGCTCCTCGACAAGACGCCGGGTCTCGGCGGCGTCGTCGTGCTCCTCCAGGTAGACCACGACGACGTCGGCGCCCTCGGCCGCG
The DNA here is from genome assembly GCA_036788155.1 of Actinomycetota bacterium. Classification (GTDB taxonomy): domain Bacteria; phylum Actinomycetota; class Thermoleophilia; order UBA2241; family UBA2241; genus CAIXSE01. Next base: position 1,529 of record DAIQNY010000172.1, on the reverse strand, counting down.
AACGCCACGGCGACCGCCCGCCCGATGCCGCTGTCGCCGCCGGTCACCAGCGCCACGCGGCCTTCGAGCCGGCCGCAGGCGTGACGGGGCACGTAGTCCGGCTCCGGTTCCATGCGCTCCTCGCGGCCCGGTCGCTCCTCCTGGTGCTGCGGCGGCGGCGAGCCGGGTTCCTGCTGGGCGTCGCTCATGGGTGTCCTCCTCGGGCTCGATGTGTCGAGGGCACCGCCCGGTCACGGCGCCTATCCAAGGCGTTCCCCGCGAAGACGCCGGCAACCGGGGCCGGCGTCAACACACTTCGCCGGCCGCCCTGACCCTCAGCTCGTGGTCGATCAGCCGCCGCAGCCCCTCCTTGAGCAGGACCTGCGGCTCCCAGCAGAGCAGCTCGCGCGCTCGCCTGATGTCGGGGCGGCGAACGTGCGGATCGTCGACGGGCAGCACCTCATGCACGACCTCGCCGCCGCCGCCGGTCATCTGGATGACGAGACCGGCGAGCTCCAGCAGCGTGTGCTCGTCGGGGTTGCCCAGGTTCACCGGGTCGTGGACGTCGCTCTCGGCGAGGCGCACCAGACCGTCCACCAGGTCGTCGACGTAGCAGAACGACCGCGTCTGCAGCCCGTCGCCGAACACCGTAAGGGGCGCGCCGTCCAAAGCTTGCCGGACAAAGGTGGGCACGGCGCGCCCGTCGTTGGCACGCATCCTCGGTCCGTAGGTGTTGAAGATGCGTGCGATGCTCGTGTCGACCCCCTGTTGTCGGTGGTAGGCGAGCGTCATCGCCTCTGCGTACCGCTTGGCCTCGTCGTACACCCCTCGCGGCCCTATCGGGTTCACGTTGCCCCAGTACGTCTCCGGCTGTGGGTGCACCAGCGGGTCGCCGTACACCTCAGAGGTGGAGGCGAGGAGGAACCGGGCCCGTTTGAACTTGGCGAGGCCGAGCGCGTTGTGGGTGCCGTAGGACCCCACCTTCAGCGTGTGGAGCGGGAGCCGGAGGTAGTCGATCGGCGAGGCCGGGCTGGCGCCGTGCCAGCGTCCGAAACCGGGTCTCCGCTCGCGAAAGCCGCCGCTTGATGGTGGCGAGCGAGACGCCCGTCATGTCCGCCAGTTTCGCCAGCTCAATACCGTCAATGTAGCGCATGGCGAACACGACTCGTTCTTCTTGGGGCAGTCGATCGAGAACGCGATAGGCATCCCGAACGGCCACACGCAGCTCCACCGAGGCGTCATCGACAGGAACCTCAACGGTTTCGGTCGAGGTGGCCCCACGGGAATTCGAACGTTGTCTTCGCCTCAGCTGATCGAGAGCCACCGACTCCGCCACACGCAACACCCACCCACGCAGGGCGAGTGGATCTTTGACCTGCGGAGCACTGCGAAACGTTCGCACGAACGTGTCTTGCAGCGCGTCAGCAACGTCGGGGCTGTTACGAAGAATGCGAACCAATACACGGCGCACCAGCGACTCGTAGTTGTCGAAGAACGCGGCCTGGGCAGCCCGATTGCCATTCTGCAAGCCCTCGAGCAGCGCAACGTCC
>DAIQNY010000171.1:0-7504 GCA_036788155.1 Actinomycetota bacterium | reverse complement strand
GCGGCGGCGCTCAAGCGCGTCGGCTTCGACGCCGTGTTCGACACCAGCTTCGCCGCCGACCTGACGATCATGGAGGAGGCGTCCGAACTGCTGGATCGGGTGCAGAACGGCGGTGTGCTGCCGATGTTCACCAGCTGCTCCCCAGCCTGGGTGAACTACGTGGAGACGCATCGGCCGGATCTGATCCCGCATCTGAGCACGTGCAAGAGTCCCCAGCAGATGGCCGGCGCGCTGATCCGCGAGATCTACCCACGGCACGCCGACCTGGGTGGCAGGCGCCTCGTGGTCGTCTCCATCATGCCGTGCACGGCCAAGAAGTTCGAGGCGCAGGACCTGAGCGGCGTCGACCACGTGCTCACGACGCGCGAGCTCGAGCGCCTATGGGGGCGGTTCGGCGTCGACTTCGGCAGGTGCACCGAGCAGACGCCGCTGGACCCACCGTTCGGCGAGGCCACCGGCGCCGGCCGGCTCTTCGCCGGCAGCGGCGGCGTCATGGAAGCGGCCGTGCGCACGGCGCACCTGATGGTCGCGGGCAGCGAGCTCGACGGCGGCCCGAAGGTCGCCGAGGCCCGCGGCCGTGAGGGCGTCCGCCGCTTCACCGTCACGACCGGCGAAGCCGAGCTCAACCTGGCCGTCGTCAACGGGCTCGGCCGACTGGCCGAGACCCTGGGCGAGCTGCTCGACGCGAAGACGGGCCTGCACTTCGTCGAGGTGATGAGCTGCCCCGGCGGCTGCGTCGGCGGCGGCGGGCAGCCGTACGACACGGACGTGCAGGCGGTCAAGGAACGGCTGGAGCGCCTCTACGAAGTGGACAGGCGCTCCCGCACCCGTCGCTCTCACGAGAACGCCGGCGTGCAGGCGCTCTACGAGGACCTCCTCGGTCGTCCCCTGGGCGAGGCCTCCCACCGCCTGCTGCACCGCACCTACACCGACCGCAGCCCCCACAGCGTCGAGGTCTGAGAGGGTCCCCATGTCCGGCACCATCATCTCGACGATCAAGCAGAACTGCCGCCGCTGTTACACCTGCGTGCGTGACTGTCCGGCCCAGGCGATCCGCATCGAGGATGGGCAGGCGTTCGTGGTCGACTCGCGCTGCATCGCCTGCGGGAACTGCACCCTGGTGTGCTCGCAGAATGCCAAGGCGTATCTGAGCGGCCTGGAGCGGGCGTCCTGGATGCTGGAGGAGGACGCCCCCGTGGCCGCGCTGCTGGCGCCGTCCTTCCCGGCCGGCTTCGACGTGCCCGCCGGGCAGGTGGCCGGCGCCTTCAAGGCGGCCGGGTTCGACGTGGTCGTCGAGGTCGCTCAGGGAGCAGACCTCGTGAGCCGGGCGTATGCGGAGTACCTCGCGACGCACCCGACCGGGGTGCACATCGCCACGGCGTGTCCGGCGGTGGCCGAGTACGTGCGCAAGTACCGCCCCGAGCTGGTGGACCGGCTCGTGCCCGTGGTCTCTCCGATGGTCGCAACCGCGTTGGCCGTCAAGGAGCTCTACGGAGAGAGGATGCGGTGTGTGTTCGTCGGGCCGTGCGTCGCGAAGAAGGCCGAGGCGCGGGATCCCGAGCTGCCGCCGGTGATCGACGAGGTCTTGACGCTGCAGGAGGCCCACCGGCTGCTCGCCGCCAGGGGAGTGGACCCGGCGAAGGCCGAGGCGGCCGATTGGGACGAGCCGGTCGCCGGGCGAGCGCGGGTGTTCCCCCTGCCCGGCGGACTGCTCGAGAGCGCCGGCCTGGACCGCGGCATCCTGGATCCCGACGTGCTTGTGGTCAGCGGCCACGACGAGACGGTCGAGGTGCTGGAGAGCCTGGGGGAGGCCGACACGGGTCAGACCCTCCTCGTCGAGGCCCTGATGTGCCGCGGCTGCTACTGCGGGCCGGGCATCAGCTCCTCCGAGCCCGGCCTGCTCCGCAAGCGCCGCGTCGGCGAGTACGTGGCGGAGTGCCGCCGCCGGGCGGCCGAAGAGTCCGCCCAGCCCGGCGGCACGTCCGACGATCCTCTCGCCGCCCGCTTCCCCGGACTCAGGCTCCGCCGCGCATACACAGCGGACGACCAGCGGCTGTCGTCGCCGACCGAGGACGAGATCCGCGAGATCCTCGCGCGGACCAACAAGTTCTTCCCCGAGGACGAGCTCAACTGTGGCGCCTGCGGCTACCCCACCTGCCGTGACAAGGCGATCGCCGTGCACTGCGGCATGGCGGAGGACGCCATGTGCCTGCCGTTCATGATCGACCAGGCCGAGCGCGTGTGTATCGAGCTGGGCGTCCCGTACAGCGAGATGCGCGACGTGCATCGGCACATCATCAACACCGAGAAGCTGGCCAGTATGGGGCAGATGGCGGCCGGCGTCGCCCATGAGCTCAACAACCCGCTCAGCACGATCCTGCTCTACACCCACATCCTGGGGAAGAAGCTCAAGGACCGCGACGACCTGGACCATGACCTCAAGCTCGTCGCGGAGGAGAGCGAACGCTGCAAGAAGATCGTCGGCAACCTGCTCGACTTCGCGCGGCAGAGCCGCGTGCACGTCGAGAGTGTCGATGTCCGTGAGGTCGTGCAGCAAGCAGTCGACGCCGCGGTCGCGACGGTGGAGCCCAACGGGCACAGCGTCGACCTCGTCGTCGATGTGGAACGCGGCCTGCGCGCCGACCTCGATCGCGACCAGATGACCCAGGTGCTGGTGAACCTGGTCAAGAACGGGGTCGAGGCGATGGAGGGCCGCGACGGCGTCGTGCGCGTCGAGGCGCGCGAAGTGGAGGGCGGAGGCCGCGTCCACTTCGCGGTGACCGACGAGGGCGCCGGCATCCCGCAGAGCGCCCGCGACAAGGTCTTCCAGCCCTTCTTCACGACCAAGAGCATCGGCAAGGGCACCGGCCTCGGACTGCCCATCAGCTATGGCATCGTCAAGATGCACAACGGCACGATCTGGTTCGACACCGAGACGGACCGTGGCACGACGTTCCACGTGGAAGTGCCGAGCACCAGGGCCGGCGGACAGACAGCGCTGATAGACGACAAGGGAGCGACAGCATGACCACACGGGCGACCGTCCTGTTCGTCGACGACGACCGGGACTTCCTGGAGAGCAAGCAGCTGTTCCTGGAGGCGCGCGGCTACCGCGTGCTCACCGCCGAGTCGCCGGACGAGGCGCTCAGGCTGCTCGAGACAGAGACGCCGGCGATCATCTTCCTCGACCTGATGATGGAGCACGTGGACGACGGGTTCCGGCTGGGCTACCGCATCGGGAAGGACGAGCGGCTCGGCCACATCCCGCTCGTCATGCTCAGCGGCGTGGCCGCCGAGACGGGCCGCCGGTTCGACGGCGAGGCCGGCGGCCTGCGCGAGTGGAGCCGCCTCGCCCGGTTCCTGGACAAGCCGGTGACCGGCAGGCAGGTGCTCGCCGTGATCGAGGAGCTCGCGGTGGCCGGACCTGCCCGCGAGCCGGCCGCCGTGCGTCCGGCGGTCTGACCCGAGGGCCGGGAAGGAGTCCATCATGGCCGAGGGCAGCATCCTCATCGTCGACGACGAGTACGGCGTGCGAAGCGGCATCCGCACCATCCTCGAGATGGAAGGGTACGAGGTCGGCGAGGCGGGCGACGGCGCCGGCGCGCTCCTCGCTCTGGAGGAGCGCGACTACGACGTCGCCCTCCTTGACTACCGGCTGCCCGACACCGACGGCCTCAGCCTGCTGCAGACCATGAAGCAGCGCGGTTGCGACGCCATGGTCTGCATGATCACGGCCTACGCCAACATCGACACGGCGATCGCCGCCACACGACAGGGCGTGGACTTCTTCCTGCCCAAGCCGTTCAGCCCGGACGATCTGGAGGGCGTGATCGAGACGCTGCTCCGCCACAGGCGAGCACGGGCGGAGGCGGACCGCCTGCGTGCCGAGCACGAGGCCAGTCTGCTGGCGCTCGCGGAGGAGCGGACACAGACACATTCGCTGGTGAGTTCACTGCGCGATGCGGTGATGGTCGTGAACCGTGACGGTGACGCAGTGCTCGCCAACCCGCCGATGCTCGAGCTACTCGGTCGAGGCGAGGATGACGCGCTCATGCGGCCGGCGCAGGAGCTGCTCGGCGGCGGCGCCCTGGCGCCGCTCGGCGAGCAGCTCGCCACGCCGGCCCGAGACCGCACGGTGCGCCAGCTCGAGCTGGGCGAGCAGACATACGTGGCAAGCATCGTCACCTTCCGCGACGAAGTCGGCGAGGAGCGTGGCCGCATCCTCACGCTGAGCGACATCAGCGAGGTGCGCCGGCTCGCGATGGAGAAGCAGAAGTTCATCCGTACTATGGTGCACGAGCTCAAGAGCCCGCTCGGCTCCATCAAGAGCCTGCTCGAGGTGGTCATCGACAAGAGTCTCGGCGACGAGCTCGACCCGTACCTGCCGATGATCGACCGTGCCGACCACCGCATCGACAACCTCGTCGAGCTCATCCGCGACCTGCTGACGCTGGCGCGCAGCGAGCAGACGCCGGAGGGCGAGGAGCCCGAGCTCGTCCCGGTCGCTCCCGTCATGGACGAGATCGCGGAGCTCGCCCGCGAGCGCGGCGCCCAGCGCCGTGTCTCCGTGACCGTCGACCTCGACCCCGGCCTTCCCCCGGCGCTCATCCGGCCCGACGACCTGCGCCTGCTGCTCAGCAACCTCGTGGGCAACGCCGTCAAGTACAACCGGGACGGCGGCACGGTCACGGTGCGAGGCTTCGTCGATGACGGCTGGCTGCGCATCGACGTGACCGACACGGGCATCGGGATCAGGGAGGAGAACCTCGCCCGGCTCTGGGACGAGTTCTTCCGGGAGAAGCGCATCGAGACCAGAGAGCTCGAGGGTAACGGCCTGGGGCTCTCGATCGTGAAACGGCTGGTGGAGCGCGCCGGCGGCCGTCTGGAGGTCGCCAGCGTGGAAGGTGAGGGCTCCACCTTCAGCGTGGCGCTGCCGGCGTGAGCGCGCCGGCCTGAAGCTCGCGGCCGGCCGGTGTGTCCCCCCCGGTCGGCCGCGTACCCCGGCACCGGCGCGGCGCCGGACGGGGCGGGCGGAGTCCCCCCACGGTCTGTCCAGCCGCCCGCCCTCTCCGGCACCGTGCCGGTGCCGCGCCAACCTCGCCGGTCCGGCGCCTGACCTCGCACAGCCTTCCTCCGCGAGGCGCCGGCGCTCCGGCGACGTGCGCTCGCCCTGCGCCTGAACGCCCGACGTCCGGGCGGGAATAGATGCAGCATGACGGCCAGTGTAAACATCGACGACGACCGGCTCGTCGTCACCGTGCATGGGTTCGACGTGGTCTGGGCCCTGAGGCGGCGGATCGTCGTGCCGCTCGAGCACGTGAGGGGGGCGCGCATCGACCCGCGCGTCTCCTCGCACGGCCCCTGGCTGGGAGCGGGACGTACGGAGGCGCTCCTGGACTACGCCGTCGCGGCGGGACCGATGCTGGTGCACGGGCGGCACGAGTTCTGGGACGTGCACCATCCCGACTGCTGCGTCGCCATCGACCTGGAGGGTGAACCGTTCGAGCGGCTGGTCATCGAGGTCGACGACCCGGCGGCGGTCGTCCGGGCTGTCACCGCCGCCCTCGAGCGGGACCAGGCCGCGTGAGGCCTTCGGCCGCCGGAGGACCCGGCGGCCGAAGGCCTCACGCCCGGCGTCGCCTCAGCCGCGCGAGTGGAGTGCCTGCGCGGCCGCACCGATGATGACGCCGGCGGCGCAGCCTACACCGGCGCCCAGCAGGAAGGCGCCGACGATGAGACCGGCGACGCCTCCCACGGCGGTGCCGATGACGATGCCGAAGGCGACCAGCGGTGGTTCACTCCGCCGGTTCCCCCGTGGCCCCGCCTCCGGCTCCTGCGGCTCCTGGTTCTCCGGTCCGGGAGTCCGGTGCTCCTGCGTGTCCGGCCGCGGCTCGTGGGGCTCGCTCACGACAGGGCCGCCCGGCGACGGAACACGGCGCCCACCGTGTCGAGGATGAGGCGGGCGCCGTGCAGCGCCGTCAACTGAGCAGGCCCGTCGTACTGCGGCGCGACCTCGACGAGGTCCATGCCTACCACGTTGCAGCGGTCGCAGACCGCCAGCAGGATGTCCTTGGCCTCGTAGTAACTGAACCCGCCGGGCTCCGGGGTGCCGGTGCCCGGCGCGATCGCCGGATCGAGGGCGTCGATGTCGAAGGTGATGTAGACGTCGCCGCCCTGCGGCAAATGCTCGACCAGGTCGGCGGCGAGCATGTCCTTGGCCTGCTGGGCCCAGAAGATGTGGGCGCCGCGGCTCTGCGCCAAGGCTATGTTGTCGCCGGCCGTGTGCAGGCTGCGGATGCCGTACTGGGTGAGCCCGCTCAGGAACCCGGTCTCGTGGCTGCGGATGATGGGGCTCGCGTGACTCCAGCGCTGGCCGCCCTCCTCCTCCCAGTAGTCCATGTGCGTGTCGAACTGCACCAGATGCAGCGGCCTGCCGGCTCTCGCCTGGACGAGCGCCTTGAGCACCGGGTAGGTGATGGAGTGATCGCCGCCGAGGGTGACGGGGAAGACACCGGCGCTCATGATCGGCTGGAGCTTGTCGACGACGGAGTTGTGGTACCGCTCCGGCGACCACATGGGGCCGACGGCCACGTCGCCGCAGTCGGCCCACCTCACCCCCCCGAGCAACTCGACTCCCGCCTCGCCGTCGTACAGTGTCTCGTGGTCCTGCTGGAAGGCCCAGAGGGTGGAGGCGTCACGGAGGGCGCGAGGGCCCAGGCGGCTCCCCGAGCGGTTGGTGGTGCCCAGGTCCCAGGGGACGCCGACGACGGCGACGTCCGCGTCGGCCGTCGTCGGCGTCGGCACGTACGGCGCCTTGAAGAAGGTCGCGATGCCGCCGAACGGCAGGTCTTCGTAGGTCATGACACGTGTCTCCTTGCTCCCTGGCCCTCGCGTCCTCTTACGCGCTCTCTCAGGCGATGCCCTTTGCGCGGGCCTTGCTCACCTCGGCGACGCATTCCTCCACGATGTCGCAGCCGAGCGCGAACAGCTCGGGCGGCATGTTGAGCGCCGGCGTGGGGCGGAACCAGTTGAACGCCGGCTCGTAGATGGGGATGACCCCGCGCCTCTCCATGGCGTAGACGACCTCGCGGGTGATGTCGTGCGCCGGTATCTTCGATTCCTTGTCCTCGACGAACTCGATGCACTGGTAGCAGCCCTTGACGCGCACATCGCCGACGACCTCGTACTTCTCCTTCATGGCGCCGAACTTCGCCTTCGCGACCCGCTCTATCTCCTTGACGTTGTCGAGCACCTTGTCGCGCCTGATGATCTCGATGAGCTTGATGCCGACGGCGCAGCCGACGGGGGAGCCGGCGAACGTACCTCCGGTATAGAGTTCGCCGGCCGGCTCGCTCATGCGGTCAGACCCAAGGGTATAGCAGATGGGGATGAGACCGCCGGACGTGCCCTTGCCGAGCGAGAGCAGCTCGACCTCCACGTCCGGGTACGCGTCCACCAGGAACCACTCGCCGCAGCGTCCCATGCCCTCCTGGACCTCGTCGTT
>DAIQNY010000170.1:0-7527 GCA_036788155.1 Actinomycetota bacterium | reverse complement strand
GTCTGCGCGTCACCGAGCTTCGAGTCCGCCTACAACCCGGCTACGAAGCTCGGGAGCAGGTAGCGGCGTGCGATCTGAGCGCAGGCGGCGGAGAACAGGGCGAGCTCCGGCGAGCCCACGCACGCCGCCGCCAGCTTCAGGTCCATCGCCGTGGTCGACGAGCCGTAGGTCACCGGGCAGCCGCGCTCCACCAGCTGGGCGAGCACGATGCCGCTGAGCACCTCTGCGTTGTGCAGAACGAGCGTGCCCGCCAGCGTGACGGGGGACGATCCTCCGGACATGGCCATGCTGAGGATCGTGTCAGGGCACCAGGCGCGCGCCGACTCGATGATCACCTCGGTGGCGTCGCGCGGCAGCTTGAGCGGGCTCACCGGGCAGACGCCGAAGCCGATGAGCGGGCGGCGACGGAACTCGTCCTCGCCGCCCGAGACCAGGGTGGCCATCTCGATGAGTCTGCGGCAGTCGTAGGCACTGGTGGCCTCTGTGCCGACCGGCTTGCCAGTGTTCTCGATGGCCGCCAGCCACTTGTACAGGCTGGCGGTCTGCTCCGGGACGTCGCCGGGGTGCACGGCCGATTCGTACGTGTCGATGTCTGGAAGAGCGTCGACCAGACGTGCAGCCTCCTGCACGTCGCGCAGGGCCGGATGCCGGTGCTCTCCGGTGCGGGGGTCGACGATCCTGATGCCCTCGTCGAAGTTGGAGACGTACACGCGACCCGCCTCCAGGACGATGTCCTGGTCGGGGTCGCGCCCGCACAGGAAGTTCTTGGGCGGTGCGGAGCGGATGGCATCCTCGACCAGATGCGGCGGGATGCGGACGACCCTCGTCTCCCGGTCGACGACGCAGCCGCCGTCGCTGAAGATGTCGAGCGCGTCGTCGGCTTCGATCCAGACGCCGGTGCGCTCGAGGACCTCGAGCGATCCGAGATGGATGTCGTCGAGCTCGGCCTCGGTGAACACGTTCAGGCTGAGCCCTCCCGAGCTGGGCCGCCCGGCGTGTAGGTTTCTCTTCACTGGAGTACCTCCGCTCGCAGGCGATGTGTCGGCGGCGAGTCGACGGGTGAGGCGGATGCAGGGCAGGCCGCCCGGCCGTGTGCGGGCGTGGCACAGGGACGCCCCGCCGCTCGCAGGGTTGCAGCGTACGAGTGGGGCGCGTGCGAGTAAAGTGCCCCCGTCGCGGGCGCTCAACTTCGCCGACAAATCCGTCTCGCGCTGATCAGGCGGGGCGCGAAGTTCGTCCAGATTCCAGGCGCCAACGCCGACGTGACTGCAGGGGCCGGCCTCATCAGGCACACTTGTGACGACGGCAGGCAGACGGAGGTGACGCAGATGTCGCGACCCGACCTCTTCACGGCTATCCACAAAGCGATCAGGGCGATGGTGTATGACGCCGGTGGCAGGCTGCAGACCGCCGACTTCGCGGACGATCGCGCGGCGAGGAGGACCACCGCGGACCTCATCCCCGTCCTCTCGCTCTTGCGAGAGCATCACCATACCGAGGATGAGATCGTCTTCCCGCAGGTGCGTCCGTTCGACGGGGCTCTGATCGACGGGCTGGAGGCGCAGCACAGGACGATCGAGACGCTCCTCGCGATCACGGGCGACGCCGTCTCCGCTACAGAGACTGCGGAACCGGCGTCACGGCCAGAGGCGGGCACAGAGCTGAACAAGCGCTTCAACGAACTGGTCGCCTTCTACCTCGAGCATCTGGCGCACGAGGAGCTGACCATCGTGCCGGTCATGTGGGAGCACTTCACCGATCAGGAACTTGCTGCGATCCAGGGGTCGATCATGGCGTCGGCTAAGCCGCAGCTGGCGCTCGACTGGCTCGGCTGGATGTTCAAGGGACTCAACCGGGACGAACTCGTCCGCATGTTGGCCGGCGCCAAGGCGTCACTGCCGGCCCCGGCGCTGGAGGGCATCAAGGACCTGGGTGCGGCGAACCTCGAGCCCGAGCGCTGGGCTCTCATCCGGGAGCAGGCCGGGCTCTGACCGCTGCCCGAAGGCAAGGCGCCGGGCGTATCATCAGTCGACAGGACGCGGGCGACTGCGGCGACTCATGCAAGGGCGGCTCGGCTGGACCGGGCGGTTCCGGCTGGCCCGGGAGGGAGCGACGATGGCAGCCGGCAGGGTGGTCGGAGGGCGGACGACAGGACGGCGAAGCCAGGCGGTGTTCTGGCAGGGCGGAGATCCACGGTGGCAGCCGCAGGGCCTCCAGCCTTTGACCAGGTCGGTGCGGTCCGACGTCTGCGTCGTTGGGGGCGGCTTCACGGGACTGTGGAGCGCGCTGTACCTCAAGAGACTCGATCCCGCCGTGGACGTCGTACTGATCGAACGCGAGTACTGCGGCGCCGGGGCAAGCGGTCGCAACGGGGGCTGGGTGAACGGCTGGGACGACGCTCTCCCCAGACTCGTGACGCGCTTCGGCCGCGACGCGGGCTTGTGGCTGCTCGACGCCTCTCGGCGCAGCGTCGATGAGATCCGCTGGACTGTGGATCAGGGCGGCATCGACTGCGATCTTTCGCGCTTCGGCGGACTGGTCGTCGCGCAATCACCGGCCCAGGTGAACGGCGTGCTGCACGCCGCCAGGCTGGCGGACGATCTGGGCCGCGGCGACCTGTTCCGGGTGCTGGCCAGGGAGGAGGCACGTGAGGCGTCGGGGTCGCCAACGGCCGAGGCGGCCGCGATCGTCGAGCACGCCGGCGGTGTGCAGCCGGCGCTGCTTGCGCAGGGCTTGCGCCGGCTGGCGATCGCCGCCGGCGTGCGGGTCTACGAGGGTACGCCGCTGCTGGGTCTCGAGCGCGGCTTGCCGGCGCTGGTCACCACGCCGTCAGGATCCGTCGCCGCCGACAGGGTGGTGCTCGGCGGCGGGTCGTGGCTGGCGCGGTGGCCCGAGCTGCGACGGACGGTCTTCGTGATCCCGTCGCACGTCGTTGCCACCGCGTCTTCCCGCGACCGGCTCGACGGCCTCGGATGGCCGGTCGGGAGACCGTACGCGGACGGCCGCACGGCCGTGCACTACGGGCAGCGCTTGGGCGACGACCGACTGGTGTTCGGGCGTGGCGGCGGCCGTCTGGGCTTCGGTGGACGCATCATCCCGGCGCACTACCACGACCCAGCACAGACTGAGGAGATCGTGCGGGACATGCACGCGCTGTTCCCGGCGACCCAAGGCCTGACGGCGGAGTGGTCCTGGGGCGGCCCGGTGGAGCGCACGCAGCATGGACTCCCCTGGGTGGGCGTGCTGGGCAGGTACCGCAACGTCCACTACGGCATCGGCTACTGCGGGAACGGCGTAGCGCCCTCCAACCTCATAGGGCGGACACTGGCCTCGGTCGTCCTGGAGTCAGGTGACGAGTACGCGCAGTCTCCCCTGGTGTCGGAGCCGCCCACGTACCTGCCGCCGGAACCCCTGCGTTCGGCCGGCGCGCGGGTCGTGCGCACGGCGATCGAGCGTTGCGAGGTGCTGGAGGATCAGGGTCGCAGGCCCGACGCAGTATCGCGCGCTCTGCGGCGCGGCCTCGACGTGTCGATGCCCAAGGGCGTCACGTTGCGGCGCGGCTGAGTCGCACCTTGCCGGGGAACCGCCGGTCCGCGAGCCGCCGGTACAGCAGCTCGCGGCCGACGTCGAGCGTGCCGACCAGGGTGTCGCGAGGTCCGGCTCTCAAGTCGAGACCGGCGTATGCAGGCACCGGACGGCCGGCCGCCGCGCGCAGCGCGAGCCGGCCGCGCAAGATGTCGCGCTTGACCCTGTAGGTCTCGGCCTGGGACTCGACCATCTCCTCCGGGGTCGCCTCCTGGAGACGCAGACGGTCGGCAACCGCCGCCGCCGCTCGCTCGCCGGTCGGGGTGCGCACGATGAGGTCGCTCACGCCGTCAGAACCCTCGAACCGCTCGAGCCACGTATCTCCCACCGAGATGTCTGCGAGCTCGGCCAGGGCATCAGGACAGACGCGGCATCGAGGCGGAGTGTGCGCCGCGAGGTGCCGGTCGAAGTATTCGGGGTAGTCGCGCCGGCGCACGCGCCCATCGCGCGTGACAAGCCGCATCCCGCCGGGCCAGCCCGGCCCGCGGTAGGAGACGGAGCGCAGATCCGCGGGATCCAGCCCTGCCTGGAGCGCGGCCACCTCCGTCGCACGCGGCTCGCAGGTGAGACCGCAGAAGATCCCGAGGGCGAGCACCACACGCTCGCGCAGCCGCCGAAAGCGGCGCTGCGCGAGCCTAAGTCCCTGCAGGTGGCACGGCAGGCCGACGAGCACGTAGCGTCCGGGCTCCTCGAGCACTGTGCGCAGGAGTGTGTTGACGGCCACCACGTCGTACTTGGACCCGCGGCAGGCAGCGATCTCGGTGGGCGTACGGCAGACGACGCCGACGGCCTGGAGCGGCTGCTCGTCGCTCATGCCGACCGCCAGGACGGCATCCGCGAAGTCCAGTTCGAGGAGACCGGTCAGCAGGGCCGTGGCGACGCCTCCAGACGCACCGGCATGACGGACCTCCGGGTCGGCGGCCCAACCGAACCAGAGTCGTCGCCAGGGGCCGAGGAAGTCGCGGCAGGCGGCGTCCGCGTTGTGCTCGCGCCACCAGGCCTCGGGACGGAAGTCGAATCCCGGTCCCGCACACGCATCGAGACAGATCCCGCAGTCGGTGCACCGCTCGCGGTCGACGATGACGCCGTATCCGGTCGTCACCCTCCAGTCGAGCTTGATTGCGCGGGTCGGGCACACTGCGACGCAGGTGCCGCACTGCATGCAGAGCCCTTTATCGCGTACTTGGCTGACGTCCATGATCGGTAGCATCTCCGGTGACCAGACGCATGTCCAGCCGCGCGTCGGGCGACGGAAGCGCTGTGCCCGCGCGTCCAACGAGGTGCCGTCCAGTCGGGGCGGCCGGAACCGACCAGCGAGGAGGACGCGCCGTGGACGCTGCCCGCCTGACCATGTGGGACGACGACGCCTGCCGGCGCGCGCACGAGGCGACGCTGGAGGTGCTCGACGAGACGGGCATCGACGTGCACTACGCGCCGGCAGTGGAGCTGTTCGCCGACGCCGGTGCGCGTGTGGACGGGAAGCGCGTCCGCATCCCCTCCGAGCTGGTGGAGCGGGCCCTCGCGACGGCACCTCGTGACTGGGCCATCAAGCCCCGTGGGGGGGAGACGGAGCCTCTTATCCTGGACGCTGCGCACTCGTACTGCGGCACCGGCTCCGATGTGCTGTACATCTGCGACCCGGAGACACGGGAGCGCCGTCGGGTCGGCCGTGCGGACGTCGAGGGCATGGCTGCGCTCTGCGAGAAGCTGCCTCACATCGACTTCGTGATGAGCATGGGCTTACCTGAGGATGCTCCGCAGGCGATCGACGACCTCGTGCAGGTCGACGCCATGCTGCGCGGCACGCGCAAGCCGCTGATCGTCGCGCCGCGCGACGGCCACATCCTGCCGAAGATGCAGGAGATGGCCGCACTGGCCGGCGAGCGCGGCAGCTTCGGCATCTACGCCATGCCGGTGCCTCCTCTCCTGTTCGACGAGGACGGGGCCAGCAAGGTGATCGCATGTGCCGAGCTGGAGATCCCGCTGATCTGGGCGCCGGCGCCAAATGCGGGGAGCACGGCGCCGGCGAGCATCGCCTCTGTGATCATTGTCGCCAACGCGGAAGTGCTTGCCGGTCTGGTGTTGAGCCAGACAGTCCGCCCCGGGGCGCCGTTCGTCTGGGGCGTCGGCGTCGGCGCGATGAACATGAAGACACTGAACGAGGTGTACTCCTCGGCGGATGTGTTCCGCGGCCACCAGGCGCAGACCGACCTGGCGCGCTGGTACGACCTGCCCAGCTTCGCCTACGCGGCGCACACCGACAGCAAGCTGCTGGACGAGCAGTGGAGCGCCGAGGCGGCGCTGACCGCGATCCTCGGCAAGCTGAGTCGGGGCACGCTGCTGCATGACGTGGGATACCTGGAGTGCGGACTGCAGGCCAGCTACGAATCGATCGTGTTCGGCGACCATCTGATCGGCTGGTCCAAGGCGTTCCTGGCGCCGCTGCCGGTCGACGACGAGTCGCTGGCGCTGGACGAGATCAAGACCGTGGGGCCGGGCGGCAACCACCTGGCCCGTCCCTACACGCGCACACACTTCCGCAGCATCTGGCAGAGCGACCTCTTCGACACGACCCGCCACGACGCCTGGCAGGCGGACGGGTCGCAGACGTTGCTCGACCGGCTACGGGCGCGGGTCGCGGAGCTGCGCTCCGAGCCGCGCGCCTTCGAGCTGCCGGATGACGTGAAGCAGGGCCTCGATGCGATCCTCGCGGACGTCGAGGCCCATCGGTTCACAACGAGTCAGGCGGACGCCGGCCTGGCGTAACACCAGAGGCGCCTTCCTCCTCGCCGCTTCCACTTCGGAAGCGGCGCTCTTACGCGTCGGCTGCAAGCGGGCGAGACTCCCCGAGTGCCGGCTGCGCTCACAGATGCGGTCCGGCGTATGCAGCGCCGGCTGTGACGATAGCCGAGATCGACATCGACCGAGGGGGATCGATCGGATGCAGGCACATGATGTCAATGGACCCAAGCTGTGGGTCGTCATGCTGATCGCTAGCGTTCTCAGCTGCGGACTACTGGTAGGCCTGCCGCAGGAGGGTGCGGCTTCGTCCCCATCGGCCACCTCCGGCGACCCCGTCGTACTGCGCATCGGCTGGAACATGAAGGTCGACAGCCTCAACCCGTTCATCGGGATCGAGAGCCCGTCCTACGCCCTGTACCACCTCAACTACGACTACCTGACCCAGACGGACCCCAAGACGCTGGAGCCGGCCCCGTCGCTGGCCGCGTCCTGGGAGTCGAGCGAGGACCTGAAGACATGGACCTTCAAGCTGCGCGATGACGTCAAGTTCCAGGACGGCGAGCCGCTCACGGCCGCCGACATCGTGTACTCGATCGAACTGAACCAGAGCGACGAGATCGGGAACTACGACGCGTATGTGACGGGCATCGAGTCGTGCAGGGCGACCGACGACTACACGGTCGAGTTCAGGTGTTCCGAGCCGCTTCCGCGCATCCTCACGAATCTCACGCTGGTGCCGATCGTGCCGAAGCACATCTGGAGCAAGATGTCGATCGGTGAGATCTCACGAAAGTTCCAGAACAAGCCCCCCGTCATCGGCAGCGGCCCCTTCCAGATCATCGAGTTCGAGCAGGACAAGTTCGTGCGCCTCAAGGCGAACCCGGACTTCTGGGGTGAGCAGCCGAAGGTCGACGAGATCATCTTCCAGATGTACACGAACAACGACACCCTGACCTCGGACCTCAAGGCGGGTCTCATCCAGGGCGGCAACGTGGGAGCCGCGGCGTACCGCACGCTCGAGGGCGCCTCGGGGCTCGAGACGTCGCTCTCTCACGAGAACGGGTTCGATGAACTGGGCTTCAACTGCTACGACAGCCCGGACTCGCTGGGTAACCCCGTCTTGCTCGACCCGGCTCTTCGCCTGGCCCTCGCCTGGGCGATCGACCGCGACAAGATCGCCTCGATCGTCTGGGACGGGTT
>DAIQNY010000169.1:0-7576 GCA_036788155.1 Actinomycetota bacterium | reverse complement strand
CCGCGGTGACACTCGGAGCATGCCACCACGGAGGCCTCTCTTCATGGCATTCAGTGAGTATCGGGAGGCCGGCGTACCGATCGTCCGCATGCGGGGCGCCGTGGAGCGACTGCGTGAGCAGTTGAACACCAAGTACCCGCTGGCGCTTGCCCATCCCCTGCTCGACGTCGCAGGCCAGGAGCTCGTGCTGAAGGCGCAGGAGCAGTCAGGGCTCGAGCGGGCGCTGCACATCATCGTCGTTCGGAACGACCAGCTCGTGCTCGCTCCCGAGGCTGCCCGTTTCGTCGGGTCCGTCGACTACGACGACACGCCTGAGGTGAGGCGCCTTCACCCGTCGCCCGATAACAGGTGTGTCGTGATGGACCCTCTGCGACAGTTTGGCGAGCCCGTCGTGCGGAGCGTGCCGACGGAGGTCATCGCCGAGCAGGTGCGCGCCGGAGACTCCCTCGCAATGATTGCAGAGCTGTACGAGCTCTCAAGTGAGGCGGTAGAGGCCGCCGTGCGATTCGAGCTCGGTCGCGTGGCCTGAGTGGATGGCACCCGACCCGGAGAGACTCCGGTTCTTCTTCGACGAGAGCGCACTCGGCGTCGGCAAGGCGCTCACCGTCGCTCGCAAGGACGCGATCCACGCAGGGCATGCGCCTGAGCTTCGTTCGCTGGAAGTTCCACATCTGTGGAAGAATCAGGACCGATGGCGTCCGCTACTGCCGCTGCGCGCGCCATGCTCTCCCGCCTGGAGCCCGAGGAGCGGGAGCAAGTTCGGCACGGCACAGCTACGGCGGAGGACGATGCGGCCGGCAGTCTGGTGCTCGAGGCAGCCGGTCTCGTCACAGGAGTCGTCGGTGCATGCGCTCATCCCGGAGATCCCGTACGGCACTGAGGACGTCAACTGGATGCCGGTTGTGGCGAGCCGTGGCCTCGTGGCCGTCCTGCGCGACCGTCGCATCAGGACCAAGCCGGCCGAGCTCGACGCGCTACGCGCGCACGGCCTCCGTGTCTTCTGGATCGCCGGCAAGAAAGACCTCTCCAACTGGGACGCACTCGTTCGGCTCGTGCGACGCTGGCCTGAGGTCGAGCGAGTGATCGACCAACGTCCACGCGGGCCGTGGTTCATGGCCATCACTGAAGGCGGACTCACGGAAATTGCGCTCCCCAACAGGCGGGCCGGCAACGGACCTTCGGCTGCAGCGGAGGACGCTGCCGACAACTAGGCTCGTCGGCAGGTCATGGCGTGTCCCTCCCGAGCACTGTCGCCGCCGCCGCGGAGAGGCTGAGAGGCGGCGCCGCGTCGCTCCATGTCTCCGTCCATCCGCCCTGGGGGAACTCCGCGGGACCGACGCTCGGAGCCGGCCACGGCTCATGGACCGCCTGCAGGTACCGCTCTAGCCTGCGTGCGGACTCGCGGTCCGGTACCACCACGGTGTCGACGAGCTCGCCGCCCTCTGCCATGTGCTGGAAGAGGCGGCGATCGTGCCGGTCGTGCGTGAGCCCGACCTTCACGACCCCAAGCGCGGGGAAGTGGACGAGGTAGACCCGATGTGGCTCGTCTGGACGGATGCCGTGTGTGCAGGTCCAACAGAGCGGCGCCTTTCCCCGTCTGAGAGCGTCATACGAGACGCGCCGCTCAGTGCCACAGGCGAGGCAGCGGACAGGCTGAGGTACGTACTCGCCGCGGCACGGTCCGAGCAACTCCAGGCCGCTCGCCCAGAAGACCCGGTCAGCGTCAGCCAAGGCCGCCTTCCTGCGCTCAGAGGCGCATCGCTCGCATCCGTAGTATCCTCGTTCGCCCGTGCGGATCCGCTCGGGCACAGTGACGAACGTCTCGCCACATTCCAGGCAGACGACGCCCACGGGCCGGTACATGGTGCCGACCTCCGTGAGCGGCGCCAGATTGAGAAGGCGGAGGCGTGCGAGTGACTCCTCAGGAGTGCCAAGCTCGCCCCGCGAGGCCTCCGCCCTGGCCGCGAACTCGGTCCACCGGCTCCAGCCGTGGCACCACCGGCAGGCGACGCCGCCCTGTCGGAGATTCCTGAGACGGACCCACCGGGTCGTGCCGCAGCGCACGCACCGGCAGCGCCGCTCGTCGGCCGGCGCGGTGAATGGCTCGAGCGGCTCCAGCCCCCGGGCCAGGAACTCCGAGTCAACAGCAGGTGTGGCGTCCTCATCCACGGCTTGTGTCCCCCGGTCTACACGCCGAGCAGCTTGCCCTTGGCCGCGGCGTACTCCTCCGCCGTGAGGGCGCCGCGCTCATGCAGGAGCGCCAGCCGCTCGAGTTCGTCGACGAGACCGGCGGTCTCCGTTGTCTGAGGGCCCTGCGCCGGCGCTGAGAGGCTCTCGTCCAGGAACGGGATCCCCAGTTCGGCGAGCAGGGGAGCGACTTCTGCCCTCACCTGCTCGGGCAGCACTTCCTCCACAGTGCGCCGCGTCCCCGCTGTGCGTGTGCAGCACGAGTCTGGTGCGCTCCGCATGGACGCCGCCGACCGCCAGCCCCACGGCTCCGAGAGCCACGAACTCGCCGGCCAGCTCACCCGCGCGCTTGACGACGCGCCCGCCTCCGAGCTCGACCCGGGCGATCGCCGCGGCCGGGATCTGCGCTCCCTCTCGCGGCTCACCCGCATCTGACCCGAGACCGAACCAGGCGGACGTGAACCACATACGCCCGGCGACGCTCGGGCCCCGCGCTCCGCGTGCTGCAGGGTTGATGCCCAAGAATCGCGTGAACGGGTAGCTTACGGCCAGTGGCCCGACGCGCGCCTGAAGCCTCGCTTCAGCATTGAGCAGGTCATCCGCCACCGTGTACAGACGAAGACACTCCGCCTTCGCTCCCCAGGACACGCTCTCGCCGATCTGGGCGCACAGCTCCAGCATGCCGGCCGCCTCCTGCGTGTCCCCGCCCCGCACGAGCGGCTCCGCGAAGATGAGACTGTCGAGCGCAGCTTTGTGCTTGCCGGCTTGCACCTGCCGCCGTGCCTTGTCGAGATGCTCTGACATCGGTGCCCTCCTGCGAGTCGCGACGCATGCTCAGTCGGGGTGGATGCTACGGCCGCCGCGAGTGTGGGGCAACGGTACGAAGAAGGCGAGCGTTGAACACGACGAGGGGCCCGACGGAAGCCGGGCCCCTCGTGTCGCTGCGATCGTGCTAGTGGCGGACATGCTCCAAAGCATCCGCACGCCGCGCCTCCGGCGCCTCCTGCTCTCCTTCCTGGAAGCTCGGAGTCATCTTCACGCCGGAGCGTGGTCCCAAGCCAGGGGCGCACCCGGGTAGGCCCGCCAGCGCCGGCCCGACGCCGGCGGCCGGTACGCGCGGGCACGTCCGCCCGCCGCGACGCCGGGAGGATCCTCGCGCCGTGACCGACCCTCTTCCCACGACTCCGCGGCGCGCCGGAACAGGCGCCGCTGCTGCGTCGGCCGGCTCGCCGGATAGAACGTGCACAGCGTGAAATGATCTTGGCTCTCCTGCAGGACCACGACGAGGCTGAAGTCCGCGGGAGCGACGAGTACGCGGCGCCGCGACTCGCGCCACCACACGGCGCGCACGTCGCCCGCGTCGAAGAGTTCGAGCAGGCGCCAGGCCTGGCCCATCCGGGCGGCGCGTCCCAGCTCCAGGATCCGCGGCCGGCTCCGGTCCCCTGCGTACCCGCTCGTCACGACGTGCCAGAACGCGGAGTCCCGGCCGTCGCTCTCTCTGCCCGTGCGGGCCAGAAGCGGCTTGCCGCGCAGCGTGAGGCCGGGCACCCGGCTCTTACCGTTGCCGCCGACCATGGCGCGGTACTGCCACTCCAGCGTCTGCAGCCACTCGTGCACGTCCGTGCAGGCGCTCGGCCACAACGGATCCGGCAGGCCCATGCTGCCCGGCTCAGGGGCGAGCGGGGAGCGCCGCGAGCTCCACGACGGCCAGAAGTTCCTCAAGGTCTGTCACCTCCTCCTGAAGGACGCTCGTGGTCCAGGAGATGAGGCGCGCGGCCACGGCGTGACGATGCACGAGGCAGTAGCGGCTCACGTTGTAGCGATTCAGCGGCGTCGTGCAGCCGGGCATGGCGCAGGTCCGCGCCGCCGGCCGCTCCACGTCGAAGGCGAGCCGCCATATCGCGTCATGGTGGCCGCCCCGGTGACGGCGGCCGCCGGCCACCGCGTCCGTGATCCGGTAGCCGTGATCCCTCAGGCCGGCGAGGCAGCAGAGCACGGCATTGCGACTCACGCCGGCCGCGGCCATGAGCTCCGCCGTGGTGCGCTCGCCCTGGCGCAGCTCTGCGAGTATCAGCGCTGCCGTGTTCGGCTTGGTCATGGTCTGCATGGTGCGTTTCCTCCCCTCCTGCCGTCAGGCTGCCCGCTCATCGGTGGGCGCCGCGCGGCCCGACGGCTCTTCGCCGTGCTGTGTCCGAGCAGGCGCTCGGTGCCGTGAATGTCCAGCGCGATCCGCCGCGGCCAGCCGGGCAGCTCGCGAGCGCGGAAGGTCCACAGCTCCCCGGTATCGCACATCCGCCTGACCTCTTGCACCGGCTTGCCGAGCAGCGTGGCCGCTTCCGTCGTGGTGTAGACGAAGCCCGGCCGTAGGGCTCCCGTCTCGCTCGTCTTCATGGTCGTTACCTCCAGGGTCCAGAGTACACATGCCGGTGATCCGGACCCACGGAGGCGCACGACCTCTGTACTCCTTTTGTACTCCTACCCTGCTGAGGACGGCATGACGGCGGATGAGACGGAGTGAGCACGGTTGAGAACGACAGGCAGAGAAACCCCTGCTAGCGGGCCACTTCTCATGCGAATTCCCGACTGGCCATGCGACGCGGCAGAAGTGCCTGAGACGGTGCGGCCGGAATCCCAAGGTCGAAGGTTCGAATCCTTCACGGCCCACCACCACCCGCACACCTCACCCACCGCCGTCCGGGACCAGCCAGCGGCAGCCTCTGCCAGTGCGTCGAGATCGCCGTCGCGACGGACGTCGAGGTGCCCGGAGCCGTCGTGCGGGCGTTCGAATCCCCCGGATACTTCGCCGCGCTCCGCTCGTGATCGCCGCCCGGTGCAGGCAACGTCCGGGCAGGAGCCGGGTCTCCATTCGGGAACACCACGTGCAACAGGCAGGCCGCCTCGCGCGACGGGAGGGCGGCGAACAGACGTCTGACGCCGCCGGCATCAGTTGCCCGCCGCTTCGCGGCTCGGCTATCATTCGCTAGATATGGGCGGCAGCTCCTGACGTCCACCTGACGGGAGGTCGAAGAGGGTGAACGTGCGCCTCAAGCCCAGAATGGGCAGGCTTCTCAGCGACGCCAGATCCACGCTCGCTCCCAACGGAGGATGGGACGTCCTCCGGCAAACGCTCATCATGGCCGCGTGTTACGCCGCCTACGACGTGTCCCGGGCGCTGGCCCAGGGACGCGAGGCCGTGGCGCTCGCGAACGGCACCTTCTTCATGAACCTCGAGAAGGCCCTCGGCATCTGGTGGGAACCCTGGATCCAGGGCCGCATCAGCGCGTTCGAACCGCTCATGACCCTTTTGGTGTGGACGTACCAGTACGCTCACTTGCCGTTCATCATCGGCGCCATGCTGTGGGTGTTCACGCAGCGCCGCTCCTGGTGGCGCCTGTACCGCGACTGGTTCCTCGCCATGAACTTCATCGCCGTCATCGTCTTCGCGCTGCTGCCCACGGCGCCGCCGCGCATGATCTTCACGTCCGGCGTGGCCGACATCAACTTCCTGCACGGGGTGCGGGAGCAGATCCTGGAGAACGGGATGATGGCCAACCCGTTCGCGGCCATGCCCAGCCTGCACTTCGGCTACGCGCTCTTCATCGGGATCATGCTGTTCGTGCTGGCCGACGGCCGCTGGACGCGGTGGCTCGGCTTCTTCTACGCAGTCGTCGTGCTCGTCACCATCGTCGCCACCGGCAACCACTTCATCATCGACGCCGTCGCCGGCGCGCTCGTGGTCCTCGCGGCGTGGGTCTTCGCCATGAACGTGCAGCCCGCCGAGGCGCCGCAGCCGTCGGCCGTCACCGTGCGCGAGCGCGACGGCTGACGTGGCGAGCATCAAGACACGCTACACAGACGGTGCCCGCGCTCTCTTCTTCCGCGTAGGGGCCGTCTTGGCGCGCCGTGGGTTCACCGCCGACCTCATGACCATCCTCGGGCTGGTGCTTCAGGCGGCAGCGGTGCCGCTCATCATCACCGGCCACTTCATCTGGGCGCTGCTCATCGGCGTCATCGCCTCGCTCTGCGACGCGCTGGACGGGGCGGTGGCGCGCGCCGGTGCCGGTCCCACCAGGGCCGGCGCGTTCCTCGATTCCACGCTCGACCGCGTCTCAGAACTGCTCGTGGGGGGCGCCCTCGTCGTCTTCTTCGTCCGCGAGGGCCCGGACTGGGGTCCCATCTTCGCCGTGCTCGTGTTCATGGGCGCGGCTCAGCTCGTCTCCTACACGCGCGCCCGGGCGGAGGCGCTCGGCGTGGACTGCAGGGTCGGGTTCATGTCGCGCCCGGAGCGCCTGGTCGGCCTCGGGCTCGGATTCCTCTTCGTCTGGTGGGAGCCGGGCGGTACGAGCTTCCTCGTCTGGATGCTCTACGTGCTCGCCGTGGCGACGTCGATCACCGTGCTGCACCGCACCCTTCACGTGCTGCGCAAGTTGCGGCTGGAGGACAGAGAGCCGGCGCTCGAAGAGCCACCGGCGCCGCCGAGCGATCGGCGGTACGGGGACGATTCCCTCGGCGACGACCTGTGGCCGGCGACGAGCGGGCGGGGCGGCCCCCGGGCCTAGCGCCTCGCGACGGGCGGCGGATCGCCCGAGCCGACGGCTGACGCCGCGGGGTGTTCGGCTGCGCACGGCCTCAGACGACGCGCTCGCGAGCGTTCGCCGCCGCCCGGTCGGAAGACCTGCCCGTGATATACTCTCGCGCGTTATCTCGAGCCGGTCGGGTCGCCTGTCTTCGCCCTGACCCCGCTTCGGACCGATGCGGTCGCAGGGCGCGGCCGTAGCAGTGGAGGTAGACCGATCTTGGGCAATCCAGTACGCGTTGCGATCATCGGCGTGGGCAACTGCGCCTCGTCGTTCGTGCAGGGCGTGGAGTTCTACAAGAACGCCAAAGACACCGACTTCGTTCCCGGCCTGATGCACCCGGTGGTCGGCGGGTACCACGTCAACGATATCGAGTTCGTCGCCGCCATCGACATCGACAAGAACAAGGTGGGCAAGGACCTCAGCGAGGCGATCTACACCACACCCAACAACACGGTGAGGTTCTGCGACGTGCCCGAGAAGGGCGTGAAGGTCGCGCGCGGCATGACGCACGACGGCCTCGGCAAGTACCTCTCGCAGATCATCGAGAAGGCGCCCGGCCCGACAGACGACATCGTCGGCATCCTCAAGGAGACCAAGACCGATGTCGTGGTCAGCTACCTGCCGGTCGGCAGCGAAGAGGCCACCAAGTGGTACGCGGAGCAGATCCTCACCGCCGGCTGCGGCATGGTGAACTGCGTGCCGGTGTTCATCGCCCGCGAGCCCTACTGGCAGAAGCGCTTCGTCGAGGCCGGCGTGCCGATCATCGGCGACGACATCAAGAGCCAGGTCGGCGCCACCATCGTGCACCG
>DAIQNY010000168.1:0-7618 GCA_036788155.1 Actinomycetota bacterium | reverse complement strand
CAGATTGGCGAACACGAAGAAGAAGGTCGCGAACAGCACGCCGCCGGCGATGACCGCGGTGTCACGGGAGTTGATCGCCTGGTAGATCATGAGGCCGATGCCGGGGCGGTTGAACACCGTCTCGGTGATGATGGCGCCGCCGATGAGGGCACCGAGATCGATGCCGGCGATGGTCATGACCGGGATGACGGCGTTCTTGAAGCCGTGGCCCCACACGACCTTGCGCTCGGAGAGGCCCTTGGCGCGCGCCGTGCGGACGAAGTCTGAGCGCGAGACCTCGAGCATGGAGGCGCGCTGCATGTACGAGATGTAGGCGACCTCGATGAGCCCGAGCGTGAGCGCCGGCAGGACCAGTGTGGACCAGCTGGCCGGCGTCGACGGGATGATGCCGAGCACAGTGGGCCCGACACCACCGATCGGCAGCCAGTCCAGCTTGAGCCCGAAGATGTACATGGCGAAGTAGCCGAGGACGAACACTGGGATGCCCCAGAGGATGAGAGCTCCCGTGGTGAGCGCCGTGTCCCAGAAGGTGTACTGGCGCAGCGCCGAGTACACCCCGAGCGGTATGCCCAGCAGTTCGATGAGCACCGCGGCGACGGCGAGCTGGATGGTGACGGGAGCGGCCTCGAGGATCATCTCCCCGACCGGCCGCGACGAGTAGAGCGACTCGCCGAGGTCTCCCTGCGCCAGACGCTGGATGTACCTGACGTACTGCACGTAGAACGGCCGGTCGAGCCCGCGTTCATGGCGGACACTCGCGATCTTCTCCGGCGTGGCCCCCTTGCCGGCGAGCGCGACGGCGGGATCGCCGGGCACGAGCTTGAGCATCCCGAACGTGATGAGGGTGACGCCGAACAGCACGATAACGAGCTGGAGCAGGCGTCGGATGATGTACGCGATCACGAGAGTGTTCTCACAGGATCAGAGCCTCGCAGGCACCGGATGCGGCGTCCCCGTCGTCGGGGTACGAGACGGTCCGCGGCCGGAGCCGCGGACCGTCTCGCTTGTATCGCCGCATGAAGTGTACTCAGGCATACCCGAGGGGGCAACCTGCCACGGGCCTACTTCACCCACACATCCCACATGTCGACGAGCATGAACGCGTTGTAGGTGAACCCGCCGATGCGGTTGTTGGTGGCACGGGCGTCACGGTAGGTGTACACCGGGACGCAGGGAGCGTCCGCGAGGATCAGCTTCTCCGCCTCGTTGTACAGCGCGAGGCGCTGCGCCTCGTCGGTGGTGCTGCGTGCTTCCTCGAACAGCCTGTCCACCTCGGCGTTGCTGTACCAGCTGTACGAGCCGTACTTGCCGCCGTCGGTCGTGAACAGGTAGATGAAGTTGTCGATCGACGGGTAGTCGGCGACCCAGCCCATGCGCAGGAGCGCAGGAGGCTTGTTCTCAGAGGCCTGCGTCCAGTAGCTGTTGGTCTCGACGCCGTTCAGCTTGAACGTGAGCTCCGGCATGGCCTTCTGCCAGCCGGCGACCAGGGCCTCGGCGATCTTGTCGTGGCCCGCGCCCGAGTTGAACCAGTACGGGATGTCCTTCGGCAGGGTGCCCGTGAACTCGTCGAGCTTGGCCTGCGCCTGGTCCGGAGCGTATGGATACGGGTTGAGTCCGGCCTTGTAGCCGGGGATCGTGACGGGGACGATCGAGTCCGACGGGATCGAGATGCCCTCGTTCACGATGTTGGAGACGGCCTCGCGGTCGGCGGCCATGTTGAGCGCCGCGCGGATCGGGAGGTTCTCGTCACCGCCGAGCATCGGCTTGTTCATCGCGACGCTGATGAAGTACACCGACGTGCTCGGGTAGGCCTCGACCGTCCAGGTGCCGTCCTGGGTCTTGGGGTCGTTCTGGGCGGCCTTGAAGTTGCCGACGGGGACGCGGGCGTAGTCGATGTCGCCCTTCTGGAAGGCCAGCCAGGCGGTGTTGTCGTCCGCGAAGATCGGGAAGTTGATCGTCTCTACGTACCCAGGCCCAGCCGAGTTCTCCGACGCGCCGTCCTTGTTCCAGTAGTCCGGCCACTGCTGGAGGGTGATGTACTGGTTGTGCTTCCACTCCTCGACCACGTACGGGCCGGTGCCGACCGGCTTGTCGAAGAACGCGTTGCGGCCAATCTCCTCAGCGTAGTCCACGGGGAACACGTGCGTGATCGGATGCACCAGCGTCGCCGTGAAGTCGGCGAACGGGTACTGCAGGGTGACCTCGAGCGTGTAGTCGTCGAGAGCCTTGACGCCGCTCAGCACCGGGCCGTCGGCGTAGCCGGTCTCGGGGTCGATCCCCTCGATCGGCGCGATGATGTAGGTGGTGGCCGACTTGTTGTCGGCCTGCGCGTTGTAGCTCCAGGAGTCGACGAAGTCCTGCGCCTTGACCTCGCGGTTCACGGGAGGCTGGAACATGACGCCCTGTCGGATCTTGAAGGTGAAGACCGTAGCGTCCTCATTGACCTCCATGGACTCAGCGAGGTCGGGCACGGCCTTGGTGGTGCCGTCAGGCTGGAGCTGCAGGATGTAGAGGCCCTGGAACACCTGGTGCTGGACCTGGGCGCCCTCGGACTCCTGCGTGTTCAGCGGCTCGATGCTGATCGGCTCGGCGCCGATCATGAAGTTGTACTGCCCGCCGGCCTTGGGCTCGCCGCCCGTCGGGCTCGCGTCGCTGGATGGTTCGTCGCTGCCGCACGCTGCGAGCAGCATGGCCGCGACGATGAGGACCGCGACCACGATCAGCAGGCCGCGCCACCTCCTCATTTGTCTCTTCACGATGACCTCCTTGTGACTGACGTCGTCCGACTCCCCCCGGAGTCTCTCATTACGGCCGCTCACCCCTGACTCGCAGCCATGAACTTGCTTGTGGTGCCACCTCCGCCGCGTTTTCGTTTCGCCACTGTGCCGCCGGGGCTGCACCGTTGTCAACTGTACTCTTCTATGCAATCCCCTGCACAGCAGGCGTTACTCGACCCAGACGGACCGCAGATCCGTGGTGCCCATGGGGTCCACGGCGAACCCGCGCAGTCGCGGGCCCACGACGCGGTGGTAGCGATAGGAATACAGCGGCAGCGCCGGCATGTCGGTGAGGATCAGCTTCTCCGCCTGGGCGTACAGATTCTGCCGCTGCTGGGCGTCCATGGTGGCGCGCGCCTTCTGCAGGAGCTCGTCCACCCCGGGGTTGGAGTAGAAGGTGTAGCTCCCGGTCGGCGACTGGTCGGACTGGAACAGCGGGTACAGGAACGCGTCCATGGACGGGTAGTCGGCGATCCACGCGACCCTGAACAGCTGGCTGCCGCTCCCCTTGTCGCCGCGCGAGAGCTTCTCCAGGAAGGTACCCCACTCGTACTCGCTGGGCTTGACCTGCAGCCCTGCCCCAGCCCAGCCGGCGGCCAGTGTCTCCGCGATGCGCCGGTGGTCGTCGCTGACGTCGTACCAGTAGTTGAGCGTGGGGACGCCGCCCATCGTGGTGACCAGAGTGGCGGCGCCCTCCGGGTCGTACGGGTACGGGTTCTGCGCGTTCTTGTAGCCGGGGATGCCGGGAGGCACGTAGCCGCCGGCCACCTCGGCGACTCCCAGGCTGACCTCATCGACGACCGCCTGGGCGGACGCCGACTGGCTCAGCGCCTTGCGCAGGTCGAGGCTCGCACCCAAGGTAGGGTCGGTCATGTTGACGCCGACCAGGTACACGGCGGCGGCCGGCCAGGAGCCGGCCGTCCGGCCGTCGCCGGCCGCCTCGGGGCTGGGTGTGACCGACGACAGCTGGTCCTGCGGCACCTGAGAGCAGTCGAGCTCACCGGCCTGGAAGTCCTCCCACATGTCGTCGACGTCGTCGTAGATGGGCATCTGGACGGCGTCGACCCATCCGAGCTGCTCCGCGTCCCAGTAGGCCGGGTTCTTGACGAGCCGGATCTCGTCGTCGTGCAGCCACGACTCGACGGCATAGGCGCCTGTGCCGACCGGCGCGCTCGCGTAGGCCTTGGCGCCCACCTGGTCGATGTGGTCTACGGGCGTCACCGCAGCGACGGGGTGTCCCAACGTCGCCGGGAAGTCGGCGAAGGGGTAGCGCAGCGTCACCTGCAGCGTCTGGTCGTCGATGGCCGTGACGCCGGTGAGGCCCTGTGCCGGGTCGGTCTGGTAGCCACGGTCGTCGAGGCCCTCGATGGGCGCCAGGATGTACGCGACGTAGGACTGGTTCTCGGGGTCGGTGACTCGCGTCCACGAGTCGACGAAGTCCTGGGCGGTGACGGCCCGGCTGACCGGCGGCTGGAACGTCACGCCCTGCCGCAGGTGGAACACCCAGGTCTGGGCGTCGGTCGACTCCCAGTTGACGGCGATGTCCGGCTCGGTGACCAGCACTCCGTCGTCGTTGCGCACCCACTTCGTGAGCCCCTGGAACACCTGGTGAGCGACCTGGAGCCCGGAGGCGTCCTGGGCGTTGAGGGGCTCGATGGACACGGGCTCGCCCGGCAGCGGGAAGACCAGCGTGCCGCCGGGCGTGGGCGTGCCCTCGTCGGCGGCGGGCGTGTCGCCGTTCGCGTCTCGGGAACAACCGCCGAGCATGGCGGCCACGCCCAGCAGCAGCGAGACGACGAGCGCCGTGGTGATCAGCTTGAGCGGTCGGGACTGCATCAGCGTGCGGGCCCGGTACCGGTCCGTGCCCGGAAGGTGTCCCCGGGGCCGCGGCGACGTCGCCACGGCGGCCGCAGGACTGCCTCGGGAATGGGAGCGCGAAGCGGGTCGGGCGTCAGCCCAGCCTCCAGATGAGGACGAACGTGTTCACGAAGAAGAGCACGCCCACGATGATCGTGTAGCGCGTGAGGTTGCGCTCCATGACGCTGGCCGACGATGCGAACGAGAAGCCGGTGACGCTGGCCATACCGGCGTCCTTGCCGGAGTGCAGCAGCACGAGCACGATGACGAGGATCGCCAGGATGAGCTGGGCGGCGACGAGGATGGCGTTGAGCAAGTCTTCTCCCCCTGAAGGCGGACATGGACGCGTGCGAGCATATCACTGTCGCGCGACTCTGCGGCGCGCCCGGCAATGAGGTGCTCAGGTGTCCATTCTTGCACCTGAAGGCGCAGCCTCCAAACCCGGCGGCGCCGGCGGCGACGGCCGCGACGGTCGTGAGTCCGCCGGAGATCCGGGCCAACGGCCCGTCTCACCCGGCGGGCTCGAGCAGGTCGCGGCCGGTCATCTCCCGCGGCTGCTCCACGCCGAGCAGCGTCAGGACGGTCGGCGCGAGGTCGCAGAGCCTGCCTCCCTCGCGTACGCGCACGCCCGGGACGGTGGCGACGAAGGGCACCAGGTTGGTGCTGTGAGCGGTGTTGGGACTGCCGTCCGGCTCCTGCATGTGGTCCGAGTTGCCGTGATCGGCGGTCACCAGACAGGCGCCTCCCTGCGCCAGAGTCGCCTCGACCACGCGACCCAGGCAGGCATCGACCGTCTCAACAGCTCTGACGGCGGCCGGGATGACGCCGGTGTGGCCCACCATGTCGGCGTTGGCGTAGTTGACGACGACGAAGTCGAACGTGCCTGCCTCGAGGCGCCGTACGAGCTCGTCTGTGACGCCGACGGCGCTCATCTCGGGTCTGTGGTCGTACGTGGGAACGTCGCGGGGGCTGGGGACGAGCACCCGCTCCTCGCCCTCGACCTCGAGCTCCACGCCGCCGTTGAAGAAGAACGTCACGTGCGCGTACTTCTCCGTCTCGGCGATGTGCAGTTGCCTGAGCCCGTGCTCGGCCAGGACGTCCGCGAGCACGTGCTCGGGGTGCTCCGGCGGGAACGCGACCGGCAGCGGGAACTCCTTCTTGTACTGGGTCATGGTGACGAAGTCCACGGCCGGCGGGCGAGGCCCGCGGTCGAACTCACCGAAGCCGCGCTCCGTGATGGCGCGGGTGAGCTCACGAGCACGGTCGGGCCGGAAGTTGAAGAACACGCACACGTCGCCGTCTCGGACGCGCGAGTCGTGCTCGGGGGCGACCACCGTGGGCCTGACGAACTCGTCGGACTCGCCGCGGGCGTATGCGGCGTCCACCGCCGCCTGGGCGTCCGCGGCGAAGAACCCGTGTGCATGCACGAGCGCGTCGTACGCCAGCTTGACGCGCTCCCAGCGTGTGTCCCGGTCCATGGCGTAGTAGCGGCCGCTGACGACGCCGTAGCGGCCGACGCCGAGACGGTCCATGGCCTCCTGGATCGTGGCCAGATAGCCCTTGGCACTGCGCGGCGGCGTGTCGCGGCCGTCGAGGAAGGCGTGGACCACCACGTCGCGCACCTTCTCGCGGGCGGCCAGATCGAGACACCCGACGAGGTGGTCCATGGCGCTGTGCACGCCCCCCTCGGAGACCAGGCCCATGAGGTGCAGCCTGCTCCCCCTCCCCGCCGCCTTGGCGCAGGCCTGCTTGAGCACGCGGTTCTCGAAGAAGCTGCCGTCCTCGATGGCCAGGCTGATACGCGTGAGGTCCTGGTAGACCACGCGACCCGCGCCGATGTTGAGGTGACCGACCTCGGAGTTGCCCATCTGGCCCGGCGGCAGACCCACAGCCGGGCCCGAGGCGTCGAGGACGCCGTGAGGATACGCGGCAAGGAGCCCGTCGAAGACGGGAGTCTGCGCGAGGCTCACGGCGTTGTCCGGACCCGGCGGGGCGACGCCCCAGCCGTCCATGATCACCAGGACGACCGGGCGGTACGTCGCCCCGCCGGCGGGCGGATGGGTCACGCGGGCTCCGCGAACTTGACGATGCGGCTGAAGCCCTCGGGATCGAGGCTCGCGCCGCCGACCAGCACGCCGTCGATATCCGGTTGCGCCATGAGCTGGTCGATGTTGTCCGGCTTGACGCTGCCGCCATACAGGACGCGGACGCCGTCGGCGACGTCGCCGAAGCGCTCACGGATGCGGGCGCGGCAGAACGCCACCGTCTCCTGTGCCTGCTCGGGCGTCGCCGTGACGCCTGTGCCGATGGCCCAGATGGGCTCGTAAGCGATGGCGACGTTGGCGAGCTCGGCGGCGCCGATCTCGGCGAGGTCGGCGTCGAGCTGGCCGCCGACCTTGCTCTCGGTCTGGCCGCCCTCGCGCTCCTCGAGCGTCTCGCCGCAGCAGAGGATGGGCTGCAGGCCGGCGTCGAGCGCTGCACGCACCTTCTTCGCCAGGTCGGCGTCGTTCTCGTTGTAGTACTGCCGGCGTTCGGAGTGGCCGAGGATGACGTAGGGCACGCCGAGCTCGGCCAGCATCACCGGCGCGGTCTCCCCGGTATAGGCGCCCTCCGCCGCGTGGTGCATGGTCTGGGCGCCCACCTTGATCTGCGTGTCGACCACGCTCGCGAGTGCAGTCGGCAGGTCGATCGTGGGTGGGCAGATGAGCACGTCCCGATCCTCCACCTCCGCCACCAGCGGCCGGAACGCGGTGAAGAAGTCCCGGGTCTGCGCCGGGGTCTTGTACATCTTCCAGTTGCCCGCCATGAGGGGCCGGCGTCCCGACGGGGCCGCGGCCGGGGTCTTGTCCATGAGCGCCTCCACGCCGGGCAGAGCCCGGCCCTCCAGGAATTCCATGGAGGCGCCGCCGCCGGTGGAAACGTGCGTGAGGCGGCCCTCCAGGCCGAACGTGCGGACTGCCGAGACGGTGTCGCCGCCCCCGGCC
>DAIQNY010000167.1:0-7661 GCA_036788155.1 Actinomycetota bacterium | reverse complement strand
TCACGTTCCAGTCGTGCAGGTAGAAGAGCTCGCGCGGGTCCCACTGCACGTAGTCTCCGGGAACGGCTCCCTCGCGGCAGACGCGGTCGGAGTCGATGGACGCCTGGTTCCAGTCGAGGTGGACGATGACGTTCCCCAGGGAGGCGGTGCCGGCCGCCGCCAGTGCCTCGCTCGCGCGGCCGGGCGTCAGGCCGCCCTCGCCCTCCATGATGTGCACTCGGGGCGCGTCCGGCCCGTACCTGTCGGCCGCGCCGACGGCGAGGCCGATCGAGCTGGCGACGCCGACGCCGGAGGCGCCCGTGGCGAGCCTCACGAACGGGGTCGCCGGCGTCGGGTGCCCGTCGAGCGCCCGGGCGCCGAACTCGCGGAACAGCGGGGTCGCCGTGATGGGGTTGCGCCTGAACCCGAGGAGGTCCTCCAGGCGCAGGCGCTGCTCCAGCTTGCCGGGCAGCAGCGCCGGGTCGGCCACCGCCGCCACCTCGTCGCGCAGCGCCCACAGCGCGTAGAGGCCCATGGCCTTGTGGCCGGCCGCGTAGCTCACGAGGTCGGCGTCCGGCCGGTCCGGGTCCGAGAGGTCGTAGTCCATGGCGTCGAACAGAGCCGCTGCGACGGCCCGCCCCGAGGAGATGGAGCCGCCCGGGTGCCCCGACGTGGGGACGTAGTTGAAGAGCAGGGCGCAGAGCGAGCGGTAGAGGAGGTCGAAGGCCTCGAAGTGCTTCACCTCGTCCGCCGTCAGCGCCCCGTCTGCGGGCATCACCTCCGCGATGTCGGCGTAGCTGCCGCGTCTCGGTCCGAAGGTGAATGCCATCGCCCGTGCTCCTTTCCGCCCGGCGTCCCCACGCGCCGCGGTCCTGCGCCGGATTCTACGACCATTCCGCTCCCATCGGCCGGACGCCGCCGCCGACCAGCCCCCGGGGCCTACTCAGCCGCCGGCCACGGTGAACCTGCTCGCGATGGGCGTGCCCGCCTTGAGCATCGCCCACACCGGGCAGATCTGTGCCTCGGAGAGACGCAGGGCGTGCTCTACCCGGGCTGGGTCCACGTCCCCGTGCACCGTGAAGACGAGGTCGATCTCGGTGAACACGGTCGGGTGTTCGTCGCGGCGCACGCCGCGGGCCGCGACCTCCACGCGCTCCACCGGTTGGCCGTCTCGGCGAAGGAGCGCCGCCACCGCACTGCCGCTGCAGCCTGCCAGGCTGGCGAGCAGCAGCCGGAGCGGCGTCATGCCCTTGAGATCGCCGTCCGCGCCCGGGAGCGGGTAGTCGATCACCACATCGTGACCGCCGCCGCTGATCGCGAACTCCATGGGGCCCTGCTGGACTGCGTGCACGCTGAGTTCTGACGGCATGAGATGCTCCTGGTCCCGGGTGACTAGTGCCGACTGCATTCTTCCAGCCCCGAAGGGTTGTGTCCTCCGGCGATCCGGGCCGGGACGTGACGCGGTCGGGTCACGTCCGATCTCGCGTCATCGCTCTTCCAGACTGCGCCCCTCCGCGGCGGGGAATGCACCCAGCGGACCCCGTGCGGAGAGGAGAGCCGGATGATCGACGTCATTGTCTGGTCGGACATCGTCTGACCGTGGTGCTATGTCGGCGCGTCGCGCTGGCTCGCGGCCCTGGATCAGGTGGAGGACGCGGCGAAGCAGCTGAACTGGCGCTTCGGGGCGTTCGAGCTGGATCCGTCCGTGCCCGCAGAGGGCGTCGGGTGGGCCGAGTATCTGCAGGACAACTACGGCCCTGATGCCGCCGCCGGGATGTCGGAGAGCCTGAGGCGCGCCGCAGCGGCCGACGGCTTGTCGCTGCTCAATCTGGACGAGCTGCGCCACCGGCCGAACACCTTCCTCGCGCACCGCCTCCTCGCCGGGGCGCTCGAGGAGCGAGAAGACGAGAAGGGCGAGCTCGTGCACCAGGAACTGCAGCGGCGGCTCGGATTCGGCCTGTTGTCGGCGTACTGGGGCCGCGGGGAGGACGTCGGCGACCGCGAGGTGCTCGAGCGTCTCGCCGCCGCCGCCGGCATGCCGGCGGCGCGGGTGGTGGCCGCCCTCGAGGACGACCTGACGGCGACGGCCGTACGGCTCGACGAGCGGCGCGCCGCCAGGTTCGGGATCCGCGCCATCCCCACATACATGTTCGGACGGCGCTTCGCCGTCAGCGGGGCTCAGCGTCCGGAGGCGCTGGCGGACGCCGTCCGCCGTGGCCTCACCGGTGCGTGACGCCGGCTGCCGGCAGTTGACGCCGGCCGCCGTCTCCTCACCGGTCACGAGGCGCCCGGACCCGTGGTGAGGCGCCTCGATTGTGACCTGCTGCCCCCGAACGTATCATTGGATGAGAGAGGCGCCTCAAGGCGCCGGGACCGACGATCCGGCCGGGCCCTCCGACTCTGTTCTGGAGGGAGGCATTCGCCAAGCCAGCGCCCGGTCGGTGCAGAGGAGGCTGCATGACCGACGCCGCCGTCGCCGTGGCGGGTACCTGGACCACCGATCCTTCGCGACTCCCCGACGAGCTCTCGTCCACGTTCCGTGGCGTGATGGGGTGGGGCGGCGTGGCCGTGTGGGACGAGTCCGTCGACATCGTCGACCTCACCCGCGAGTTCGCCGCCCGCACCGTCCAGGAGTGTTGCGGCCAGTGTTTCCCCTGCCGTATCGGCATGCACGAGGTCGCGGACATCCTCGAGGAGATCTGCGAGGGTAAGGGCACGGAGGCGCGCCTGCAACGTGCCCTCGAGCTCAGCCGCCACGTGGCCGAGGCGTCGCGCTGCGATCTCGGGCGCACCGGCGGGTACGCGGTGCTCGAGTCGCTCGAGCAGCATCACGACCGCTTCGTCTCCGCCGTGCGCGCGCAGCAGCCGCTCCCGCGCGGCCGCTACGCCTCCGCGGTCGTGGCGCCGTGCATGGCGGCATGTCCCGCCGGCGTCGACATCCCGGCCTACGTCGAGCAGTTGCGCATCGATGAGGTCGAGCGCTCGGCCGAGGCGGTCCGCAGGCGTTGTCCCATGCCCGCCACCATCGGCCGCGTCTGCGTGCGTCCGTGTGAGGACGCCTGCCGCCGCGGCTCCGTGGACGAGCCGGTCGCCATCCGCACGCTCAAGCGTTTCGTCGCCGACAGCGAGGCCGAGGCTGTCGCCGACCCGCTCCCGGGCAAGCCCAGGGTCGCCATCATCGGCGCCGGTCCCGCAGGGTTGGCCTGCGCCTACTATCTCGGTTCAGACGGCATCAAGAGCACCATCTTCGAGGCGCTGCCCGAGGCGGGCGGCATGGCCGCCGTCGGCATCCCCGACTACCGCCTGCCGCGCGAGGTCCTGCGCGGTGAGGTCGAGCGCGTCGAGGCGCTCGGCGTGGAGATCAAGTACAACTTCCGCTTTGGCGTGGACGCCACCATGGACGACCTCCTCGCCGACGGGTACGAGGCCGTGTTCGTCGCGGTCGGCGCCCACCAGTCGGCGCGCATGGGCTGTGAGGGTGAGGACGCCGGGTACGACGGGTTCATGCCCGGCGTCGAGTTCCTGCGCGAGATCGCCTTCGGCAAGACGCCGCTGACCGGCGAGACCATGTTGGTCATCGGCGGCGGCAACGTCGCCATGGACTGCGTCCGCTCAGCCCGCCGCCTGGGCTTCGACGACGTCAAGCTCCTCTACAGGCGCACGGAGGCGGAGATGCCCGCGGACCCCGTGGAGATCGCCGAGGCCAAGGAGGAGGGCGTCGAGATGGTCACCCTCGTGGCACCGACGAAGATCATAGCCGAGGACGGCGCGGTGAAGGGTCTCGAGTGCCGCCGCATGCAGCTCGGGGAGCCCGACGCCTCCGGGCGTCGCCGCCCCGAGCCGATCGAGGGCTCCGAGTTCGTCATCCCGTGCGACTGCATCGTGCCGGCCATCGGACAGGTCTGCTCGGTCGACCAGCTCATGCCGAGCCACGTCGAGGTCAGCAAGTGGAAGACCCTGGAGGTCGACCCGCTCACCATGCAGTCGTCCGACCCGCGAGTGTTCGGCGGCGGCGACTGCTACACGGGGCCGAGCAGCCTCGTCGCGGCTCTCGCCGCCGGCCGCCGCGCGGCGGTCTCCATCGACGCCTTCCTGAAGGGCTGCGACCCGGCGCCGGCGCTGGAGGAGCGGCTTGAGCACGCCATGCTCGCCGTCGTCCGCGACGAGGTCCAGGCGCCCATCCCGTTCACCGGCAGCACGGAGAAACTGCGGCCCCTGGTGGTGCCGCCCGATGTGCGGATCCAGTGTTTCGACGAGGTGGAGGGGCCTGTGACTGCCGCCGAAGCGCGACGCGAGGCCGAGCGCTGTCTCCGCTGTTACCGGATCGCCGTGGGGGTGGTGTGACATGTCAGACGCTCAGACGACCGGAGCCCAGGCGGATGCGGAGATGACCGCCGCACCGCACATCACCATCGACGGCCGCGACCTCACGTTTGAATCCGGCGAGACCATCCTCGACGTCGCTGCCGCCAACGACATCGCCATCCCCACGCTCTGCTACCTCCCCGAGGCGGGCCACCGCGACGTGTGTCGCCTCTGCGTGGTCGAGGTGGCCGGCGCGGGCAGGCTGCTGCCTGCCTGCAGTACGCCGGCCACCGAGGGCATGGACGTCCAGACAATGAGCGACCGCGTGCGCCAGTCACGTCGCGCCACGCTCGAGCTCCTCATCAACTCCGGCCGCCACACCTGCATCACCTGCGACGCCCTCGGTGAGTGCGAGCTCAGCCGGCTCGCCTACGAGTACCAGGTCGAGCCGCCCAGCGAGCTTCCCGCGGCGGAGGAGTTCCCGTTCGTCGAGGACGGCTACGTGGTGCGCGACTATTCCAAGTGCATCCTCTGCGGCCGCTGCTGGGCCGCCTGCACCGCCATCCAGGTCCACGGCGTGGTGCCGCATCCGTCCGGCCGGCGCGCGGAGCGCGCCGGCGGCAAGGACTGGTACCCGCTGCCGGATCTCGAGCAGTGCGAGCTCTGCGGCCAGTGTGTCGAGGTCTGCCCGGTGGGAGCGCTCACCGAGCGCACCGCCAAGGGAGTCGCCCGGCACTGGGAACTCCAGCGCATCCGTACCACCTGCCCGCACTGCGGCATGGGCTGCCAGACCGTCGTCCACCTCAAGGACGGCGACGTGGTCAAGGTCACCGGAGCCGGCGACGTGCCTCCCAACCGTGGCCGGCTGTGCAAGCGCGGCCGTTTCGCGGTGCTCGAGCCCGATGCGCGCATGCGGCTCGAGGATCCGCTCGTCCGTACGAACGGTGAACTGGTCAAGACCTCCTGGGAGGAGGCGCTGGGCCTCGTCGCCGAGAAGCTCGGCACGTACTCACCCGGCGACGTGGCGGGGCTCATCGCACCCGTGTGCACCAACGAGGAGGCGTACCAGGCGCAGAAGTTCTTCCGCGCCGTGCTCGGCACCAACGACGTCGACCACCGCGCCGTCGACGCCTCGCGCGTGCCGGCAGCGAGCACGGGGATGGGCGCCGGCGTGTGCTACACCTCCGGCGCCCTGACCGTACTCGAGGAGGCCCGCGCAGTCCTCGTGGTCGGCGACGGCGAGGTGGCCGACCACCCCGTGGCCGGCGCGGCGCTCCGCCGTGCCGTTCGCGACGGCGCCCACCTCATGGTGCTGGACGCCGGCAACAGCGACCTCGGCGACGCCGCCGCGGTGCGTGTCACCGTGGATGCGGCGTCGATCCCCGAGGTGCTCAACGGAGTTGTCGCCGTGCTGCTGGCGAACGAACTGGCGGACCGGCGCGACGCGGGCGAGACCGTGCCGCACGAGCGTGAGCTCGAGGCGATGCTCGCCGCCGTGCTCCCCGAGCGCATCGCCGACGACACGGGCGTCGACGCGGCCACCATCCGCGAGATCGCCGCCAAGCTCGTCGACATCCGTCCGGCCGTGGTGTGTGCCACGCTGGGCGCGACCGACGACCTGGCCGGCACCGGCGCCGCCGTGGTCAAGCTCCAGTCCCTGCTCGACGACCTGGCGGGCGCCCGCAGCGTCTCGTTGCCGCTCGGCGCGGGCAACGTCCAGGGGCTCCTGGCCATGGGTGTCGCGCCGGACGTGCTGCCCGGCGGCGAGCTCGTCGCCGACGCGGAGGCGCGGCAGCGGCTCGCCGACGCCTGGGGCGTCGCCTCGCTGCCGGCCGCGCCCGGCCGCTCAACCGCCGCGATCCTCGCCGGCCTCCAGGACGACGCACTCAAGGCCGTCTGGGTGTGGGCCAACGAGGGAGCCTCGTTCGGCGACGCCGCCGCCGTCCGCGCCGCCATGGAGGCGGCCGACTTCGTCGTCGTCCAGGGTGCCGTGCGCGGCGACCTCGCCGACGCGGCCGACGTGGTGCTGCCGGCCGTCGCCTGGGGCGAGGAGGACGGCACGTTCACCAACGCCGAGCGCCGCCTCAGCCGGCTGCGCCGTGTGCAGCGTGCGCCCGGCTCCGCTCGACCCGGCTGGTGGGTGTTCCGGGAGGTCGCCAAGCGGCTTGGCCACGAGTGGCAGTCCGGCTATCCCAAGGCCGTGTGGGAGGACGAGATCGCCCTTCTCATCCCGGCCCTGGCCGGCGTCACCTGGTCCGAGCTGAGCGACCATGGGCTCTGCTGGCCCGCGCCGGCGCCGGTCCCGGCCTAGACACTGATCGTCCGGCGCCGGGAGCACCTCACCCGCGCCACGAGCGACTGATGAGCGGCGCGGCCTCGGCCGCGCCCGACGCAGCTCCGAGCGGGGCGGCGGAAGAGCCCTTCGGGCCCCTCCGCCGCCCCGCTCGCGCGTACGGACCAAGCCACTCATCGCAGACTCCACGGCTGCCGTACCGACCGGCGGCCCCGGCCGACCCGGGCAGTCGTCAACGCGTTACCGCACGCCGCTCACGGGAAGGCATCGTGCACGGTCATCCGAGGGAAGGAGCCACGCCATGCTGTGCAGCCTCGCCACCAAGCTCGACCAGGACCAGATCCAGGAGATCGAGTCCCTCGCCGAGGACATGGGGACGCCCATTCTCGCGTTCGCCTGTCACGAGATGGATGCGGCGCCACTCGACGCCGCGCAGATCGACAGGCTCGTCGAACTCGAGAGCAAGCTCGGCGTCGCGCTCGTCGCCGTCAGGCAGTAGGGGGACGGTCAGTCCTCGAACCCGCCGTCGGCGAAGCCTGAGTGGCGGCCCCAGTCGAAGTTGTCCCACTCGGTGGCCGTGGAGGTCATGCTCGCCGTGAGCGGCTCGCCCAGCGACTCCAGGTGCGACCTCCGGGGGTGCATGACGAACGGCTCGGCCTTGTGACGGCTGCTCGCCGTGTCCCACTGGCTCTCGGGGATCTCGTCGCACTTGCGCAGCAGCAGGTCCCACTCATCGTCCACCCACTGCTGGAGCGCCTCGAGCAGGTGCTCGTTGCCGGAGAGCGCCAGGTGGGCGAACCTCCCCTGGTGCTCCAGCCACGTGCCCAGCGGCTGCTTGTGCCGCGGCCGGTAGGTGAGGCGGTACGAGCCCTCGTTCACCTCGAAGAGCGGCCAGTAGCAGGTGTCTGTGGCCAGCCGCGCCAGGGAGATGGTCTCGTCGTTCTCGCTACGCCAGCCGCGGGGGCAGGGACTGAGCACGTTGAGGAACGTGGGCCCGTCGATCTGCAGCGCCTTGGAGGCCTTGTGGACCAGGTCCTGGGGGTCGTGCGGCGAGGACTGCGCCACGTAGGGCAGGCGGTGCGCC
>DAIQNY010000166.1:0-7687 GCA_036788155.1 Actinomycetota bacterium | reverse complement strand
GGCGCCGCCCGCCGCAGGCTCGGCGGCGCCGGTCGCCTTGCGCAGGCGCCAGCGCGCCAGCCACTGCCGCAGCGAGGCCATGAGGTGGGAGTGGTCGGGGGCCGGTCCGGAGGTCCGGCTCAGACCTCGAGGATCTCCGCCTCTTTGTGCTTGAGGAGCTCGTCGATCTGGTGCACGTGGTCGTCCGTGTACTTCTGGAGTTCCTTCTCGGCTCGCACCTCTGCGTCCTCGCCGACCTCACCCTCGTGGACGAGCTCCTTGAGGTCCTTCATGCAGTCGCGGCGCACGTTGCGGACGGCGACCTTGCCGTCCTCGGCGAGCCGGTGGACCAGCTTGACGAGATCCCGGCGACGCTCCTCCGTAAGCGCCGGGATCGGCAGGCGGATCACCTGACCGTCGCTGCTCGGGTTGAGCCCCAGGTCGCTCTCCATGATGGCCTTCTCGATGCTCTTCATCGCCGTCTTGTCGAACGGCTGCACGGTGAGGAGCCGCGCCTCCGGCGCGGCGATGTTGGCCATCTGCTTGAGCGGCGTGGAGGTGCCGTAGTAGTCGACGTGGATGCGGTCGAGCAGCCCGACGCTGGCCCGGCCGCTGCGCACGGTGTTGAACTCGTTCTTGACCGCCTCGACGGCCCTGGACATGCGATGCTTGGCGTCAGCGAGCAGCTCTTTCTCCACCGGTCCTCCCTTTGCCGGGGTCAGCTGGCGGCGGGCGTGCAGACCACGGTGCCTACACGTTCGCCGGACAGCACGCGCACGATGTTGTCGCCGGTCATCTTGAACACGTGGATCGGCATGCGGTTGTCCATGCAGAGACTGAGCGCGGTCGTGTCCATGACCTTGAGACCGCGCTCGATCGCTTCGAGGTGGGTGAGCTCGGGGATGAACTCCGCCGAGGGGTCCTTCTCCGGATCGGCGCTGAAGACGCCGTCGTAGCGGCGCTTCGCCATGAGAATGGCCTCGCAGTCGAGCTCGAGAGAGCGCAGGGCCGCCGCGGAATCGGTGCTGAAGTACGGGTTGCCCGTGCCGGCGGCGCAGATGACGACGCGCCCCTTCTCGAGATGCCGGATGGCGCGCCGGCGGATGTACGGCTCGCAGACGGCGCGGATCTCGATGGCGCTCATGACGCGCGTGTCGACGCCCTCGTCCTCCAGG
Organism: Actinomycetota bacterium; assembly: GCA_036788155.1. Classification (GTDB taxonomy): domain Bacteria; phylum Actinomycetota; class Thermoleophilia; order UBA2241; family UBA2241; genus CAIXSE01. The sequence continues at coordinate 6,533 of DAIQNY010000166.1, read as the reverse complement.
GCGTCCTGGAGGGCGAGGGCGTTCTGCACGGTGGCCATCATGCCGATGTGGTCGCCGGTCGTGCGGTCCATGCCGCCGGCGGCGGCGGCCATCCCACGGAAGATGTTGCCGCCGCCGACGACGATGGCGATGTCGACGTCGAGAGCGCGGGCGGTCCTGAGGGTCCCGGCGATCGACTTCGTCGTCGCCGGGTCGATCGCCCGCGTCTCGCTGCCCAGCGCCTGGCCGCTGAGCTTGAGAAGGACGCGCTGGAAGGCGTGAGTTCCGGGCTCGCCTTCCATGCGGCTCAGCCCGCTACCGTGGTCTCGCCGAGCTGGAAGCGTGCGAAGCGGCGCACCTCGACATTCTCGCCGATGACGCCGACGAGGTCGGTGCGGACCTGCTCGATCGTGCGGTCCGGGTCCTTGACGAAGGCCTGCTCCATGAGACAGGTCTCGGCAAAGAACTTCTCGAGCTTGCCGGTGATGATCTTCTCGACCACGTTCTCCGGCTTGCCCTTGATCTGGTCGGACTCGGCGTAGATCGCCTTCTCCCGCTCGATGACGTCCTCGGGGACCTCGTCGCGCGTGACCCACAGCGGGGCGGACGCGGCGACCTGCATCGCGAGATCGTGCGTGAACTCCTTGAACGGTTCGCTGCGCGAGACGAAGTCGGTCTCCACGCCGACCTCGACCAGCACGCCGATCTTGCCGCCGGCGTGGATGTACGAGTCGACGGCGCCGTCCTTGGTGACCCGGGCGCTCTTCTTCTGCGCCGTCGCGAGCCCCTGCTTGCGCAGCTCGTCCATCGCCTTCTCGAGGTCGCCGCCCGTCGCGGCCAGCGCCTTCTTGCAGTCCATCATCCCGGCCCCGCTCTTCTCGCGGAGCTCCTTTACCAGGGCAGCGGTGATCTCAGCCACAGCACGATCCTTTCGTAGGGTCGGCGTTGTTCGTCGTCATGCAGGTGTCACTCGGCCGGAGTCTGAGCCTCGGCCTTGGGCTCCTCGGCCTTCTTCTCGGTCTTCGGCTCCTCGGCCTTCTTCTCGGTCTTCGGCTCCTCGGCCTTCTCCTCAGCCTTCGCCTCGGCCTTCTCGGCCGCCGGCTTCTTCGCAGGCTTGTCGTCGGCCTTCGGCGCGTCGGCCTTCTTCTCGACCTTGCCGGCAGGCTTCTGCTCGGCGGTCGCGGCCTCGGGCGCCGCCTGGGCCTCGGCGACAGGCTTCTGCGCCGGAGCCTTCTTGGCGGCCGGCCTGGCCTCGGGCTTGGCCTCGGCCTTGGCGGCCGGCCTGGCCTCGGGCTTGACCTCGGCCTTGGCGGCCGGCTTGGACTCGGGCTTGGCGGCCGGCTTGGACTCGGGCTTCGCCTTCGCGGCCGGCTTGGCGTCGGCGGCCGGCTTCTCCGCCTTGGCAGCCTTGGCCTCGGCGTCCGCGGCGGCAGCCTGTTCGGCCTTCTCGGCCTCGGCGGCGGCAACGGCCGCGGCCACCGCGGCCTCCTCGGCGGCCTTGCGCTCGGCCTCGGCCTTCATCTCGGCCTCGGTGAGCAGCTGGCGGCCTTGCGCCACGGCGTCGGCCATCGTGCGGATGATGAGCGAACAGCTGCGGATGGCATCGTCGTTGCCTGGGATGATGTAGTCGATCTCGTCCGGGTCGCAGTTGGTGTCGACGAGGCCGATGATCGGGATCTTGAGCTTGCGGGCCTCCTTGACGACGATCGCCTCCTTGCGGGGGTCGACCACGAACACGGCCGCCGGCAGGCGGTCCATGGTGCCCACGCCGCCGAGGTTCTGCTCGAGCTTGCGCAGGTCGCCGCGGAGCTGCATGGCCTCACGGGTCGGCAGCAGGTCGAGCGAGCCGTTCTCGGAGAGCTCACGGAGCTCGTGCATACGCTTGATGCGCTTGTTGAGCGTGCTGTAGTTGGTGAGGAGGCCACCCAGCCAGCGATTGGAGACGTAGGGCATCCCGACGCGCTCGGCCTGCTCCTTGATGGTCTCCTGACACTGCTTCTTGGTGCCGACGAAGAGCACGTTGCCGCCGCGCTCGGCGGTCTTCTTGAGGAAATCGCAGGCCTCGTCGATGAGGACCGTGGTCTTCTGCAGGTCGATGATGTAGATGCCGCCGCGCTCGCCGAAGATGAACTGCTTCATCTTGGGGTTCCAGCGCCGCGTCTGATGGCCGAAGTGGACGCCGCTCGTGAGCAGGTCCTTCATGCTCACCGTGTGCTGGGGCATTGCAGGCAAGACTGCCTCCTTCTGAAGACGGTTGCGGCGGCGCGGTCCCGGCGCGGGAGCGCCGGAGGCGTACGCCGCCTCTGTAGCCGGCGGACGGGTCAGTGGAATCGGACGTGGCGGGCGCCCGCAGAACGCCTGGGCGCCACCCGCCCGACACCGCCACGGACCTGGGGGTCCGCCGGGTCGGCATGGACACAACGGCCGATTATGCTACCAGATGCGGCGGCGCCAGACCAGTCCCGCCGCCGCCGCACGCACGACCGCCGTCAAAGGGGGGTAGTCCTCATCATAGAGGACCCCGCCCATGACGGTACCGAAGCCGACACCCCGCCCCAGCACGCTCGACAGAGCCGCCGGACTGAGCTGGCGCTTCCTGCTCATCGTCGCCGCGCTGGTGGTGCTCGGGTACATCTTCGTCCGACTCGAGCTCATCGTCGTGCCGCTCATCGTGGCACTGCTGATCGCCGTCGTCGTGACGCCGGGCGCGGCCTGGACCGCCCGGCACGGGCTCGGGCGCACGCTCGGGGCGGTCCTCATGTACCTGGCCGCTCTGGCCGTCGTGGCCGCCCTCGTCGTCGTCTTCGCGCCCCAGTTCCTGGCGCAGTTCTCTTCACTCGGCGATGCCATCGTCGGGAGCCTGGACGACCTTCGCGCATGGCTGGTCACGGGCATCGGCCTGTCACGGCAGACGGTCGACAACGCGTTCGACCAGCTCCAGCAACAGGTGACGGGCGCGGAGGGCGTCCTGCGGACGGGGCTGGTCACCGGGGCGACGACGGCCGGCAAGGTCGTCGCCGGCGCCGTCGTCGCCCTCATCCTCAGTTTCTTCTTCGTCAAGGACGGCGCCCGCATGTGGGACTGGACCTTGCGCATGCTCCCTTCCGAGCGCCGTGCGGATGTCGACGCCGCGGGCCGCCGCGCCTGGGACGTGCTCGGCCGGTACCTCCTCGGAAGCGCCGTGAACGGCGCCATCGAGGGCTCCATGATCGGCGTCGCGCTGCTGGTTCTCGGCGCGCCGCTCGTTCTTCCGCTGGCGCTGCTGCAGTTCGCGGCGGCGTTCTTCCCGGTGGTGGGAGCGATCGTCGCGGGCGCGATCGCCGTGCTGGTCACGCTGGCGGCGACCGATCCCACCCGCGCATTGATCCTGCTCGTCATCATCGTCCTCGTGCAGCAACTGGAGAGCAACGTGCTGGCGCCGCTCGTGCTCGGCGGGGCAGTGCGCCTGCACCCCGTGGTGGTGCTGGTGGTGCTCACCACGGGTGGCATCCTGGGCGGCGTAGTCGGCGCCTTCGTCGCGGTGCCCGCCACCGCCGTCGTCTGGGGCGTCATCAAGGAGCTGACGCAGCGGGAGGTGATCGAGCCGCCCGGGGACCGCGAGCCGCTCACAGACGAGAAGAGTCGAGGTTCGAGCGACGACGGAAGATCAGGCGGCGGCGGGGACGGAGGCGGCGGGAGGGCCGAAGGCGACGGCGGGGGCGAAGGCGACGGGGCCGGTGACGATGCGGAAGACGGGCGCCGCGGCTCGAAAGGAGGCGGCGGCGGTTGAGGCGGTGCGAGGGCGGCGCGACGTCGTCAGCCGATCGCGGCCGGCTCGACCTCGTCGCGCAGCCGACCCTTGAGCCTCAGGATGGCCTTGGTATGCAGCTGCGAAACGCGCGACTCGGTCACACCGAGCACCTCGCCGATCTCGCGTAGCGTCAGGTTCTCGTAGTAGTAGAGCGCGATGACGATCTTCTCGCGCTTGGGCAGCGCGTCGATGGCCGCGGCCAGTCGCGCCTTCATCTCGCTGAGGTCGAGCGCCCGGGACGGGTCCTTGGCCTTGGGATCCTCCAGCGTGTCGATCAGTGAGGCCTGATCGCCATCCGATCCCGAGATGGACCAGAGCTCGTCCAGCGCCACGATGCTGGTGTTGGAGATCTGGGTGAGCGACTGCCGGAACTCCGGGACCGTGATGTGCAGCTCGTCGGCGATCTCCTGGTCCGTGGGCGCCCGCTGGAGCCGGTTCTCGAGGATGGCGCAGACCTTCTCGATCTCGCGCGCCTTGCTGCGCACCGAGCGCGGCACCCAGTCCAGCGAACGCAGCTCGTCGATGATCGATCCCTTGATGCGGGAAATGGCATACGTCTCGAACTTGATCTCGCGGTCCGGGTCGAACCGCTCGAGGGCGCCGATCAAGCCCAGCAGACCGTAGCTGATGAGGTCGGACTCCTCGATATGGGCCGGGAGCCCGTTGCTCATGCGCCCGGCCACGTACTTGACCAGCGGCGAGTACGCCAGGATGAGGCGGTCGCGCGCCGCCTTGTCGCCCTGGAACTTGTAGCGGCCCCAGAGTTCTCTGACCTTGTCCTCGTCCAGCCGTGTCATGTCAGCCAGGTCCTCAGGCCCTCGGGTGGTGGAGGTCGTACGTGCGCCGCAGGTGCGCCCCACTCACGTGCGTGTACACCTGCGTGGTGGAGACGGAGGCGTGCCCCAACAGCTCCTGGATGGCACGCAAGTCGGCCCCCCTCTCGAGCATGTGCGTCGCGTACGCGTGCCGCAACATATGCGGTGACGCGGGGTCGATCCCCGCAAGCCGGCTGTATTTTACTACGAGCCGACGGACGTCCGACGTGAGTAGCGGCCGACCCGTGCGCGAGAGCAGCAGCGACGCCTCCCGGCGAGAGGCGGCGTCGCTCCCGCGGCACGCGAGCGCCGCCGGGCGCTCCAGCTCGCCGCGGCCGCGCTCGAGATAGCGGCGCAGCGCGGCCGCCGCCTCCTCCCCGAGCGGCACCATGCGGGTCTTGCCGCCCTTGCCGCGCACCAGGATCTGCGCCTGGGCGGCCTGGACGTCGCCCAGGCGCAGCGCCACCAGCTCCATGCTGCGCAGCCCGCAGCCGTAGAGCAACTCCAGGATGAGCCGGTCGCGCAGCGCCAAGGGGTCGGTCCCCTCCGTGGCCGCGACGAGCGTGTCCACGTCCGAGACGCTCAGCACGCGCGGCAACCGGCGCCGCCGCCGCGGGCCGGGCAGGCTCTGCGCCGGGTCGGCGGCCAGCACGCCGGCCTCGGTGAGGTGGCGCGTGAAGCCACGGAGCGTCGAGAGCTTGCGCGCAAGCGTGGCCGGTGCGTACCCGCGCCTGCCCAGCTCGGCCGAGTAGGCACGCACCTCGCGGCGTTGAAGACCGGCCACCGTCTGGTCGCGGCCCGCAAGCCACTCCAGCAACTGCTGCAAGTCGGAGTCGTACGAGCGGCGCGTGGCCGGGCTCGCGCCCCGCACCTCGAGCTCACGCAGAAACGCGCGGCGGAGGCCGGTCGGATCGGCCTGCGCCGCGGCGGCGTCTGTCGTCTCGAGTTGTTCGGAGCGGCGCTCGCGCGGATTTGTCACGGATACCCCCTGAGGCGACCTAGGTTTCAACGCGCGGCGCGCGCCTTCCTGCCTAGCGCCTGAGCAGGAGGTACCTCCCCCCATCCACGCGACGCGTGAGGCCCTCGATCTCGAGATCGCTGACCGCCGCGGCCGCCTTGGCGACGGGCAGGCCGCAGCGGCGAGCCAGCTCGTCGATGGTGAGCGAGGCTTCGCGCAGGGCGGCCAGGACGTCGCGCACGGCGGCGCCGCCGTGGTCCGGAGCGACGAACGGCGGCGCGCCGCCCTCGCCGGCCCCGCGCACCCCGATGGCTGCGAGGACGTCTCCGGCGCCCTCGCAGACCTTGGCGCCCTGACGGAGCAGACCGTTGGGCGCCTCGCTGAGTCGCCGTCCGGCCTCGCCCGGCACGCAGAGTACGTCGCGCCCTATGTCGGCGGCGTGAGTGACGGTGATGCGGCCGCCGCTGCGGTGGGTGCCCTCTACGAACACGACACCGCGAACCAACGCAGCCATGATGCGGTTGCGTGCCGGGAACCGCCACGCCCGCGCCGGAACCCCCCACGCGAACTCGCTCAGGACCAGTCCTCCGCACGTGATCCGTGCATAGAGGCGAGCGTTGCGGCGCGGGTAGACCACGTCCGCACCGCAGCCGAGCACCGCCACGGTGGATGGGACGGTTCCCGCGGCGGCGTCCACGGCAGCCGTCTGGGCCACCGAATCCACGCCCAGGGCCATACCGCTCACGACCACGACGCCGGCCCTCGTGAGGTCGCCGGCGATGCCCCGAGCCATCTCCTCGCCGTAGGGAGACGGCGAGCGCGTGCCGACCACAGCCACCAGCGGGGTGTCGACCAGGGCCGAGAGACGCGCCCGGACCGCGGACGGCTCGGAGCCTCCGCGCCCGAACAGGCAGAGCGGCGGGTCGGGCAGGTCACGCAGTTGATCCGGGTAGAGCGACTCGCTCCAGGCCACGACCAGGTCGCCGGGGGG
>DAIQNY010000165.1:0-7758 GCA_036788155.1 Actinomycetota bacterium | reverse complement strand
CGGCGGCCGTCTGACCGCAGAGCGCAGGGGGAGCGCGGCCGTCGTCGGGGGGCGGCGGCCGGCGCACCGGGGCGGGCGCGGCGCCGCAGGCGCCGCGCCCGCCCTTTCGCATACCATGACCCTGCACGGCGGCGCCGCCGCCCACGACCCGCTCACGGAGGCCTCCATGTACGACTGGCGCAGCGACTGGCAGACCCGCTTCGGCCGCACGGAACCAAAGATCGTCTGCGTGGGCCTCAACTACACCGACCACGCCGCCGAACAGGGTGCGACGTCGCCGGCGAACCCCATGCTGTTCGCCAAGTTCGCCAACGCGCTCGTCGGCGACGGCGAGGACATCGTCCTCTCCGCGGGGCTCGGCCACGTCGACGCCGAGGCCGAGCTCTGCGTGGTCATCGGCCGTGAGGCGCACGACGTCCCTGTCGACGACGCCCTGGACGTCGTTTACGGCTACCTCTGCGGCAACGACGTGAGCGCCCGCGACCTGCAGTTCGGCGACGGACAGTGGTTCAGGGGCAAGAGCCAGAACACGTTCTGTCCCATCGGCCCGGCCATCGTCCCGGTGAGCGAACTCGGCGACGCGAGCGACCTGCGCGTGGTGCAGAGGCTCAACGGCGTGACGCTGCAGGACTCGCGCACCAGCAGCCTCATCTTCGACGTGCGCACACTGGTGGCATTCATCTCGCACGCGCTCACGCTACTGCCGGGCGACCTCATCATGACCGGCACGCCCGAGGGCGTCGGCGTGTTCCGCGACCCCAAACTCTCTCTGCAGCACGGCGACGTGGTCGAGGTCCAGGTCGAGGGTATCGGGACGATCCGCAACCGCGTGACGGACCTCGAGGCCCGATGACCCGGGTGTAGGCGACGGCGGCGCGGGCGTCGTCAGGCGGCGCCGCGCCGCTTCCGCCGGCCGTCGGAACGCGAGGGTCCGCGCCGCGTGGCGGTCACCTGCCGGCCGTCACACGGCTGCCGTGCGGCACCACCAGGCAGCGGGCATCGCCGCCCGTCTTCTCCAGCGCCGCGGCGACCGCGGCGTCCACACTCGCGAACGGCGTCATGCACATGCTCTGTACGACGTCGTCCGGGAAGTCGGACACGAGGTAGACGTCGGCGCGCGCGAGCAGACCGGCGACGGCGGCCGCCTTGTGGCCGCCGAGCACGAACTCGCGCTGGATGCGGTCGATCAGCACCTGCGGCGTGCTCATCCCGGTCATCCACTCCTCGAACACCTGCTGGCCGAAACCCTCGGCGCAACGGGCCACCAGCACGATGACGCCGCCGTCCCTGACCGCGCCGCCGACGTTGTCGAGCGTCTTCTGCGCCTGGTACAGGTTGATGTCCTTGGGGCGGCCGCCCGGTGAGGCGATCACGACATCGGCCGCCTCCGGCACGCGCAGGTCGCAGCGCCGGTCGTAGGCCTCGCACCCGGCGCGGTGCGCCTCGAGGTAGTGACCGGCGACGGCGTGGTAGATGCGCTTCTGCTCGTCGAGCAGCACGTTGAAGATGAAGTCGACGCCGATGAGCTCGCCGGCCTCGTCGATGTCCTCGCGCACCGGGTTGCCGTCGATGATGCCGGCGCGCGCGGTGGGCGCCAGCATCATGCTGTGGTTGTCGCGGATGGCCGCGTACGAACACAGACCCGGCACGACGGCCTTGGCGCCGCCGCTGAACCCGGCGAAGTAGTGGTACTCGATGTTGCCGGTGCACACGCGCAGGTCGGCGTCGAGGTAGTCCTCGAACACCTCGAGGCGCGTGCCGCGGCTGGTGGTGCCCACCGGCCGACAGCGGGATGCGTCGAGGTCGGCGAGGCGCACACCGCGCGCGACGACCTCCTCCCCTACCAGCCGCGCCTGCTCCTCGAACGTATGCGCCCGATGGCCGCCGAGGGCGAAGAGGATGCTGACGTCCTCTGCGGCCAGCGGCGCGAGCTCGTCGAGCAGCGCCGGCAGGAACCTGTACGAGGGGCAGGGCCGCGTGATGTCGCTGACGACGATCGCGGCTTGGCGAGCCTTTGTCGCCAGTTCGGAGAGGCGGGGCGCGCCGATGGGCTCCGCCAGGGCGCGCCTGATCTCGGCCTTCTCGTCGGCCGCGCTCGGCGCAGCCGGCGGCGCGGCCTCTTCGCCCAGGCCGCAGCCCGGACCGACGACGGTGACTTCGAGTCCGTCCGGCAGGACGGCCTCGAGCGCCCCGTCGCCGTACGGGATCTCGACCCTCACGTCGCGGCCTGCGCGCCGCTCCCGGCCGCCTCGGCCTGCGCCCGGCTCCCGGCTGCCGCGCCGTTGCCGAACCGCTCGGCGGACGCCTTGAGCGCCTCGATCACCGGCATCGGCTTGCCGCTGAGGAACTGGACCATGGCGCCGCCGGCCGTGCAGACGTAGTCTAACCGGTCGCCGAAGCCGAAGCGGTTCATGGCGGTGACGCTGTCGCCGCCGCCGAGCGCGCTGAAGCCGGCCGTCTCTGCCATGGCCTCCCACAACGCCTTCGTGCCGTACTCGGTCTCGGGCTTCTCGAACACCCCGGCCGGGCCGTTGACGAACACGGTGCCGGCCGCGGCGATCGCGGCGCTGTACGCGTCCACGGCGGCGTGGCCGAGGTCGACGATCTGCTCGGCCACCGGCAGGTCCGCCGCGGCGACTTCCACGCGCTGCCCGTCACGCACCACGGCGAGGTCCGCGGGCAGTACGACCTTGTCGCCGTGCGCCGCGAGGATCGCCTTCGACTCCTCGACGTACGGCTCCAGCTGGCTCGCGCGGATGAACTCCATGCTGGCAGATCCGATGTCCACGCCGCTCGCGGCGAGCATCACGTTGGCCACGAGGCCGGCGGTGAGCACCTCGTCGACGACACCGTCGGCCAGCGCTGCGGCCATCATCGGGAAGGCCTCCTGGATCTTGGTGCCGCCGAGGAGGAACACGCAGGGGCGCACCGGCTCTTCGCGCAGGCGCGCCAGGTTCGCGTACTCCTTCTCGAACAGGCGGCCCATCGCCGACGGGAGCAGCTGCTCGAAGCCGACGAGGGTGGGCTGCGAGCGGTGCGCGGCGGCGAACGCGTCGCACACGTAGAGGTCGGCGAGCGGCGCGAGCTTGCGGACGACCAGGGTCTTCGCCTGGTCCTCCGGCGAGAGGTCGAGTTTGCGTTCGAAGAGTGTGAGCTCCTCGCCGCAGAAGCGCACGTTGTCGAGCAGCAGGACGTCGCCGTCCGCGAGCCGGCCGACAGCTTCGCGCGCCGCCGGCCCGCAGACGTCGTCGACGAACCCCACCTCGCGGCCGGTGAGCTCGCTCATCACGGCCGCGTGCGGCTCGGTGGAGCCGTAGTTATGGTACTCGAGGTCGCCTCCCTGGTGGGCGAGGAGCACGACCCGTGCGCCCGCCTCCGCCAGCTCACGGACGGTCGGCGCGCAGCCCTTGAGCCGCGTGATGTCGCGCAGGCCGGCGCTCTCCTTGTCGAGCGGCGCGTTGATGTCCACGCGGCACAGCACGGTCTTGCCGGCCCACGCGAAGTCGCCCAGCGTGTTGATGCCGTACTTCACCTTCGCCCTCCGCCGGTCCGGGGTCTATCCGCCACCGCCGTCAGGCGCCGGCAGCCACCGGCGCGCTCAGCCCGAGGTACTCGTTGGTGAGCCCGACGGCCTCGAGCCGGTCGGTCTGCAGGCTGAGCGCCGCGCGGATCGCGTCCATGGTCTCCGGGATCACCACGGCCTCCTGCGGGATGTTGATCGCGAACATGAACTCGCGCCCACTCGTGGCGATGGTCTCGTCGAACACGGCGATGTCGTACATGTCGGCGCGCTTGTTGCCCAGGTCGCGTGCGTAGCGGAACAGCGCCGAGTTGCTGTTGAACCCGTCGGCGATCTTGACGTTGCGGATGCGCGGGTGCTGCTCGAACAGCTCGAGCGCCCGCTCCTTGCCGATGTCGCCCTTGGTGGTGGCGATCACGTTGATGATGTGGCCGTGCGTGGTGGGCACGTGCACGAGCAGGCCGGTGGCCTCGATGTGCGGCATGATCGTCATGAGGTCGACGGCCTGGTGGTTGGGGACGGGCTCGACCTGGGCCACGTCCACGAGCCCGCGATGCGTGTCGCCCGGATCGGCGACCCGGCGCACGATCGTCACGATCACGCGCTCCACGCCGACCTCGCGGTCGAGGCAGTCCACGGCCCGGATCAGGCCGGTGGTGTTGCAGCTCGTCAGCTTGAGGTAGTCCTTGCCCACGCCCTTCTCGTAGTTGGCGTAGCCGTGGAAGAACACGTCGACGATGTCGTTCTTCTCGCCGCCCTGGAACACGGCCTTGACGCCCTTGGCCTGGTAGAGCTCCTTGTTCTTGCGACCGACGCCGCCGGGAGACGAGTCGAGGACGATGTCGACCTTGTCCAGCAGGTCGTCCATGGTACCGCTCACCGGGATGCCGGCGGCGTCGAACGCGGCCTTCTGCGCCGCCTCGACCACGTACAGGTCGTAGGGCATGCCGGCCTCGCACAGCGCGCGCGTCGAGAGCGTCGGGGCGACGTCCACGACGCCGACCAGTTCCATGTCGCCCTGCAGGGCGACTCCGTCCGCCAGCCGCTGACCGATGACGCCGTACCCGACGACTCCCACCTTTGGCTTGCTCATGTCACAGCTCCTTGTCGATGCCCTGCGGCGGCAAACGAGCGGTGCGGCTCCCGCCGAACCGCTCGTGGACCGGCCACGCGGGTCAGTAGCCCAGATCCTTCTCGACGGCGCCGATCGATTCGTCCAGCACGCGCACGATCGTGTCGATCTGCTCCTTGCTGATGATGAACGGTGGCGCGACCGCGTGGACGTGGCCGCCGCCGAGCAGGCGCACGAAGACGCCGCGCTTGAACGCCTCGTCACGGATCTTCGCGGCGACGCCCTGTGCCGGCGCGAACCACTCGCGCGTCTCCTTGTCCTTCACGTACTCGATGCCGGCCACCATGCCCACGCCACGGACGTCCCCGACGATCGGGTGTTTCAGCAGCGTGCGCAGACCCTCCTGCAGATAGAGACCGACCTCGGCGCAGCGGTCGACGAGCTTCTCGCGCTCCACGATCTCGAGGTTGGCGAGGCCGGCGGCGCAGCAGAGCGGGTGGCCCATGTAGGTTGCACCGCTCATGAACGCCTCCGCCGGCCCGCCGAGAAACGCCTCGTACACGTGCTTGCGCGCGACGACGGCGCCCAGCGGCAGATAGCCGCTCGAGAGGCCCTTGGCGAGCGTGATCATGTCGGGATTGGATCCGAACTGCTCAAACCCGAACCAGGTGCCGCTGCGCCCGAAGCCGGTGATGACCTCGTCGTTGATCACGAGCACATCGTTGGCCTTGCAGATCTCGTTGACCATCGGCCAGTACTCGGGAGGCGGCGGGATGACGCCGCCGGTGCCGATCATCGTCTCGCCCAGCATGGTGCCGACGTTCTCGGGCCCGTAGAACTCGATCTCGTGCTCGATCTGGCGAGCACACTCCATCTTGCAGTCGTCGCCGTAGGTCTTGTTCCAGGCGCAGCGATAACAGTAGGGGGCGCCAAGCTTGATGAAGCCGGGGAGCATAGGCTCGAACTTGGCGCGGTTGACGGTGAGCCCCTGGGCGCTGGTGCTGGTCATGGTGGTGCCGTGATAGGAGCGCTCACGGAACAGGACCATGTACTTGGTGCCCTTGCCCTTGTTGCGCCAGTACTGCCGCGCCATCTTGACCGCCGTCTCGACCGATTCCCCGCCGCCGAGCGTGAGGAACACGTGATCGAGGTCACCGGGGGCAAGCTCGGCGACCTTGTTGGCCAGCTTGACGGCCGGCTCGTTGGCGATCTGGAAGATGTGGTAGATGGAAAGCTTTTCCATCTGGGCGGTGATGGCGTCGTGGATCTCCGTGCGTCCGTGCCCGACGTTGACGGTCCACAGGCTGGCGAACGCGTCGATGTACTCGTTGCCGTCGCTGTCCCACACGAGGGCGCCCTCGGCGCGCTCCATCACGATGGGCCTGATGCCCTGCATCTGGGTGAACGGCGGCCACAGGTGCTGCTCGAGGAACTCCTCCTTCACGCCTGCGGCCGTCGGCTCTGCCTGCTCTGCCATGCGTCCCTTCCTCTCCTCCGGTATCCACCCAGGTGGAAACCTATGGGCTGCCCACCCGGGTGTCAACAAGGACAACGTTTGCCGGCGGCGTCCCGGATGAGCCCCCGCCGCCCGCCCCCGTCAGTGGCCGAGGACCGCCGCCATCTCGGGCGTGACCCCGCACACACGGGCAAGCTCCGCCCGCTGCTCCTCGGGCAGCGGGCGGTCGCGCTCGGCCCGGGCCGCGAAGAGTGCATCCATGCGCTCTCTCGCCCGGGCCGCCTCGTCGCGGCCGTCAGCGACCCACTGGTCGTATGCCTGTCGCGACGAGATGGCGGGGACGAAGTGCTCGCCGGCCCGCAGCCGCCGCGACGTCTCCTTCTCCTTGAGGAAGTCACCGCCGATGCCGACCCGCTCGATCATCTCGACCAGCATCTCGTCCCGCCGCGCGTCGACGGCCCCGAGCATGCGGCGGATCATCCCCACGATCTCCGCGTCCAGCACGATCTGCGGCAGGAACAGGGTGTTCACCGAGTCGATCATGCCCACGCCGCCGCTCAGCACGTCGGCGCCGACACCGGCCGTGGCCAGACCCTTGAGCGCCTTCTCGTAACCGGCCTGCAGGCCGGCGTACTTGGCGTCGGTCGCAAGGCCCGGCACCGCCGCGGGTACGCCGAGGTGGTGAGCGAGCTCGACGCAGGCGACGTTCATCAGCGCGCACTCGGGCGCGGCGTAGGAGACGCCGGCCGAGCGCATGTCCATGATCGAGCCGGAGACCCCCATGACGACGCGGGCTCCAGGCGCCAGTGCCTGCAGGGCGGTCGCCACAGCGAGGAACTCGGCGAGCCCCTGCACGACGGTCCCCGCGAGCGTCACCGGCGACGTTGCGCCCGCCATGGGCACCGTGTACACCTCGACGGGCGCGCCGCGCCGCGCCGTGGCAGCATGGAAGTCCAGGAGCGGACCGTCGATGCGCAGCGGCGAGGCAGCAGTGAGCAGGGTGCTGAACCGCGGGCGGTCGCGGAACGCCTGCGCGTCGCCGGCGACGATGTCCATGATGTGCAACAGCGGCTCCGCCTGCGACGGGCTGTCGACGAGTGTGACGTGTTTGCGCGCCTCGGTGAGCACCACGTAGCAGACAACCAGCTCGCGCACCTCGACGGGCACGTCGCTCGCCGTGATCGTCGTCCACAACACGTCGACCTCGGGCACCTCGTCGAGCAGGATCGTCGCCGCCTGCAGATCCGCCAGGGTCGAGGGACGCCGGATCCCGTTCTCGTGGTCGAGCACGAAGGCGGCGCACCCGGAGGAACAGAAGTGCGCCGGCTCCCCCTCGTCCAACACGACGTCATCATCGGGAGTGGCACCGGCGAAGAGGACACGACGAGGGCACGCCTCGATGCTGCGCCGCACCAGGTCGGGCGGGAGGCGGACGACGCCGGTCGCCTGATCGACGTCCGCGCCGAGGTCGGCGAGCACAGTGAGGGCCTCGGACCCCTTGAGCTCGACGCCCACCCGCTCGAGAAGGCCGAGCGCTTCCTCGACGAAGGACTGCTTCTCGGCCTCGTTCAGCCAGGTCATCTGCGCACGCATGGGGCTCCTCCGGTCGTCATGCTCGAGGTCGGGGCTGCCGAACCGGCGCCGGCGTCTGGGGAGCGCGAGGGGAGCGTCCGGGGCGGCGCGGGCCGGGAGCGGCGTCGGGGGCCGCGG
>DAIQNY010000164.1:0-7773 GCA_036788155.1 Actinomycetota bacterium | reverse complement strand
CTGGCGACCTCCTCGGGGCGGGCGGAGCGGCCCATGGGCGTGTTCAGCCCGCCCACGTCCTCGCCCTCGGCCTGAGACCCCGTGGCGATCCAACCCGGTCCCACCGCGTTGACGGTGACGCCGTGCTTGGCGACGTCCAGGGCGAGGCCGCGGGTCATGCCCAGCACGCCGGCCTTGGCGGCACAGTACGCGGCCTCGTCGGGGTTGGCGACCACCGGACCCGTCACCGAGCTCATGTTCACGATCCTGCCGTAGCCCCGTTCGATCATCCCCGGCACCACGCACCGGGTGACGTTGAACTGGGTCTTCAGGTTGATGGCGATGCCGAAGTCCCACGCGTCTTCACTGAGATCCTGGAAGGCAGTGAAGTCCTCCTCCTGCCCGAACACGACCATGCCCGCGTTGTTGACAAGGACGTCGATGCGGCCGTGGCGCTCGACGGCCTCCGCGACCATAGTCTTGACCTCGTCCATCTTCGTCAGGTCGGCGGCGTGCGAGCTCACCGTGGCTCCGAGCTCACGCAGCGCATCCGCACACTCGTGCACGGCATCGGCGATGTCGCAGATGGCGAGCGTCGCTCCCTCTGCCGCGAACACCCTGGCCGTCGCGAAGCCGATGCTGTCCCGCTTGGCGACGCCCGTGATGAGCGCGACCTTGCCTTCAACCCTGCCCTTGCGTGCCATGTCCGTCAGCTCCCTTGGCGTGGTCTGCACACGGCGGAGGGCCGCCGGTGATTCTCGGAGAGATGCTATGCCGCACGAGGAAAAGGGCCAAGAGGCAGCGAGCAGCGCGACCTCCTGTGAGGGGTAGCCGCCGTCCATCCTGCCGAACCTCCCCCTCACGACCAACGATGTGGGAGTTTTGGTCAAGCTTCCGGCGGAGAGTGCCGATGAGTGAAAGCGCACGTGGGCTAAGGGGAGGGGATCGTTGGCCACCGTCAAGGAGGGACCCGAGGCGCTCTGGTTGCGCGTCGGGGACGTCGCCGCCGTGCTCGGCGTGAGCGCGAACACGGTCCGCCGCTGGACCGACGTGGGCCGGATCGCCTCCCATCGCAGCCCCGGAGGGCACCGGCGCTATCTCGCGGAGGACGTCCACGCCCTCCTCTCTGAGCTGGAGGGCGACGGCATCGCCCAGCCTGGGGATTTCGCCGAGTTGCGGCGCCAGAGCCAGGACGTCCGCGCTCTGTTGCACGCAAGCTCGGATCTGGTCTCCTTGCTCGCCGGGCGGCCTGGGGATGTGCCTGCGGAGGCCGCCCGTTCGCTGTGCCGTCTGACCGGCGCGCCGCGCTGCGACCTCTACCTCGTCGAAGGAGACGAGCTCCGGCTCGCCGCTTCGGTGGAGGATGACGAGCTGGACCCTGGCAGGCCGGGGGCGGTGTGGCCGATCGGCGATTGGATCCCCGTCGACGGCGATCCCGCGGCCGCCGGGCTGCTCTGCGTCCGTGCGGACGACGCCCGCCTCACCCCCCGGGCGAGGCAGGCCATGCGCCGCCGGGGATGCCGCTCGCTCGCCTGGGCGCCGCTCATCGCCCAGGGCGCCTTCGCCGGCGCGCTGGAACTGAGCGACGCCGGCGACCGCGACTTCTCGCAGCACGCCGAGGCGCTCGAGACGCTCGCGCGGATCTGCGGCGAGGCGCTGGCCGTCCAGCGAGCGATGGGGGAGCTCGCGCACCGCGACAGGACCATGCGCGAACTTGTGGACTTCTCGAAGGAGGTGGCGCAGACCCACGACTTCGACCGGTTCGTGCTGCGCTTCGCACAGCGTCTCCTCACCGCCGCCGGCGCCGAGTGTGTGGACGTGTGGCGCGTGGGCGGCGGCGTGATCCGGCTGGCGGTGAGCTGCACCCGTGAGGGAGCCAGTCCGGAGCTGCGCGAGAAGATCCTCGACACGGCACGCTACCCATCCCTCGAGCGCACCCTTCTCGACCACACACCGCTCCTCATCCGCGACCTGCGGGACGAGCGGCTCGGACAGGCTGAGCGCGACGTCATGGGCAGGTGGGGCTTCGCCAGTTCCCTGACCATGCCGCTGGTGGCCGGCGGCGAGCTCGTCGGGCTGGTTGATCTGTACGACGACGACGAACGCGACTGGGAGGCAGACCTCGAGTTCCTCACCGGCGCGGGGCAACTCGTCGCGGGCGTGTTCGACAGCACGGCGCTGCTGGACGAGTCACGGACCATCGACCGGTTGCGCGGCGAGCTCGTGGCGCTGGGCGCCGACCTGGCCGCCGCCGAGGAGCCCGGCGACATCGCGGAGCGGGCAGCCGCCAGACTGCGAGTGGCGGTGGACTGCGCAGACTGCGACATCTGGTGGTCCGAGGAAGGCTACCTGCGCTGCCTCGCGAGCGTAGACGAGGGTGGCGTGGACGAAAGCGTACGCGGACACGTCCTGCGCCTCGACCACTACCCCTCCATGCGTCGGGCGCTGCAGGAGCGGGAGCTTCTCGTGGTCACGTCCCTGGACGACGAGCGGCTCACAGACCACGAGCGGCAGGATTACGGCGAGCACGGCTTCCGCAGCACGGTCTCGATTCCGCTCGTGAGTCACGACCGCGTGGTCGGCGTCATCGACCTCTTCGACGTACGGGAGCGCGACTACAAGGAGGTGCGCTGGTTCCTGCCGCAGGCAGGTCGCACGGTCGCAGACGCCTTGAAGAACACCGAGCTCCTCGCGGGGCTGCGGCGCGGCAACGCCGCACTGCGCGAGCTCGTGGAGCTCGGTGACCGGCTCAATGAGTCTGGCACGCTGCAGGAGCTCGCCAAGGACGTCGCTGAGCGCCTCCGGACCAGCCTCGACGCCGAGGACTGCGACATCTGGGAGGTGGACGGCGACGTGCTCCGCTGCGTCGCGAGCGTCGACAGCCGTGGGTGGGATGCCGACGAGGTCGGGTCGGAGCGCGAACTCGCCGCCTATCAGAACACCGTGGTCGCCCTCGCCGCCGATGAACCCATCGTCGTCGGCGACCTCGAGTCCACGGACCTGAGCGACATCGAGCGCGAGGCGTACCGCCGCTGGGGGTATCGGAGCATGGTCTCGTTGCCGCTCGTGGTCGACGGCCGGCCCATCGGACTCATCGACGTCTTCGACGTCCGGGTGCGCGACTACACGGTGCACCTGGACCTCATCCGCAACGTGCGCCGCCTGCTGTCGGGATCCTTCGAGAAAGCCATGCTCGTGGAGCGCCTCGAGAGCGGCAACCGCGACCTGAGACTCCTGGTGGACTCGGGTCTGGAGTTCGGCGCGACGCTTGAGGTCGATGCGGTCTTGCGCTCTGTAGCCCAGAGGATCCTCGAGGTGTCCAGAGCCGACCTGTGCGACGTGTACCGCCTCGACGGGAGTGAGGTGGAGATCCTTCTCGCGATCGGCGGCGCGTTCGACGACGATCCGACCGGGTCCCGCTATCCGCTGGCCGCCTGCGCGGCGCTGCTCCGTGCCCAACGCGAGCGGCGGCCGGTCCTGTGTCCCGACGTGCTCGCCGACCCCTGCGCCACCGCCGAGGACAAGGAAGAGGCGCGACGCTGGGGCTACCGGGAGAGCCTCGACATCCCGCTGATCAGCGGCGGCGACGTGATCGGATTCATCTCCCTTCTCAATCAGGAGACCCGGGGATTCTCAAGAGAGGAGGTCGTGCTCGGCCTGGCGCAGACGGCAGGCCAGGCGATCGCCAACGCGGCGCTGTATCGGGAGCTCGACGAGAACCTGCGGCGCATGGCGCTCGTCAGCGGATCGGCGCTGGAGCTCACCGGCAGTCTCGACTTGGAGGAGACCTTGCTCGCCGCGGGGCGGCGCCTCTGCGAGGCCGTCGGCGTCAACGAATGCGATGTGTGGCTCATCGAGGGCAGCGAACTGCGGATGCTGATCGGCCTGCGAGACGGCGTCGCCGACGAGCGCCGACTCGGCCGGCGCATCGCGCTGGCCGACGCCGCCGTCACCCGCGAGGTAGTCGAGACGAAGCGGCCGGCGGTGGTCGGGTCGCTCCGCGACCCGCGGCTCACGCCGGCCGTGACCGCCCTGAGCGAGGACCGCGGCCCGACGAGCTGGGCCACCCTGCCGCTCATCGTCAAGGACCGGGTAATCGGCACCGTGGAGCTGATCCAGAGCGGCGCCGAGCGGACGTTCACGCAAGCGGAGCTGGACACCGCCGCCGCGATCTGCCACGCGGCGGCGCTCGCGATCGACAACGCAGCGCTCTTCGCCCGCGAACAACAGGCGGCGCGCGAGACGCGCCTGCTCAACGAGATCGCCGCGCGCACGGCCGCCAGTCTCGACCTCGAAGAGGTCGTCGAGGCGGCCGCCGACGAGCTCGGGCAACTCATGACCTTCGAGGACTACAGCCTGCTGCTCTTCGAGGACCGCACCATCAGCCGCGTCATCTCTTCACGTTCCGAGTCGGAGGCGCTGCTGGGCCTGACGGTCGAGGACGTGGGCAGCGCCTTCATCGACCGGGTGGCCTCGGAGAGGGTCTCGGTCGTGCGGCTCCCCGACGAGCTCGACTCACTCGTGGGCAACGGCGCGATCGCGGGTCTCGCCGGCGCCGTGGTCATCGCGCTCCCGTCTGACGCCGGCCTGCTGGGCGCGCTGAACCTCGTCAGTCACCAGCCGGGCACGTTCGAGGGCGTCGACCGGCACTTCCTGGAGCGCATCGGCACGCAACTCTCCCTGGCGATCAAGAACGCCCAGCTCTACGACGAGATCAAGCAGATGCACCTCGGCAACCTCAAGGCTCTCAGCTCGGCCCTCAACGCCAAGGACTACTACACGCTCGGCCACGCCGCGCGCGTCGCCGCCTACGCCGTCATGCTGGGGCGTCGGCTCGGATGGTCGGAGGACGTGTTCGAGCCGCTCCAGGAGGCAGCCTACCTCCACGACATCGGCAAGATCAGCATCTCGGACAGAGTGCTGCTCAAACCCGGGCGCCTGAACCAGCAGGAGTGGGAGCAGATGCGAGAGCACCCGGCAGTGAGCGCGGACGTCATCCGTCCCCTCTTCTCCCAGGACCTCGTGCTCGCCGTACGGCATCACCACGAGCGGTACGACGGCAAGGGGTATCCCGACGGCCTGGCCGGCGACGCGATCCCCGAGATCGCGAGAGCCATGGCCGTCGTGGACGCCTACGACGCCATGTCCTGCCGGCGGCCGTACAAGACGGCCCTCACCTACGAAGAGTGCCTCGCCGAGCTCCGTCGCTGCCGCGGCACGCAGTTCGACCCCGACATGGTGGATGCGTTCCTCGTCGTGCTCGAGGACGTGGCGACACGGAAGAAGCGGGCCGACGCGGTCGCCGCGGAGGCCGCGAGGCGCATCCGCGGCGAGCTCCACGTCGCGGCCCTTGAGACCGGCGACGAACAGTCCGACGCCTACCTGGAGATCGCCGACGCCCTCAGAAAGGTCCGCGACGCCAACCCGCCGACGCGCTTCCTCACCACCCATGCGAAGGTCGAGAAACGCTTCGTCATCGGCGTGGACCCCGAGGAGGAGGAGAGCGCCCACTCCCACCTGGGGGACGAGATCTTCGCGGACGACGAGCTCCTGCAGGTGCTGGAGGGCGCGCGACCGCGCGTGGCCGTGGTGTACGCCGACGAGTTCGGCGTCTGGATCACCGGGCTCGCCCAGGTGCGAGACGCCGCGGGCGATGTGGTCGCGGTGGTCGCCGCAGACATGCCCGCCCTCTCACTGAGCGAGAGCGAGTCGCTGCGCGGCGAGGGAGGGCAGACCTTCGCGGCCATGCTGCAGTCGGCCGCGGTACGCTTGAGCCGCGCGGAGATCGACGCGATCACCGACGCGCTCACCGGCCTCTACAACCACCGCTACCTGCACGAGCGCCTCAGCGAGGAACTGCACCGCGCCCGAGACCTGCGGCGGCCCCTGAGCGTGCTGTTCTGCGACCTCGACCACTTCAAGCGGTACAACGACAGCAACGGCCACAGCGCGGGCGACGCCGTGCTTCGCGAGGCGGCCCATCTGATCGAGCAGTCAGTACGCAACGTCGACATCGCCGCCAGGTACGGAGGCGAGGAGTTCGTCGTGGTCCTCGTGGAGACCGAGAAGGAGACGGCGCTCGCGGTGGCGGAGCGCATCCGCGAGCGCATCCGCGAGGCCGGATTCACCGCCGGCGGCGTCCCGCTCACCGTGAGCATCGGCGTGAGCGCCTACCCCGAGGACGGAGACGTCCGAGAGGACCTGCTGAACAAGGCGGACTGGGCCATGTACCTCGCCAAGCGGCGGGGCCGGGACCAGGTGGCGTGGTGCGGCGACGAATGACCTGGCAGGGCGGCAACGCCATGCCACGCGGGCGTCGCCACGGTGCAAGCCGAACCGCCGGGATCAGGGGCGGCGGCGGCGGGCGACGCGGACGTCGCCGCGCCGCAAGGTGAGGCCCTCCCGGTCGAAGTACTCGAGGAGGGCCTGTGCGTTGCGGCGCCCGCACCCCGCGGCGTCGCGGAACCCCGCGATGGTGACCTCACCCGCGCTCTCGAGCTGCGCGAGCAGCAGCGCGCGCGCGTCGTCCACGGCGCCCGCCGCGAACCACAGATCCTTGTCCACGCGGACGACGTCGTCCCGCCGTGTGAGCACGTCGAGGATCTGACTCAGCTCCTTCGGCGGGCGCCGCACGTCCTCCGCGAGGACCGCCAGCGTGGGTGGAGCGAGGGGATCCTCCGCCAGCCGCTTCAGCAGGACGTCGGCCAGCGCCGCCTGCTCGTCGCCGAGCACGCCCGCGCCGGCCGGCGCGAAGCCGCCCTCGCCGGCGACCAGCTCCCCGGCCTCGACCATGGACTGCAGCAGACGGCCGGTGTCGGCCGCCGGCAGGACCGGGACGAGCGTCGCGAGTTCCGCCGCGCCGCTGAACGGCCGTTCCGGCCGCGCCGCGGCGCGTTCGGCCGCGCCGGCGAGCAGGGCCGCGCGCAGCGCGGCCACCGTACCGGTGCGGAACCAGCGCCCGCCCTTGGCTCCTCCCGCAGCCGGCAACTCCTCGAGTTCGCCGGCCGTCACGGCCGCCGCCAGCGCCTTGTCGGCCTTGCCGGGAGCGAACCCCGCGGTGACGAGGTCGTCACGCGTCAGGCCCTGCCGATCGCGGTCACCGGCGAGCGCCCGAATCGCGGCCGCCGCGTCTCCCGCACGCACCGCTGCGAGGAACGCACCGTGGCGCTCCCGGGCGTGCCAGCGCTGGGCGCCGGCGAGCAGCACCTCACCGCCGGCGATGGTGGCCACCGGGGAGAGCGACCGGATGATGAAGCGGTCGTGCGGAAGCACGAGCGCCGGCGTCTCGATGCGCACGACGGCGGGCACGGCCGTTCCGGGGGCGATCTCTCTGCCCTCGAGCGGAGCCACCCGCGCCAGGTACTGGGCCGTGCCGTGGTGCAGCCGCACCTGGTCGCCGGAGCGCAGCGATCGCCCGCCGGCGAGCACTGAGACCCAGGCGTCGAAGCGGCGTCCTGCGAGCCCGGCCAGCTCCGGTGCGGCCAGCCAGTCGCCCCGACGGACGTCGTCCCGATCCAGACCGCGCAGATTCACGCCCACACGGCTGCCCGCGCGCACTCTCTCTGTCTCGTGGTCGTGCACTTGCACGCTGCGCACCGCCGCCCTGGCCCCCCCCGGCTCGACGACGAGCACGTCGCCGGCCGCGATCTCGCCCGACCACAGCGTCCCGGTGACGACCGTGCCGATACCCTTGAGCGGGAACACGCGGTCCACGGGGAGGCGGGCCGGCCCGCCGCGGCGGCCGGCGGCGGCGCGGCTCGCGACGCGGTCGAGCGCGGCCACCAGGTCGGGGAG
>DAIQNY010000163.1:0-7846 GCA_036788155.1 Actinomycetota bacterium | reverse complement strand
CGAAGTCGTCCTCCGGCCCGTCGAAGATCTGCCGGAGGACCTCGATGGCGCGCTGCGTGTACAGCCGCACCTTGCCGACCGGCGTCTCGCGGCCGAACGTGACGATGAGCAGCACCTGCTCGGTGACCTGGGAGACGTGCAGGTTCAGGCCCTTGCCCTCGTGGAACAGCAGCGTGAACTCGTTCTCGTCCAGGATCTTGGCGAGTTGCTGGGTGGCGGCGAACGAGCTGGCGGCGAGTGAGGCCAGCGAGAGGGTCTCCGGGTGGTACTCGTCGGAGGCCGTGGTGATGGGCTGTCCAGAGGTGCTGATGAGGGCGAGGAAGCTGGACCCCGAGACCTCTTTGAGCTTGCGCAGGAGGTCGTCGCAGCGGTCCAGCTGTCGATCGTTGATGACGAGTCCCTTACGACGAGCCACGCACGCTCCTCCCGTAGACGCCCGCGGTGGGGCGAGTATATCAGCGCATGCTCAACCCCGGCTTCGCCCGTCCGCCCGTTGTCTTCTCTGTATCGTCGTCTCCCGCGAAAGCATGAGGGGAGTGTCCGGGCGCCCGGCTTCGGGCAGGAAGCCGGGCGCCGGGTGCGAAGCTCTCAGGCGCGGGGGGAAGGTCTCCGCACGACCGCACACGACCGACTGGAACCTGCATGGGCTTGAGAGGGGATCTCGGAGAACTGCCGCTGCCCGACCTCGTCGAGATGACGTCTGTCGGCAACAAGACGGGCCGCCTCGTCCTGTACGACGAGGAGGACGCCGTGGCCGGCGTGCTCACGTTCCGCGCCGGCCGCCTGGTCGGGGCCCGCTCCGGTGAGCTCACGGCCGAGCGGGCCTTCTACGCGCTGCTCGGGCTGCGCACGGGGTCCTTCGACTTCGACCCCGCGGCCGAGCTCGAGGACGACGAGGTCGACCTGCCGACCGAGTCGCTGCTGATCGAGGGCATGCGCCGCCTCGACGAGACGTACAGCCTGCGCCGCCAGCTGCCGGCGCCGGCCGCCGTCAGGTATGTCGGCGGCCTGTCGGACGACCCTCTGGAGATGCGCGTGCTGGGCTACGTCGGGCCCGGGGCGCGGACCGTGGGCGACGTCGTCGAGGCCGTCCTGGTGGCCGGCGACGCGGACGAGTACGACGCCCTGCACACGCTGCGTCATCTCGTCGACGTCGGCATGGTGAGGCTGGAGCCGGCGTCGGACGGCCAGGTCGACCCGGACGCCGGCGGACCACCTCAACCTGAACTTGAACGTTGAGGCAGGGTCGGGTAGCATCGGGAGTCCAGCCCTCTAGGTACGGAGAGGAGTCGCGTCGTGGATGACATCGTCGATCTGGTGTCGCGTTCGGACGACGACCTGCGCGCGCTCATCGCAGAGCTTGAGGCGGAGGAGCGCGAGATCTCGCGCCGCCGGCGCATCCTGCACGGCGAGCTCGACATCCTGCGCGCCGAGCTCGTCATGCGCCTGCAGCGCAAACACAATCAGGGTGAGGCGGTCATCTCGGCGGACGACGTGGCCGGCCTCTCGCAGATCCTGGCCGGCAAGGTCCCCACGGCCGACAAGGCCCCCGCGGACGAGCCGACGGACGACGAGGACGCGGAGCGGTAGCGTGTTCTGCCCCGAGTGCGGCATCCGCAACTCCGAGGGCGCCAGCTTCTGCGTCCGCTGCGGTGCCAGTCTGATCGCCGATCAGTCCGAGTCAGCGACCACGCTCAGCTACGTGCCCGGCGAGGACACCGGCGAGATCGTCCCGTTCGCCGCGTGTGCCGACGAGGCCTGCCTCGTCATCCGCAGCGGCGGCGGCAGGGCGGGGGAGACCTACGTGCTGCGCGACGAGCGCGTCTCCATCGGCCGCCACCCGGACGCCGCCATCTTCCTGGACGACGTCACCGTGTCGCGCAACCACGCCGTCGTGAGCCGGGAGGGCCGCTCCTGGGTCATCGTGGACGAAGGCAGCCTCAACGGCACCTTCGTCAATCGCAGGAGGGCGGACCGCACCGTACTCAGCGACGGCGACGAGCTCCAGATCGGCAAGTACAAGCTGACGTTTCTGGCTCCGGCGGCGAGCTGAGGGCGGGGGCGACGTGGCCGACACGGCCGAGCTGCTGTTCGACGTCGGCGACGAGCGTCTGCTCACCATCGGCGCCGTCGTGGAGCGTCTGCGCACCGAGTTCCCGGACATCAGCGTGAGCAAGCTGCGCTACCTCGAGGAACAGGGACTGGTCACGCCGCGGCGCACCAAGTCCGGCTACCGCCTCTACTCGCAGGACGACTTCAGCCGGCTCGTGCGGGTGCTCAGCATGCAGCGCGACGAGTACCTCCCGCTCAAGGTCATCCGGCGGGAGCTCGAGCGCAGCCCGGCGAGCACGCTCCCGTCGGCCAGGCAGGGCCTCCGCAAGACGGATCTGCTGGGCGCGGGGGAGGGCCGGGAGTACACGGCCGAGGAGATCGTCCAGCTCACCGGCGCGGACCTGGGCCTGCTGAACGAGCTCGAGGACTACGAACTCGTGCGCGGTCGTCAGGTGAGCGGCGTGCGACGGTACACGGAGACCGACGCCGGCATCGTCGCGGCAGCGGCGCAGCTCGCGCCGCTGGGCCTGCGCCCAAAGAACCTGCGCGTGCTCAAGACCGCCGTCGACCGCGAGCTCGGCCTGATCGAACAGGTCCTGCTGCCGTCGCTTCGCTCCAACCGGCCCGAGCGGCGCCGCGAGGGCCTCGACCAGCTGGACGACATCGTCCAGGCCGCCACGCAGTTGCGCCAGCTCCTGCTCGCGCGCGGCGTCCGACGCCTCACGGGCGGCGACGCGCGCTGAGGGAGCGGGCTCTGTCAAGCCCTACAGCGGCCGCGCCGCTTCCGCACGAAGGAGACCTCATGACGAACGCCGGCTTCGATCTCGCCGCCCACGTACGGGACATCCCCGACTTTCCCAAGGAAGGCATCCTGTTCCGCGACATCATGCCGCTGCTGCAGGATCCCAAGGCGCTGCGCGAGGCGGTCGACCGCCTGGTGGAGTACGGCGTCGGCAAGCATGTGGACGTGGTCATGGGGGCGGAGGCGCGCGGGTTCATCCTCGGCGCCGCCGTGGCCTACGGCCTCGGCGCCGGTTTCGTCTGCGCCCGCAAGCCCGGCAAGCTGCCGCACCAGACGGTGCACGCCGAGTACGCCCTCGAGTACGGCACCGACCGCCTTGAGGTTCACGCCGACGCCATCAAGCCGGGCCAGAACGTGCTCGTGCACGACGACCTCCTGGCCACCGGCGGCACCGCCAGGGCCAAGATCGAACTCGTGGAGCAGCTCGGCGGCAAGGTCGTCGGCGTCGCCTTCATCATCGAGCTCTCGGGCCTCGAGGGCCGCAAGAAGCTCGAAGGCTACGACGTCTACAGCCTCATCACGTACTGATCTCACCGCGCCGTGGCCGGCCCGGGCTGCGGTCGCCGCTTCTCCAGCCCTCCGGTCCGGACGTCTCGCCTCCGGACATCTCGCCGCACCTGCGGACCTCTCGCGCTCGCGCGGGATCCTCGCATAGCTGAGCGCGCATCCTCAGCCGCCCAACGCGCTGTGTGCACGTGCGAGGCTGGTCGAACAGGTGTTCGTCCGACAGCAGCGTGCAAGCGGGCGACTCACGTCGCGGCGCCACAGAAGCACGTGCGACGCGAGTGCCGTGTGGCTGGGGCATTCCGCCGCGTGACACGTACCGCCGTGACACGTACCTCGGCGGCACTCCGTTGCCGGACATCACGAGAGACTCGTTCCACGGGGGAGTCTGGCGACCGCTTTCTGCGCCGCCTCGGGAGGGAGAGGGCCTGGGTCGCGGCCATCGAACTGCCGGCGACGTCCTCGATGGCTACTTTACATAACGGAGATTATCGCGTGTTCTGTGGTGAGGCCGTGGAGGACGCCGCGGCACGTCCGCGCGCCGGAGCGTGATCTTCGTCGCGGCTCCTGCTACCAGCGACGCCCGAGATACTGAGGCGACGAGGGCATCTCCCTGACGCACGCGCTCAGGAACTCCGTCACCGGCGGGCGCACGTCGGCCGACTGGAGCTGGAACTCACTCAGGAAGCGCGCGCTGAGCACCTTCTCGTCGCGAGGTTCGGGCAGCGCGTCCACGGGCGCCGAGACCTGGAAGATCAGGTGCACCACGTGTTTTGCGTACTCCGGGTCCGGCGAGATCGACTCGACGATCGCCACCAGACGCTGGACGCCGACGCGCAGGCCGAGCTCCTCCTGGAGCTCGCGGCGCAGCGCGTCGGAGAGCGTCTCGCCGAACTCGACGCCGCCGCCGGGCAGGAGCCAGTAGCGGTCGTCGCCTCTCCCCTGCTCTACCATCAGGATACTACCCCCGTGGACGAGGAGACCTCCGACGCGAATAGTAGGATTGCGCACCTCGTGCTGCTCTGTCATCAGGTCCTCCCCCCCGTGCCGCTCGAGCCGAATCCTCTCGCACCACGGTGCGTGTCGTCGAGCGTCTCCACGGCGGACAGCCGCACGGCGGTGAGGGGAAGGAACAGGAGTTGGGCGATACGGTCCCCCACGGACACCCTGAACGTCGCCTCGCGGTCGGTGTTCAACAGGATGACGCGGATCTCGCCCCGGTAGCCGGGGTCGATGAGTCCCGGTGCGTTGACGATGGTGATCCCGTGCCTGGACGCCAGCCCGGAGCGCGGGAGGGTGAGCGCCGCGAGGTGGCTCGGCAGTCCCAGGGCGATGCCGGTGCCGACGGTGGCGCGGGAGAGCGGCGGGACCACGGCGTCCTCCGCCGCGCAGAGATCCCAGGCGGCGTCGTGCTCGTAGGCGCGCTCGGGCAGCCGCGCTGCGGACGTCAGCAGGCGTACGGGTACCGGCAGGCCGTCGGCCGGCCCGGCCGGCCCGAGGTCAGCCATGCGACTCGCCCTCGTGACCGTTCTCGTCGTCCGGTTCGGCGAGGTCGTCGCGCGGCGACTCTTCGGTGTTCCATGACGGCGCGTCGGCGCTGGGCTCGACGTCGGCGAGCTCTTCGTCCGGGAGCTCTGGCTCCAGGCGGAAGCGGGCGTAGCGCCCGGCTTCGGCGGCGGGAAGCCGGGCCTCGAAGACCACCCCGTCCGGCGTGTGCTCCTCGTGCACGTCGCTGGCGATGCCCCTCAGGCGGTGCATCTCGCGCGCCTCGGTGTACGGGAAGAGCAGGCGCACCGGCCGCAGGGCCCTGTCGAAGAAGCGTGCGAGGCGCTCCTGCAAGGCGTCGAGACCGACGCCCTGGCCGGCGGCGACGAACACGGCCTCAGGGTACAGGGCCTGCAGGCGCTGGAGCTTGGCCTCGTCGACCTTGTCGATCTTGTTGAAGACGACGATGCGCGGCGCGGTACTGCCGATCATGTCGAGCACGTCGGCCACCGTCTGCTCGCGGACGGCGATCTCGGGAGCCTCGAGGCTCGCATCGGCGACCACGAGCACGACGTCGGCCAAGGTCGTCTCTTCGAGCGTGCTGGCGAAGGCGTCGACGAGCTGGTGCGGCAGCTTGCGGATGAATCCGACGGTGTCGGTGAGCACGTAGTCGCGGTCGCGGTAGCGGAAGCTGCGGGAGGTCGGGTCCAGCGTCTCGAACAGGCGGTCCTGGACGGATACGTGCGCGTCGGTGAGCGCGTTGAGCAGCGTCGACTTGCCGGCGTTGGTGTAGCCGGCGAGTGCGATGAGCGGCACGCCGGTGCGCAGGCGGCGCGCACGCTGCGTGCGTCTCGTGCGCGCCATCTGGTCGATGCGGCGTCGGAGCGTCTGGATGCGCCGCCGCACCACCCGCCTGTCGACCTCGAGCTTGGTCTCGCCGGGGCCGCGCATGTCCACGCCGGCGCCCAGACGGCTCATCACGAGGCCCTTGCCTCGCATGCGCGTGAGCTCGTACTCGAGCTGGGCGAGGTGCACCTGCAGCGTGCCCTCGAGTGAGTGCGCGTGCTTGCTGAACACGGTGAGGATGAGCTCGGTACGGTCCAGCACGTCGGCGTCGACCGCATCGAGCACCGCCGCCACCTGCGCCGGAGTGAGGTCGTCCTCACAGACGGCCACGGCGGCCTGGTTCTCGGCGATCGCCGTCTTGAGCTCGCTCATCTTGCCCTTGCCCAGGTAGGAGTGCGGGTTGGGGGCCTCGCGGTGCTGGATGACGTCCGCGACCCAGTCCATGTCGGCCGAGCGGAGGAGTTCCTTGATCTCGGCGAGTGCCTCGTCCTCGCCGGGTTCGCCGCGGCTTCCGGGGACCACGGCGAACACGACCGTGCGCGGACGCACCTGGGTCGCGCCGGTGTCCAGGATCTTCTCGGCGCTCACCGGCGCACCCGTCCTTCGTCCCTTGCGGCGGCTAGAGGCGTACGCGCTCCTCGATGCGCCGTACGGCCTCTTCGAGGCGCTCGTCCGGCACCGTGAGAGACAGGCGCACGTAACCCTCGCCGGACGGGCCGTACGCGGCCCCCGGCGTCACGACGACGTCGGCCTGCTCCAGTACCTGCTGCGTGAAGCTCGCCGAGGTGTAGCCATCGGGCACGGGCACCCACAGGTAGATGGTTCCCTTGGGCGGCTCGACATGCATGCCGACCGTGCGCAGCGCCGCGACAAGCAGGTCGCGGCGCCGCCGGTAGACACTGCACATCTTGCGTACGCACTCCTGGGACCCGCTGAGCGCCGCCACGGCGGCGCGCTGCACCGCCCCGAACATCCCTGAGTCCAGGTTGGTCTTGAGACGCCAGTACGCCTCGACGATCTCGGGGTCGCCGGCGATCGCGCCGGCGCGCCAGCCTGTCATGTTGTAGCTCTTGGACAGGCTGAGCATCTCGACGCCGACCTCGGAGGCTCCCGGCGTCGCCAGGAAGCTCGGCGCCACGTAGCCGTCGTAGGTGATGTCGGCGTAGGCGTTGTCGTGGACCACGACGATGTCGTTGGTCCTGGCGAAGGCGACCAGCCTGGCGAAGAAGTCGTCCTCGATCACAGCCCCGGTCGGGTTGTTGGGGTAGCTCACGAAGATCATCTTGGCCTTCTCGAGTGTCTCCTGCGGGATCGCGTCCAGGTCCGGCTGGAAGCCCAGCTCCGGCACGAGCGGCAGGTGGACGGCGGCAGCATCGGCCAGCATGGGGCCGGTGACGTACACGGGGTACCCGGGGTCGGCGGCCAGGGCCACATCGCCCGGGTCGAGCAGCACCTGGCAGATGTGGGCGATGCCCTCCTTGGCGCCGAGCAGCGGCACGATCTGGGTGGCGGGGTCGAGCGCGACCCCGAAGCGCGAGGCGTAGAAGCCGGCGACCGCCTGCCGGAAGCCCGCCTCGCCCCGGTTGCTCGGATACTGGTGCGTCGCGGGGTCGGCGGCGCCGTCCGCCAGCGCCGTCACGACGTGCGGCGGTGTGGGCAGGTCCGGATCGCCGATCCCGAGGCTGATGATGTCGATGCCGGCGGCGGTGCGCTCGGCGATCTCGCGCTCGATGGCGGCGAACAGGTACGGCGGCAGCGTCCTCACGCGTTCTGCGATCCTCATGGGCTTCCGGGTCCCTCCAGACGTACGGTCGTGGCTGGTCAGTCGAGGTGGGCCAGGAACTCCAGCGAGAGGTCGCCGTGGAAGATCTCTTCGGCGGGCCCGGTCATGAACACGCGCCAGTCCGGCGCGACGTCCACGACCAGCTTGCCGCCGGGCAGCTCCACGGTGACGGGGCTCGTGCACTGCCCCGTCCTGACGAGCGCGACCGCGGTGGCCGTCGCGCCGGTGCCGCAGGCACGGGTCTCCCCTACGCCGCGCTCCCACACGCGGAGCTTAGCCTCGTGCTCGCCGAGCACCTTGACGAACTCCACGTTGGCCTTGCGCGGAAAGTACCGGTGCTCCTCGATCATCGGGCCGATCTCGTGAAGCGGCAC
>DAIQNY010000162.1:0-7920 GCA_036788155.1 Actinomycetota bacterium | reverse complement strand
GCAGGCTGGCCAGCGCCTGGATCTGGTCGCGGCCGACGCCGAGCTCGAACTGGCCACCGCCGTAGAGGACCATGCCGGCCGCCTGCGCGCGCTCCACGCAGTCGAGCAGCGCGCGCAAGCTTCCGAACCGCGACGGCTTGATGTTCAGATGGCCGAGCGCGAAGCGGCCGCACTTGGGGTCGCACACCGCCGCCACCCTCGCGCTCACCGTCTCCACATCAGACCAGGCGTGGATGGGGGCGTCGAAGCTGAACCGGGCCTCCTGCCCGCGCAGCACCTCACGTGCCGGCCCCTCGAGCGCCGGGTCCTCGAGCACGGTGCCCGGGAAGACCTCGCTCACCAGGCGGTACTGCAGCGCATCGGGTGGGTTGTCGACCGGTGAGCCCTGGTAGAAGGCCTTGAAGTCGAGCTGACGGACGCGACCGGTCGCGGCGATCTCCAGCATCAGCCGTTCGTCCCACTCCGGCGTCGGGTCGAGCTTGAACTCGAGACGTGGGTCGACGTCGAGCCAGGGCTTGATGTCCAGGCGCGTGCTGAGGACGAACCGGACCGGCGAGTAGCGTCGTCCCAGCGCCTCGCCCAGACTCTGTCCCGCCTGACGCAGGGCGAGGTCGAGTGCGGCGCTCTCGAACGCCCAGCGCCGGTACGGGCGGAAGAACTCCTCCTGCGGCGGCCTGCCGGGGAACAGGTCCAGGCCGCCGGCGTGCTCCGAGAAGGAATCCAGCGTCCACTCGCCGGCCAGCGGCTGGTCCGCCGGGTAGTCGTCGTGGTCCTCGGCCGCGTAGGTCACGTCCTCGCCGCGGCCCTCAAGCCCGCCGCCGCTCAGCACCACTTCCGTCGTCATGCGGCGGAACCCGCTGGAGACGTCCAGCTCGTGCCGCTCCGTGCGGTAGCCCTCGATCACCAGACCGAGCCCCGCCAGCCGCTCGTATGCCTGCCCGGATGCCTCGCCCATCTCGCCACCTGCCTCGTCGGGTAGCGGCCCGCCTCCCGGCGGCCGCCTCCATCCACCCGTCACCAGCGGCGCCACCCGGCCCGCTCACTGGCCCGCTTCTACCCGGTCCCCGGCCGTCACAAGCCGCGTGCTGCCGGGAATGGAGACGCCGGGCGCCCGGGAGCGCGGACGCTCCGTCCATCTGGCATACTGGAGCACCGTGCGTACCACCCCCCACATCGGCGTCTCGACGAGCGCCTACAGCGAGCTCATGCTCCCGGCCGCGCTCGAGCGGATCTCGGAGCACGCGACGCTCGCCGAGATCCGCTCCTTCGGCCTGCATACGCTGCTGAGCGCGCGCAACCGCAGCGAGGCGCAGCAGGCCGGGTTGACGTACACCGTGCACGGGCCGTTCGGCTCCAGCGGGGTCTGGGACCCGGACGAGGCGGCGCGGCTGGCGGCGCTCGCGGAGCATCGCAGACATCTGGAGGCGAGCGCCGAGATCGGGGCGCTTCTCTACGTGGTGCACCCGGACTGGCGCCCGGAGGTCAAGCCGCGGGACCCTGCCGTCGTCACGCAGCTGCAACGCTCCTTCGAGACCCTGCGCTGCTGGCAGGACGACCTCGGGGTCGCCGTCGTGGTTGAGAACATGCCAGGCCCTGGGAGCCACTTCACGCACCCCGGCGACCTCGACCTCTGTGGCCTCGGACTCGTCCTCGACGTGGGTCACGCCAGCATCAGCGGCTGCCTGGACGAGTGGCTGGACGGTCCGCGGGCGCGACTGCGCCACCTGCACCTGCACGACAACCACGGCGAAGGCGATCACGACGACCCGCATCTCGGCCTGGGGCAGGGCGTGATCGACGTCGCGTCCGTCGTGGGGGCCGCACGGGAGGCCGGAGCCTCAGCCGTGCTCGAGCACTACTCCGACCGCTCCGTGCGGACGAGCCTCGCCCGCCTGCGCGAGCTCGGCCTGCTCTGACCGCCCTTCCCCCCGCACGGCGCAGCTCGTACATCGCCCTTCGCGGCAGCCGTCAGCTCTCGAGCACCTCGATCAGTTCTTCCTTCATCTCGCGCAGGCGCACGGAGACCAGGCCGGCCAGCTTCTTCATCACCTGGTAGCCGGCCTCGGGCTCTCGCAGCAGGATGGCCTCGACCTCGTCCGCCGAGATGGCGACGACGGCCGTGTCCTCGAGCGCCGTAGCCTCGGCGACGTACACGCGCGGCGCCACGATGGAGGACCAGCCGGAGATGCCGTACTGGCCGACCTCCACCATCTCGATGACGCGGCCGGCCGGCGTGGCCAGCCGGATCCCCAGCCGCCCCGCGGCCACCACGAACAGGCTGTGCGCCACGGTGTCCACGTCGAACAGCGGCTCTCCTTCCTTGAGGACGACCATGCGGCTGTGCTCGGCCAGCGCCTCGATCTGCGCCTCGCTCAGCGGTTCGAGCAGCTCGCAGTGCGCGAAGGTGCTCTCGACGGACAGGTCGGCGATCGGCGGTCTCATGTCCTCCCCCTCAGGTAGACAGCGACGACGCTCGCTCGTGTTGTACCCGCTCGCCGCTCACCACTAGTGCGTTTGGCCGCCCCACGTTGGGGAGTGAGGCGGTCTGATAGACTTCCGAGGGCGCCCCCCCGGCGCACCCCCCGCTCACGTCAACGACCGAAGGCGCACCCCATGAGCCAGTCCTTCACCTACACGGGCACCAGCGACTACATCGCCGCACCCGACCTCATGCAGACCGTCAACGTCGCCGTGCAGCTCAGCCGTCCGCTGCTCATCAAGGGAGAGCCGGGCACCGGCAAGACCATGCTCGCCCAGTCCATCGCGAACGGGCTGGACATGCCGCTCCTCATCTGGAACGTCAAGTCCACCACCAAGGCGCAGGACGGCCTCTACGTCTACGACACGGTGCAACGCCTCTACGACGGCCAGTTCGGCGACCGGGACGTGAGCGAGATCGCCCAGTACATCAAGCTCGGCAAGCTGGGCGAGGCCTTCACCCGCGAGGAACGCGTGGTGCTGCTCATCGACGAGATCGACAAGGCCGACCTCGAGTTCCCCAACGACCTCCTGTGGGAACTCGACCAGATGGAGTTCCACATCCCCGAGACGCACGAGACGGTCAAGGCGAAGCACCGACCCATCGTGCTCATCACGAGCAACGCCGAGAAGGAACTGCCGGACGCGTTCCTGCGCCGCTGCGTGTTCCACTACATCGAGTTCCCCGACGAGGAGATGATGGAGCGCATCGTCCGCGTTCACGTGCCGGGACTCGACAAGCGGCTGCTCGACCTCGCCGTCCAGGCCTTCTACTGGCTGCGCGACGTGAACGGACTGCAGAAGAAGCCGAGCACCAGCGAGCTCATCGACTGGGTGCAGGCACTGGAGCGCGGCGGGGTCGACCCGCAGGAGATCGCCGCGCGCCTGCCCTTCATGGGCGTGCTGCTCAAGAAGGACCACGACGTGGACGTCGCGCAGCGCGCGCTGGCGTCGAGCCGGAGGCGATGAGCGATGAGCAGCGTCGGCGCCGTGGAGCTTCTCATCGTCATCGTCATCGCCATCGTCGTCGCCGCGCTCATCCTGCGCGAGATCGGACGACGCGACCGCTGAGGCCGATCCGGTGTTCACCGACTTCTTCTTCCTGCTGCGCGCCTACGGCGTGCCGGTGACGGTCACGGAGTGGCTCGCGCTCATGCGCGGGCTCGCCATGGGCCTCGTGCCCACCGGGCTGGACCAGTTCTACGCGGTCGCACGCAGCGTGCTCGTCAAGAGCGAGGCGTACTTCGACCAGTACGACCAGGCGTTCGCGCACATGTTCCGCGGCATCGAGACGCCGATCGAGATCGAGGACGAGGTCTGGGACTGGCTGGCCGACCCGCTGACGATGCCGGGCCTGAGCGACGAGGAGCGGCGGCTGCTCGCCGCCGCGCTCGAGGACCTGGACCTGGAGGCGCTCCAGAAACTCTTCGAAGAGCGCCTCAAGGAGCAGACCGAGGCCCACCAC
Source organism: Actinomycetota bacterium (assembly GCA_036788155.1). Taxonomy (GTDB): domain Bacteria; phylum Actinomycetota; class Thermoleophilia; order UBA2241; family UBA2241; genus CAIXSE01. The sequence continues at coordinate 3,977 of DAIQNY010000162.1, read as the reverse complement.
GGCGGCAGCTACTGGGTGGGCACCGGCGGCACCAGCGCCTTCGGCCACTCAGGCTTCCACCCCGGCGGCATCCGTGTGGGCGGCGAGAGCCGGAGCAGGTCCGCCGTCAAGGTGGCCGGCGAGCGCCGCTACCGCGGCTACCGCACCGACCAGGAGGTCGGCGTGAGGCAGTTCGAGCTGGCGCTGCGCCGCCTCCGCCAGCTCAGCTCGCGCAATGAAGGCCTGCCCGACGAGCTGGACCTCGACGAGACCGTCGAGGAGACGGCGAGCAACGCAGGCCGCCTGAGCCTCGTCTGGTGCAAGAGCCGCAAGAACGCCGTCAAGGTGCTGCTGCTGATGGACGTCGGCGGCTCCATGCACCCCTACATCCGCCTCTGCAGCCAGCTCTTCAGCGCCGTGAACCGCAGCAGCCACTTCAAGGACCTGCGGTTCTACTACTTCCACAACTGCGTCTACGACTGGCTGTACACGAGCACGCGCATGACGTCGTCGGAGGCGATCTCCACCCGGCGCGTCCTCCAGGAACTTCCCGGCGACACCAAGCTCATCATCGTCGGCGACGCGGCCATGGCCCCCAGCGAGCTCATGGCCCGGGACGGCATCATCTGGTGGGGCTTCGGCAACGACGAGCCCGGCATCGAGTGGCTGCGGCGCCTCCGGCGCCACTTCGACCACTCGGTGTGGCTCAACACCATCCCCGAAGCGGACTGGGAGCGCGCCTACGGCAGCGTCACGATCCGGAAGGTCCGAGAGGTCTTCCCCATGTTCGAGCTCACGGTGGACGGACTGACTGCCGCCACTCGCAAGCTCATGGTCCGCTACTGAGACCGCCCGGTCGGTCCCACATCCCGGTTCGATGGGCCGCACCCCCTCCCGCGCACCGTATCCCCGACCCTCGGTCAGGTGACGGACGACGAACGTCCCATGCAGATCGGGCGGCTCGCCGTCGATACTGTCGGTGGGTGAGTACGATGCAGACGATGGACGACATCCTGGGCAGCGGCGTGCCCTCCGCCCTCGTGCACGACGAGGGCGGGGCCGAGGGAGTGCTGCTCGGCGACACGCTGGCCAGGCTCGCCGAGCACATGGCGCACGCGCTGGAGTGCTCGGAGTGCTGCGTCTACGAGTACCTGCCCGAGCGCAACGCCCTGCGGGCGCAGGCGTTGTGGTCGCGGGTGCTCACGGCGCGCGACGTGGACTGGGTCGGCGACGTGCACCAGCTCGACGACGTGCCCGGCTTCGAGCGCGTCGTGAAGGACCGCAAGGTCCTCTGTTCGTATCCGGACGACGAGGCCGACAAGGCCACCGCGGGCTTCGAGACCATGGAGTACTGGGGAGAGCTCGCGACGATCTGGGCACCCATCGTGTACGGCGACCGGGTGCTCGGCATGCTGGAGCTGACGGAGAAGGAGCGCGACCGCCGGTTCGGCCCGGCCGACGAACGGCTCGCCGGGCAGATGGCGGCGCTGGCGGGCGTCGCGCTGCACAACGCGCAGCTGTCCCGCGCGGCCGGCGAGCGTAACCGGCAGCTCACGGCGCTCATCGACGCCTCTCGCGCGATGACCTCCACCCTTGACCTCGACGAACTGCTCCAGGTCGTGTGCCGCCAGGCGGCGCTGGCCCTGGACGCCGCGGCCAGCTACATCTACTCCTACGACGCCGACGCCGACGCCATGGTGTGGCTGGCCGAGTACCAGTCGGACCCATCACACACCTTCGAGGAGCCGCTCGGCACCGTCTACCCCATCGACGACCTGCCGCAGGACCAGGCAGTGGTGCGCGCTCGCCAGGCCATCGAGGTGCGCGTCGACGACCCGCACATCGACGCCGACATGCTCGTCCAGATGCGGGAGTGGGGCGAGCAGTCGTCGCTGATGGTGCCCCTCGCCGTCGGCGGTACCGTAGTCGGGGCGCTCGAGGTGTCGGAGATCTCCTACCCTCGCCACTTCACCGAGCAGGAGACGGCACTGTGCGTCGCGCTCGGCGAACAGGCGGCGGTCGCCATCCACAACGCGGAGCTGTACCGCCGCCTCCAGGAGCAGAAGGAGACCATCGAACTGAAGGCGACCATCGACGGCCTCACGAACCTCGTCAACCACCGCCACTTCTGGGACCGCCTGCGCAGCGAGGTGGCACGAGCGCAGCGGTACGACCAGCCGCTCTCGCTGCTCATGCTGGACCTGGACGACTTCAAGCGCGTCAACGACCGGTTCGGCCATCTGGTGGGTGACGACCTGCTGCGCGGCGTGGGGCACGCCCTGCGGACGCAGGTCCGGCAGGGCGTGGACTGCGCCGCGCGGTACGGCGGCGAGGAGTTCGCCGTGATCCTTCCGTCCACCCGGTCGGAGCTCGCCGGCGGCGACGTCGACGGTGCCGTGACGACGGCGGAGCGGATCCGCGCCGCCGTCGCCGCCCTGCAGTCGCCGGTCGACGAGGCCGGCTGGTCGGGCGTCACCGTGAGCATCGGCGTCGCGACGCTGCCGCTGCACGCGGACACCGCCGAGGAGCTCGTCACCCGCGCCGACCAGGCGCTCTACTGGGCCAAGGCGCGGGGCAAGGACACCGTCGCGGTGTACGGCTCCGGCTGAGCCGCGTGTGCGCCGGCCGGGGCCGCCCGACGGCGCTCAGCCCTTGTCGCCCAGACAGTAGAGCCAGCCGTCGCGGCAGCCGACGTACACGCGTCCGTCCCACAGCGTGGGCGTGGACTCGAACGCCGCCTCGGCGAAGAACTGGTCGCGCTCCTCGAGCGTCACCGTCCAGTACGTTCCGTCGCCGTTGGCACTCGGCAGCGCTCCGTCGTCACCCTTCTCGGCTTCGTCGTACCTGACGTTGAAGAGGTGGACGCGCTGGTCGTAGCCCGCGGCCACCAGCGCGTCCCCCAGCAGGATGGGGGTGGAGATGGCGCCCCCGTTCCAGATCTTCGCCACCTGCACCGGACGGGGCAGCTTCGGGCCGCGGTCCGGTCCCGGCACCGTCTCGTCGCTCATCACGTCCCGCGCGACCACGTAGAGATAGCCGTCGATGGCGTTGAAGGCGCAGAGGGCCGGGTAGCGCCCGTCGGGGTTGTAGGCGTCGTTCACGCTCGCCGAGCCCACGACGCCGCCCGCCCAGTCGCCGACCTTGCGGTTGTCGGTCGGGAAGTACCACACCGCCGCCTCGGCCGCCGGTTTGGCCGGATCGAGCGCCAGCATCCCGCCCTTGCCCTTGATGTACTCCTTCTCCACGGCCTGCAGCAGGAGGCCTTCGCTCGTGGGCACGGGCGTGCCGTCGAGGTCGGAGCCGATGTAGTAGTCCCAGACGACCTTGAGGTCGGGGCGCCGGAGCCCGTACACATGACCGGCGCCGGACGCGACGTACAGGGTCTTGCCGATCGCGGACGCCGACGACTCGAGGACGAGGTTGCCGTCGTGACCGGCGGCACGCTGGTCGCCGAGCAGTAGCCTCTGGGCCTCGACGACCGGCTTGTTGCCCTCGGCCCACTCGTTCGTCTTGAGCGGGTCGAGGGCGTAGAACCACCCGCTCTCGACCCCGAGGTAGTAGACGCCGTCGAAGAAGAAGCCGCTGCCGTCGGAGTCTCGGCTGTAGCAGTCGGTCTGCGGCACCGGCAGGCGCCAGAGTTCCTTGCCGGTGCCGAACGTCACGGCGCGGACCGGGGCCACGCGCGGGTCGTCCAGTTTGTACGGATACCCGCGCCGGGAGCCTGCAACGACGATGTACTTGTCGTCGCGGCCGGCCGGCGAGGGATTCTGGAACACCGTGGGGCTGCCCTTGATGATGTCGTCGTACTGGTAGGCCCAGACGACCTTGCCGGTCTCTGCGTCGATCTTGCGCAGCTTGTACTCGTAGGAACTCGCGATGACGTAGGTCTTGCCGCCGTCGACGACGATGTTGGGCTGGCCGGTCCAGCCGCTCCCGGCCCACTTGCTCGCCGATCTCGCGCGCCTCGCCGGGCTCTCCACCCATCATCTGATCCGCGC
>DAIQNY010000161.1:0-7987 GCA_036788155.1 Actinomycetota bacterium | reverse complement strand
CCAAAGACCACCTCGACCTGGGCCTCGCGCTGGACCTCATCGACATGGAGCGCGCGGCCAAGGTCAGCGGGTCGCGCTTCGCCTACCTCAAGGGCGAGCTCGTGCGTCTGCAGTTCGCGCTCGTCAACTTCGCGCTCGGCATCATCGAGAGCAAGGGCTTCCGCCCGGTCATCCCGCCGGTGCTGGTGCGCGAGGAGGCCATGTACGGCACCGGCTTCTTCCCCACCGACCGTGCGCAGGTCTACGAGACGGTGGACGGCGACTGCCTGGTCGGCACCAGTGAGGTCCCGCTCGCGGCCATGCACATGGAGGAGTTCCTCGACGAGGATGCGTTCCCGATCCGCTATGCAGGCTATTCGACCTGCTTCCGCCGCGAGGCAGGCGCCGCCGGCCGCGACACGCGCGGCATCCTGCGCGTGCACCAGTTCGACAAGGTCGAGATGTTCAGCTTCTGCGCGCCCGAGCAGAGCGAGGCCGAGCACAAGGTGATCCTCTCAGCCGAGGAGGCGATCCTGCAGGGCCTCGGCATCCCGTACCAGGTCGTCAACATCGCCGCCGGCGACCTCGGCGCCCCGGCGGCGCAGAAGTTCGACTGCGAGGCGTGGCTCCCGGGCCAGCAGCGCTACCGGGAGCTCACCAGCTGCAGCAACTGCACTGACTACCAGGCGCGACGGCTGGGCACCCGCTTCCGCACGAAGAAGGGGCCGCGCTTCGTGCACACGCTCAACGGCACCGGCGTGGCCGTCGGCCGCACCCTCATCGCCATCATGGAGAACTACCAGCAGGCCGACGGCAGCATCGAGGTGCCGGCCGTTCTGCGGCCACTGATGGGCAGGGACGTCATCGGGGCCTGAGGGCGGCCGGCACGGAAGCCAAGGCCGCCGCACGTCCCGCGCCCTCGATACATGCGGAGGGGCCGCGGCGACCTTCCGGTCGCCGCGGCCCCTCCACCTTCGGGGGGAGTCCGCGCAGTCAGCGCGGTCTTACTTGACCGAGCCTGCGAGCAGCCCCTGCACGAAGTACCGCTGGAACGCGAAGAACACCACCAGCGGCACGATGAGCGAGAGGAACGCCGCCGGCGCGATCACGTCGATGTTGGCGCCGAACTGGCGCAGCTCGGCGTAGATCGCCACCGTGATCGGCTGCGTGCTGCGGGCCATGGTCAAGGCCACGAGGAGGTCGTTCCAGGTCCACAGGAACTGGAAGATCGCCACCGAGGCGATGGCCGGGAGACCCAGAGGAAGCACGAGGCGGAAGAAGATACCGAGCTCGCTCGCGCCGTCGATCCGCGCCGCCTCGAGCAGGTCTCGTGGGATCCCGATGAAGAAGTTGCGCAACAGGAAGATGGCGAACGGCAGCCCGAACGCCGTATGGAACAGGACCAGCCCCGGTACCGTATCGAACAGGCCGAACCGGTTGTAGAGCGAGAACATGGGGATCAGCGCCATCTGCAGCGGCACGACCAGCATGGCGATCACGCCGATGAAGAGCCAGTCGCGTCCCGGGAAGTCCATCCACGCGAACGCGTAGCCGGCGAGTGCTGCGATGAAGATCGGCAGGATGGTGCTGCCGAGCGCGATCCATACAGTCGTGAGCAGGGCGCCCGTGATGTCCGGGTTGCCCAGGACCGCCCTGTAGTTCTCCAGCGTCAGACTGAAGGCGCCGGTGAGGCCTTGCCACCACCCGCCGGCGCTGATGTCCGAGGGCGCCAGCATCGAGGTGACGAACAGCCCCAGGGTCGGGACCAGCCACAGCACGGCGATGATCACCAGGATGAGGTGCAACGGGGTCTTGGAGAGCACGCGGAGGATGCGGGTGGCGAGACTGTCGCGTCCCTCGACCACGTCTCCGCGGTACTGCCTGCCGCCGTAGACGTCGGCGGTCTGCGGTTGGGTCGCCATCACGCCTCCTCTCTTCTGAACCGACGCACGTTGAACAGCAGCATCGGGATGACGAGCAGGAACAGGAACACGGCGATCGCCGAACCGAGGCCGAAGTTGTTGACCCCGCCGAACGCGGTGCGCCACATCGCGAGCGCGATGACGTTGGCGTCGTCCTGGGTCGAGGCCGGCGCCACGGAGAGCACGATGTCGAAAACCTTGAGTACGTTGATCAGCATCGTGATGAACACCACCGACAGCACCGGCGCCAGCAGCGGCACGGTCACGCGCCGGAACACCTGCCACTCGGTGGCTCCGTCTGTGCGCGCGGCCTCGAGCACGTCGCGCGGGATCGAGGCCAGCCCGGCCCCGATGACGACCATCGCGAAGCCGGCCCACACCCAGATGTAGGCGATCATGATGGCCGGGGTGATCAACTGCGGGCCGAGCCAGCTGACGCCGCCGAAGCGCTCCTGGAAGGCGACCGGGGCGATGCCCACACGGTGAGCGCCGCCGCCGACGTCGTCGAACCGGAAGACGCCCGTCTCGTCGGTCACGGCCGTGGCCACGACGCTGCCGCCCTGGCGAAGCTGGATCTCGACTCCGGGGATGCCGAGCTCGCCGCTGTCGACGACCCCGCGCTCGCCCCCGCCCGGCGTGAAGTCCCTCCAGACGACGCCGGTGATGCCGCCCTGCAGCGCCTGCGGCCGCTGGGCGGGTGCGGCGTCCTCCGGCACGTCGCCGGCGGCGATGGCCGTCAGGCCGAGCAACGCGACGTCGCCCTGCCGGACGTCGCCCTGAAGCCGGACCGCCTGTCCCGACTGGACGAGCGCGTCCGTGGACGGACGCGCGCCGGCGAGGATCCCGCGGTCACTGAAGGCGTCGTAGACCGTGGAGATGCCGGCGTTGAGCGCGCCTCGCTCCGGGTTCTGGTCGTAGACGATGCGCCAGATGATGCCGGCCGCGAACAGCGAGATCGCCATCGGCATGAACACGGCGGTCTTGAACGCTACCGACCAGCTGACCCGCTCCGTGAGCACCGCGAAGATCAGGCCGATGGCCGTGACCAGCACCGGCACCACCAGCACCCAGAGGGCGCTGTTCCGGATCGCCGTCAGCAGGATGTCGGTGGTGAACAGGCTGACGTAGTTGTCGAAGCCGACGAACGTGTCGCCGGACCTGCCGTAGAAGCTCCTGACTACGGTGCTGACCGTCGGATAGACGATCCACACGCCGAGGAAGAAGAGCGCCGGGGCGAGAAAGCCGAGGGCGATGGCGTAGCGACGCCAGCGCCCCGGATCCGCCGTGGAGGCGCCTTCACCACTGGACTCCGGGGGAGCCGCCGGCCTCTTCTTGACCGGCGGCTCCACGGAGATGCCTCCGCCTGGCATGACTGCTTCCTTCCCTCATGCCCTGCGGTCACTGGTCCCCGTAGGCATCGGCGGCGGCGCTCTCGAGCCGCTGGGCCGTCTGCTCGGGGTTGCTGGGATCCCTCAGGAAGTCCTGCAGGATCTGCCACATACCCTGACCCGGAGTACCGCCGAAGGCGGACGGAGCCAGGTCGGACATGTCGAAGCGGAACGTCTCCGCCTCGGCGAGCGCCGTGGCGGTCTGCTGCGTCAACGCGTCCGGATAGACGTTGGGGTCGACGTTCTGGTTCGGCGAGGAGAAGCCGCCACGCGAGGCCCACACCTCGGCCGCCTCCGGCGTGGCGAGGTACTCGACGAACGCCTGACTGGCCGGAGTGTCGTTGAACATGATGACCATGTCACCGCCGCCGACCACTGCCGGGGCCGAGCCGTCGATGGACGGGAAGTCGAAGACGTTGAAGTCGGTCTCCGGCTGTGCGTTGGTCGAATCGAGGATCACGCCTTGCACGAAGTCGCCCTCGTACACCATGCCGGCGTCCGGGTTGTCGTTGAAGACCTGGGTCACCGAGGTCGGGAAGTCGATCTGCAGCGGGTTGCCCGCGATGTTGTCCTTGTTCTCGAAGACGCCCTGGAGCGTGGTCAGCGCGTCGACCACGGACTGGTCGGTCCAGGGGATCTCGTGTGCGGCCAGCTGGTCGTACATCTCCGGACCGGCGGTGCGCAGGTACACGTTCTCGAACCAGTCGGTCAGGGTCCAGCCGTCAGCGCCCGCGACGGACCAGGCCGGAACGCCCGATGCGCTCACGGTATCGGCCGCCGACAGGAGCTCGTCCCAGGAGGCCGGAGGCTCGGTGATGCCGGCGTCGGTCAGGACGTTCACGTTGTACCAGATGGTCGACTTGTTGGCGCCCTTGAACACGAGCCCGTAGAACTGGTCGTCGAACGAACCGAGCGTGACCCAGTCTGGCGAGTAGTTGGCGTCGACCGTGTCGCGCGCGAAGTCGAGCGGGACCAGCTCCCCGCGTTCGGCGTACTCGTTCATGAGGCCGGGCTGCGGCACGACCGCGACGTCCGGCGGGTTGCCGCCTTCGACCGCCGTGCCCAGCACCGTCGGCAGCTGGTCGCCGGCCGAGTTGTAGGTGACGGTGACGTCCGGATAGGTCTCGTTGAAGGCGTCGACGACCGCCTGGAACGAATCCTGTTCGGCGCCCGTCCAGACTGCCATCACTGAGACCGTGCCGCTGACGTCGGTCGCGGCGGGGCTGGGCTGGCCTGCCCCGGACTCGGTGATCTCGCCCTCGTCGGTGGCGACGACGACGATGCCCACGATGACGGCGACAGCTACGACGACGCCGATGATGATCCATACCGTTCTGCTCATGTCCTCTCCTTATGCCGGTCAGGCGGCGATCTCGCGCCGCTCGTCGGGGACTTCGCGCTCCACCGTCCCTCGACCGCCGGTCTCGCCATCGTAGATGCCGAGACCGGACTCGAGGTCGAAGAAGTGGAGCGCGCGCGTGTCCACGGAGGCCTCGACGAGGTCTCCCTTCCTCACGCGCGTCCTCGGGTTGAAGCGGCCGACGATCTTGGACTTGTCCGAGCGTCGCCGCTCGTGTGCCTCGTAGTGGTGGCCTGCGCCGACGTCCTCCGCCAGCTCCCTGGTGTCCTCGGTGATCACCGGCGGGGCGCCGACCTCCATGTGGACGTTGATCTCGGAACCGAGCTCCTCGGTCAGCATCACCCTGCCGTTCAGCCGCCGGTCCTCGGGGGTGTCGGGGACGAGCGCGGCGTCCTCCAGGTCTTCCGGGCGGACGCCGAGGACCACCCGGCGACCCACGTACTCGCGCAGCCGCGGATGCGCGTCCCTCGCTTCCGGAGCGAGCTTGAGGCGCTGCTCGCCCACGACCGCGACGAGGTCGTCACCGGCCTCCTCCACCGTCGCCTCCATCATGTTCATGGTGGGACTGCCGATGAAGCCGGCGACGAACAGGCTCACCGGCCGGTCGTACAGCTCCTGCGGCGGGGCGACCTGCTGGAGCTCGCCCTTTCGCATCACGGCGACCCGGTCCCCCATGGTCATGGCCTCGACCTGGTCGTGCGTGACGTAGATGGTGGTGACGCCGAGCTCCTGCTGCAGGCTGCCGATCTCCGAGCGCATCTGCACGCGCAGCTTGGCGTCCAGGTTGGAGAGGGGCTCGTCCATGAGGAACGCCTGCGGCTCCCGGACGATGGCACGCCCCATGGCGACCCGCTGCCGCTGGCCGCCGGACAGGGCGCGCGGCTTGCGGTCGAGGAAGTCCTCGAGACCGAGCACCTCCGCCGCATGCTTGACGCGCCTGTCGATCTCGTCCTTCGAGACCTTGCGCAGTCGCAGGCCGAAGGCGATGTTGTCGTACACCTTGAGGTGCGGGTAGAGCGCGTAGTTCTGGAACACCATCGCGATGTCGCGGTCCTTCGGCGCCACGTGGTTCACAACGCGGTCGCCGATGGTGATGGTGCCCTCGGTGATGTGCTCGAGACCGGCGAGCATGCGAAGGGCCGTCGTCTTGCCACAGCCCGACGGCCCTACGAGCACGACGAACTCGCCGTCGTCGATCTCGAGGTTCATGTCCGAAACGGCCCGCGCGCCGCCTGGGTAGATCTTGCTGACCCCCCGGAACGTTACGACTGCCATGAGTGCCTCCCGGCATGACGACCGATGCCTCCGCGGCACCGGACCTCCTGCTAGGGGCCTTCCCCGACTCGCCCTCCGGCAAAAGGGCGAGCGTTCGAGCGTGGGACGGCCGCCGGCGTCGGCGGCCGGGGAACCCGGCCGCCCGGACCGGCGGCCGTCCTCGCCGCTACCGCAGCCGGTCGCCGGCCTGCTCGAGCACGGCGTCGACCATGCGGCGCTGGTTCTCTGTGGTCATGTGCGTAGCGTCGAAGAAGCCGCCGGGATCGCCCCCGAAGGAGTCGACACTCGTCATGTCGACGACGGCGAAGTCGTACTCGTCCTGCAGGCCCGAGAGCAGGTGGATGAGCTCGGCGTGGCGTCGCCGCCAGCCCGCATCCCGCGCCGCCGTGAGCACCTCGGGATGCGTCGGCGTGAGCACGATCACGCCCGTGCCGCCCCACGACGCGAACAACTCGAGGGTCTTCTCCACGTAGGTCTCCGCCTCGTCGTCGAGACGCGCGAACGACCTATACTGCGCACGCTCCTCCTCGCGCCAGCGCGCCACCGCCTTCGGCCCCGCCTTCGCCCTATCTGAGGACGGCGTCTTCACGGTGCCGTCGGGCGAGATGCGCCTGAACCAGCTCGCCCGCACCTTCTCCCGCGTGGGACGCTTCTGCCACACCTCCCAGGACGCCTGCAGGCCCGTCCACGACGCCAGCCAGCCGAGCTCGTCGAGCTGGGCCGCCGCCTTGGCCCGCCAGGGCAGGTAGCGGCTGAACCGCGACTCCGCCAGCAGCGAGGGCGGGAGCGGGCCGCGGAGGAACGCCTCCACGTCCAGAAGCCAGAGGTAGTCCGGCGTCGCCCGCGGCCAGAGGTCGTGGACGACCTCGGTGAAGACGTAGGCGTCGGCCGGCCGCCCGGCGGTGACGGCGGCGTTGAAGGTGCGTCTGCCGGTGGCCTGTTCCACCCTTGCCGCCTCCACCGTCCACGCACGAGACGATCCGTAGATGAGCAGTCCTGGCGGCTGCTCCAGCTCCGCGAGCAAGTCCGCCTTGGCTGACCGATCCTGGTTCACGCGCGGCGGGAAGATCCCGATGCCGAACACGCCCCACGGGTCGGTGAGGAGGTTGAAGGCAGCGACCGCGGCGACGAGGACGGCCGCGGCGGCGAGCAGCCCGGCGACGAAACGCCCCCAGCGCGCGCCGGGCTCCGTGCGCTCGACGTCGGTCTGGGCCGCCGGCGGAGCTTCGCGCTCCGGCGGCCACTCCGCGTCGACCCGGTCGACCTGGTCGGGCGCCGGAGCGCCCCCGCGCGGCGGCTCCTGACCCGGCGTGCGAGCGCCGGCCCGTCCGGTCGCCGAAGCGTCCGCCCCCGCCCGCTCGTGTGATGGCGTGGTGTTCATGCCTGGAGGGTCCGAACGTGCCGCCGGCGCCACGCGCTCAGTCGACCGCGACGGCCGGTCCGTAGGCCGCGCCCTCACCGTTCTCCCTCCAGGGGATCATGTAGCAGAGGACGTCCACACCGGAGAACTCGGTCTCGAGCAGCGTCTTGACCCTGCGCAGGTCGCGCTCCAGGAGCTCCTGCTGGTCGAACCCGAGGCCGCCGAGCGCACGCTCGTACGCGGCGCACTCCTGGTGCGCCACGAGGAAGATCCTGCGCACGTCGTGGACCTCGACGATTTCGTGCACACATCCCAGCGCCACGCGACGCTCGGACCCGGGCCGCGTGAGCGGCAGCAAGCCACCGGGTACCAGCATGCGGTTGGAATCCGGGTGCCCGAGGTCGCCGAGCAGCGCATCGAGCCTGGCGGCGATGCGCCCGTCTGAGCAGCCGATGAGCAGTGTGTCCATGCCGGGAGTATTGCAGACGAGGCCGGGGGCGGCCAGCGACGCCGGGAGGGGCTGGGCGGCTGGGGCCGGCGAGCCTGCGGCAGCCGGGAGGGGCTGGGCGGCCGGGGCCAGCGAGCCTGCGGCAGCCGGCCCCGCGACGCGGCGAGGTGGCGCGGAGAGCCGCCGGCTCTCGTGTACACTCAGCGTGCCGGAGGGGTGGCCGAGAGGTCGAAGGCAGCGGTCTTGAAAACCGCC
>DAIQNY010000160.1:0-8034 GCA_036788155.1 Actinomycetota bacterium | reverse complement strand
CGGCGCCGCTCGACTCCTCGTCGGTGTTGGTGCAGAAGACGACGTCGCCGGCCAGCTTCCCGCCCAGCCGTGCGACGGTCTCGAGAGCGAACAGCATGCCGGCGATCCCGCCCTTCATGTCGCAGCTGCCGCGGCCGTACAGCCGGCCGTCGCGGACCTCCGGCTTGAGCGGGTGGCCGGTCCAGCGGTCGAGCGGCTCGTACGAGACGGCGTCGATGTGGCCGTTGAGGAGAAGGGAGCGGCCGCCGCCCGCGCCGCGCAGACGCGCGGCGAGCTGCGGCCGCCCTACGAAGTCCAGGCCGTCCGGCACGACGCGGTTACCCGTGCCGGTCGGCTCCGGCTCCCACACGTCGACCTCGGCGCCCAGCGCCGCCAGCCGCCGGCGCAGGTACTCCTGCAGCTCGGCCTCGTGTCGGGGCGGGTCGCCGACGTTGCGCGCCGTCGTGTCGAACGCGATGAGGTCGCTCGCCAACGCCACGAGCTCGTCGCGACCCTCCCGGACGGCGGCCACCACCTGCTCCTCGAACGCCGGTCGAAGGGTCTCGCTCATGGTCTCTCCTCCTCGAGGTCGGCCGGCGGGTCGCGCCGGATGGTGCCGGACCGTCCGGTCCGGGGAGCGGCCGGGCGGGCCTCTGGGCCCGCCCGGCCGCGGTCGCTCAGGCGCAGAGCGTCGTCAGCTCAGGGTTCACTCCGGCGGCAGCTCGCCGAAGGTGACACTCACGTCGACGCCCTGCTTCTTGCTGCGAGCCCGCCAGAAGAAGTACCAGGCGAGGCCCGCGATCCACGCCGCCGCGAACACGAACAGGTTCTTGCCCGTCACGTCGCGCGAAGTCGGGTCGATGAACGAGAAGTACAGGAACGCGAAGATGAACAGCAGGTACAGCACAGCCCCGATGCTCACCAGCGGGATGCCGGCGATCCTCCAGGTGCGGTACGGCGACGCCTCCCAGATGCCGCGGACGTTCTTGCGGAACGGGAAGAGCAGCGCGGAGATGCCGGTGATCATGAACACCGAGATGAACTGCATGCCGCCGCCGATGAGGCCGCTGAGGTCGCTCTGCAGCCACAGCACGTACACCGCGACGCCGACGGCGAACACGACGAGCGCGAAGACGAGGTTCTTCATGGGCTGCGCGTACCGGGGGCTCACGTCCGTGAACCACTTGGGACCCATGCGGTCCAGACCCCAGGCGAGGAACGCCCGGCCGATGATCAGGATGGCGATGGTGATCTCCAGCCAGATCACGGCGATGAACCCCAGCAGGATCGCCCACGCCACCCAGCCGCTCTGGCCGCTGGCGATCCAGGAGAGCGTGAGGTAGTCGGGCGAGTACGGGGCCGTGTAGCCCTCCACCCCGGCGCCGAAACTGGCCTGGGCCGTCGCCGAGATGAAGTTGAACGCGGCGATGCGATAGAGCCCGAGCACCGTGAGGATGCCGAGGACGATCGGCACCCAGACGGCGAGGACGTTGCCGCCCAGCAGGCTCTTGTCCGGGCGCTTGACCTCGCCCGAGAGGTAGGCGATGGCGTAGTTGTACACGAACAGCGCGTACACGCCGCTGAGGGCACCGAGCGTGCCGTGCCAGTCCCAGCTCGTGGGCAGGGGCCCGGCCGCCTGGATGAAGGCCTCGTAGTCTAGCGAGCCGAACTCCGCCGCGATCGCGTTCCAGTTGCCGATGAACTCCGTCCTGCTCGAGAGGAACAGGGCGATGATCAGCACGATCGGGCCGCCGATCGCGGGGATGAGCAGGACCTTCTGGATACGCGAGTAGACCCTCATGCCGAAGGCGACGGAGAGGAACCCGACGACGACGGCGATGACGCCGAGGATGAAGAGGCCGCCCTTGGAGCCGGCCCACTCGGCGAAGCCGTCCCAGCCCATGTACTGGCCGAACAGCTGGAGCGCCGGGACGCCGAGCCACGTGGCGATGAACCAGTTCCAGTAGAAGATGGCGAGGATGTTGGCGAACACCGCACCGAGCGCGATGGCGGGGTGCAGGATGCGCGAGTTGTAGACGTACTCGCCGCCGGCCCGCGGCATGGAGCCGCTCAGGATGCCCCAGACGAGGGGGGCGCCGATACCGGCGGTGACGGCGCCCAGAACGATGGCGAGCAGGAGGTTGCCGGTCGGGAAGAGCGAGAGTGCGATTCCCACCATGAGCCACAGCGTGGCGATGGGCTGGCAGGTCATGAGTCCGGCGCCGAACGCGTCCCACATGTCGAGACCGCGAACGAGGCCGCTTGCCTTGCGTGCAAAGACGAGATCTTCGGCCATACGTCCCCCTGGTGATGACGTACGTTGGTCAAAGGTCACGGACCGGCGCGCCGGCAGCCCCCTCCGCGCGCCGTCACTCTGCTACCTCATCCGACCACCTCCCGAGCCATCGCCGGGAGCCGTTTGGCCGTAGCGGCTCCACTGGGCCAAAGACTGTACGGCTCAGCCGCCGGGTGTCAAGGCTGTGTGAGGGCGAGCTGCGCGCCCCAGGCGCGGGCGCGCTCGAGCTCGCCCTTCCTGAGGGGGCCCTGGGAGCCCTTGACGACGAAGCCCTCGGGCTCGGCGACGGCCACGTAGCCACGCTCCTCGAAGAGGCGCAGGATCTCAGGCGATCCCTTGCCGAAGGGACCGCGGACCCGCGTGTCGAACGCGGCGACCGGTTTGTCTCCCCGCGGCAGATCCTCAAGCCAGTCCCTGAGCAGAGGGCAGGAGAGGTCGGGCGCGAATCCCCTGCCCGGATCCCGGCGGATGCCGTCGCGCATCTTGTGAGAGGAGAGCTTGAAGCCGAAGACCGGAGCGCCGGCCACGATGAGGCCGGCGCCCGCCACGTCCTCCGCACGGACCTCGTCGACACGCAGGGCCCGGGCGCCGGCGCCCAATCCCATGGCCACGGCCCTGGCCACGTCCGCCGTGTTGCCCCACAGTGACTCGTACACCACGATCGCATCCATCGCTCCGCCCTCCGTCGCGACGATCGACAGGGCCCGGTCCGAGGTAGCCGGAGACGACCCGGCCGGGCGGTCGTCCCCAGCCTACGCCTCCTTCGGCCGCTTCGCCCCCGTGGAAGCCGGGTAGGACGGGACGCGAGACACGGATCAGGAGGAGGGCTGCCCGATGGCTTCCGAAGAGCGGCTGCTCGACGCGTCACTCACGGCGACGGACTTCGACCCTTCGGCGGGCGAGGGACCGCCCGCGCGAGCGCGGGCGGTCGTCGTCGGCGGCGGCATCATCGGCGCCTCCGTCGCCTACCATCTCGCGCGGCTGGGCTGGACCGACACCGTCGTCCTCGAGCGCAGCCGCGTCTCCAGCGGCACGAGCTG
Source organism: Actinomycetota bacterium (assembly GCA_036788155.1). Lineage (GTDB taxonomy): Bacteria > Actinomycetota > Thermoleophilia > UBA2241 > UBA2241 > CAIXSE01. Next base: position 4,719 of record DAIQNY010000160.1, on the reverse strand, counting down.
GCATGCCGCGGGTCTCATGACCCGCACCCGCGGCACGCATATGCAGACGGACCTCGCGAGCTACAGCCGTGACTTCTACCGTGATCTCGAGGCGCTCTCCGGGATCGAGGTCGGCTACTACCCCAACGGCTCCCTTTCGGTGGCGCGCACGGACGAGCGGCTGACGGAGCTGCGTTACGCGCTCACCCTGGCGCGTCACCACGGTCTGCCTGCCCGTGAGCTGACGACGGAGGAGATCGCCGCCGTCTCGCCCATCCTGGCCGCGAACGATCTCGCCGGCGGCGTGCTCTTCGAGGACGACGCGACCGTCAACCCCGGCTGGGCCGCGTACGCCACGGCGAAGGCGGCGTTCGATCTCGGCGTGCGCGTCGTGGAGGGCATCCGCGTGACCGGCCTCCGGCTCTCCTCGGGGCCGGACGGCGGCGTCCCTCGAGTGACGGCCGTCGAGACCGACCAGGGTACGGTGGAGTGCGAGGTGGCCGTCGTCGCCGCGGGGCTCTGGTCGCGCGACCTCGCCCTGCTCGCCGGGGCACGACTGGCCCTGCACCCCGCCGAGCACTACTGGGCGCGGACAGAGCCGGTGGACGGCGCGGACCGCGACCTCCCCATCGTCCGCGACCTCGACGGCTCGATCTACGTGCGCCACTACCGCGGGGGCCTCGTCGTCGGCGCGTTCGAGCCGGACGGCCGGCCGCGTGCCACAGCAGACATCCCGGCCGACTTCTCCTTCGGGCAGTTCGAGCCCGACCTGGAGCACTTCGGCCGGCCGCTGGCGCGTGCCCGGGAGCGGGTGCCGGCGCTGGCTGAGGCACGCTTCGCGCACTACCTGTGCGCGCCGGAGAGCTTCACGCCGGACGGCAACTTCCTGCTGGGAGAGACGGCGGAGGTGGCGGGGCTCTTCGTCGCCGCCGGCATGAACTCCCAGGGCATCATTCTGGGACCGGGCGTCGGGCGCGCCCTCGCCGAGTGGATCCAGGAGGGCGCGCCCGGCGTGGACGCCGCCGAGGTGGACGTGCGCCGCTTCTCTCCGGCTCAGGCCAACGCGGGCTACCTCTTCGAGCGCACCCGCGAATCCCTGGGCCGGCTGTACGCCATGCACTGGCCGCACCAGCAGCCCGGCACGGCGCGCGGCCTGCGGCGCGTGCCGCTCTTCGATCGCCTCGCCGCCGCCGGCGCCGTCTTCGGCGAGACCGCCGGCTGGGAGCGCGCCATGTGGTACGCGACCGGCGACGCTCGCCCGGAGTACGTCTACTCGTTCGGCCGCCAGAACTGGTTCGAGGCCGTGGCCGAGGAGCATATCGCGGCGCGCGAGAGCGTCGCCCTCTTCGATCTCTCGTCGTTCGCCAAGCTGAGGCTCGAGGGGCCGACCGCCCTCCACGCCGCGCAACGGATCTTCACCGCCGACCTCGACCGGCCTCCCGGCACCGTGATCTACACCTCCATGCTGAACGCCTCCGGAGGCGTCGAGCTGGACGCCACGGTCACACGACTCCGCGAGGATGCGTTCCTCGTCGTCACCTCGGCCGCCGCCCAACACAGAGCCGTGCACTGGCTGCGCCGCCACACCGGTCCCGACACGGTCGTCACCGACGTGACCTCCGCCTTCGGCGTCCTCTCGGTGAGCGGGCCGCGCTCGAGAGACCTGCTCTCCGGGCTCACCGACGCCGACCTGAGCGACGGCGCCTTCCCGTTCGCGCGCGCCCACGAGATCGACGTGGGATGGGCGACGGTGCTCGCCCTCCGCGTCTCCTTCACGGGCGAGCTCGGCTGGGAGCTCTACGTCCCGGTCGAGTCCCTCCCGGTGCTCTACGACCAGGTGCTCGCGGCCGGCGAGACGCACGACCTGCGGCACGCCGGCTACCATGCCCTGGACGGGCTCCGCGCCGAGAAGGGCTTCGTCCACTGGGGTACGGACGTCGGCCCGGCCGACAGGCCCGACGAGGCCGGTCTTGAGGCCACGGTCGCCCGGGAGAAGACGGGAGGATTCGTCGGGAGCGCGGCGCTGCTCGCCGCCGGACCGCCGCGCCGCCGGCTCGTCCCCATCCTGCTGGACGACCCGGAGCCCCTGCTCTACCACGGCGAGTCGGTCTTCCAGGACGGGCGCCTTGTGGGCCGCATCACGTCGGGCGCCTACGGCCACACGCTCGGCGCGGCCGTCGGCCTGGCGGCGATCGCCGGTGAGACGGCCGCTGCAGACGATGTCGTCGCCCGCGCCGCGGTCGAGGTGGAGATCGCCGGTACGCGCGTGCCGGCGCACGTGGGCGCCCGGCCGTTCTACGACCCGGACGGACGCCGCCTGCGCGGATCCTGACGCCGTCGCGCCCTGGTCCGCTTCGAACAGGGCGCCCTGGAGACTCTCCCGGTCGCCGGGCATAGGATTGCGCCATGGAACCCGATGCGCCGCACCTGCAGCCGGAGTGGCGAGGCAGGCTGGTCGCCGCCGCCTGTCTCGCCGCCGGAGTGGTCTGTCTGGCGCTGGTGTCGACGACCGGACCGGCGACCGTCACGCACGCCGGCGCCGGCGCCGGCCCGGCCGGAGCGACGGCGCAGCCGTCCGCCTCCCCATCCCCCGGGACCAGCAGCGCGACCCTCACCACGACCGTCCTCGGCAGTGTCAGCGTCCACAGCGGTTCCGTCGCGCGTGTGCGCTACCGGGCCGACGATGCGGCCGGCGGCGCCGTCACCGTCGACCTCGTCGTCACCACCCGGTCGGGCGATGTCCGGCGGCGACTCGTGACCGGCCGTGTGGTGCCTGCGGGCGAGGACCACGTGTGGCGCGGCCGCCTGCGGTTGCGTCGCGGCCGCTACCTGCTCGTCGCCCACGCGGTGGATGCGAACGGGCTCACCGAGGCCAGCGCGCGCGCCGCGAAGCTCGCGATGCTTGCCCCGCTTCCGCCGCTCGTCCCGTCGGCCGGAGCCCGGCACGCCGCCTTCACGTGGGCGGCGCGGCGCGGCGGCGCCGTGGCCGTGGCCGTCGTGGACAGCCGCGGCCGCCTGTACGGCCGCCACGCGAACCGCCGCTTCATCACCGCCAGCCTGGCCAAGCCGATGCTCCTCGTGGCGTACCTGCGCCGGCACGCCACGGTGACGTCGGCCATGCGCGGGACTCTCACTCGCATGATCACCGTCTCTGACAACGACGCTGCCGACGCGGTGTACCGGAGCGTCGGCCGTAACGGGTTGCGGCGGCTGGCGCGGCTGGCGGGCATGAGGAGCTTCCAGGCGAACAGCGCCTGGATCCTGTGCCGAGTGAGCGCCGCCGACATGGCGCGCTTCTTCCGCGACATGGAGCGCTTCGTCCCCCGCAGGCACCGGCGCTTCGTCAACAGACTCTTGACGAGCATCGCCCCCTACCAGTCCTGGGGCATCCCGGAGGCGGCGCGGCCCCGCGGCTACCGCGTCTACTTCAAGGCCGGCTGGCTCGGGGCGTGGACGCTGGCCAGCGAGGCCGCGCGCCTCGAGCGAAAGCGAGTGCGCATCGGCCTCGCCGTGTTCACGGACGACAATCCCACGTCGAGCTACGGGAAGGAGACCGTCGCGGGTGTGACCGCGCGACTGCTCCGGCGCTGAGGCCGGCGGAGTCAGGCCGCCCGGCGCCCGTCCTCCTCCGCCGGACGGGCGCGCACCTCGTTCGGAGACCGCCGCCCGGCCTCGAAGTCGCGCACGTTCGTGAGCGTGGTGCGCGCGATCTGTTCCAGCGCCTCCTGCGTAAAGAAGCCCTGGTGACTCGTGACGAGCACGTTGGGGAACGTCAGCAGGCGCGAGAGCTCGTCGTCGTCGATGAGACGTGTGGAGTAGTCCTCGTAGAAGTACCGCGCCTCCTCCTCGTACACATCCAGGCCCAGGTTGCCGATGCGGCCTGACTTGAGGCCCTCGATGACCGCACCGGTGTCGATGAGCCCGCCCCGGCTGGTGTTGACGAGCATCGCGCCGGGGCGCATGAGCGCGATGCTGCGCCGGTCGATCAGGTGGTGCGTCTCGTGCGTGAGAGGACAGTGGAGGCTGACGATATCGGAGGCGCGCAGCAGATCGTCGAACTCCACGTACTGCACGCCGAGCTGCCGCAGCCGCTCGCTCGGGAAGAGATCCGAGGCGAGCACCCGGCAGCCGAACCCGCGCAGGAACGTCTCCGCCACGATGCCGCCGATCTTGCCCGTCCCCACGATGCCCACGGTCTTGCCGTGCAGATCGAAGCCCAGCAGGCCCTGGAGGGAGAAGTTGCCCTCGCGCACGCGGGTGTACGCGCGTGAGAGGCGACGGTTCAACGCGAGCACCAGGGCGAGCGTGAACTCGGCCACCGCGTACGGAGAGTAGTCGGGAACGTGCATCACCGTCAGTCCCAGGTCGCGGGCGACATCCAGGTCGACGTTGTTGAAGCCCGCCGAGCGGAGGGCGATGAGGGTGGTCCCGTTGGCGGCGAGCTCCGCGAGCACCGGCTCGCCCAGGTCGTCGTTCACGAAGGGGCTGACGGCGGGCGACCCGTAGGCGAGTGGCACGGTCGGCCTCTCGAGCCGGGCGTCGAAGAAGACCAGCTCGTGGCCGAAGCCCTCCTCGTCGTTAAGGGATCCGAGGAAGTGCCGGTCGTAGGGCTTGCTGCTGAACACGGACAGTCTCACTGAGGGTGACCTTCCCCGGCGCAGGGCCGGGGGAACCAGCCGACCGCCGGTCGTCGTGGCCGCCCCCGGAGTGCGCCGCTCAGGGGCGGCGCCGTGAGGCGGC
>DAIQNY010000159.1:0-8088 GCA_036788155.1 Actinomycetota bacterium | reverse complement strand
TCGTCGAGGCCCAGATCCTGCAGTCCCTCGAGGTCGACTACATCGACGAGAGCGAGGTGCTCACGCCGGCGGACGAGGCCAATCACATCAACAAGTGGAAGTTCGACGTGCCGTTCGTCTGCGGCGCCGTCAACCTGGGCGAGGCGCTGCGCCGCATCAGCGAGGGCGCGGCCATGATCCGCACCAAGGGAGAGGCCGGCACCGGTGACGTCGTCGAGGCCGTGCGCCACATGCGCACGATCATGGGTGAGATCCGCAGGCTGCAGACGCTCGACGAGGACGAGCTCTTCGTGGCCGCCAAGCAGCTCCCGGCCCCCTTCGAGCTCGTCAAGTGGGTCGCCGAGAACGGCAAGCTCCCCGTGGTGAACTTCTCGGCCGGCGGCCTCGCCACGCCTGCGGACGCCGCGCTCATGATGCAGCTCGGCGCCGAGGGCGTCTTCGTCGGCTCCGGCATCTTCAAGAGCGAAGATCCGCAAAAGCGCGCCAACGCCATCGTCAAGGCGGCGACCAACTACCGAGACGCGGCCGTGCTGGCCGAGGTCAGCGTGGGCCTGGGCGACGCGATGCCGGGCATCGACGCGGCGCGCATGCCGGCCGAGGCCAAGATCCAGCACCGCGGCTGGTGACGGGAGGGGCCCCAGCGTGACCCCGCAGGGCGGCAAGCGGCTGGACTGGATCCTCTCACCCGACCCGGCGCTCGACCCCCTGGGTCCGGGCGCCGGGCTCGTCGTGGGCGTGCTCGCGCTGCAGGGCGACTTTCGCGAGCACCGCGTGATGCTCGAGCGCCTCGGTGCACGCACGCGTGAGGTGCGCCGGCCCGAGGATCTCGCGGGGCTGGACGGGCTCGTCATCCCCGGCGGCGAGAGCACCACGATCCACAAGCTCATGGCGGCGTACGGCCTCGCCGAGCCCGTCAAGGCGTTCTCGGCCGGCGGAGGTGTCGTCTACGGCACCTGCGCGGGCCTCATCACCGTGGCACGAGAGACGGTCGAGGGACAGCCTCCCACACTCGGGCTCATGGACATCGTCGCACGACGCAACGCGTTCGGTCGTCAGGTCCGCAGCTTCGAGGCGGACCTGCGGATAGCGGGCGTCTCCGGCGGCCCCGTACGCGCCGTGTTCATCCGGGCGCCGTGGATCGAGAGCGCCGGCCCCGGCGTCGACACACTCGCCACGCACGAAGGCCGCATCGTCGCGGCGCGCGAGGGCGACGTGCTCGTCACCGCGTTCCATCCCGAGCTCACCGACGACACCCGTCTGCACGAGCTCTTCATCCACATGATCCGTCGCCGGCAGGGCGCGGCGGCCGAGTCGTTCCCGACGCCGGCCGACCGCGACGCCGGCGCGCCCGGCCGGGCTCCCGCCGCGGCCGGCCACCGCTGACCAGGGAGGTGGTGCACCGTGTCCGGGCACTCCAAATGGGCGACCATCAAACACAAGAAGGGCAAGACCGACGCCGCGCGCGGCAAGCTGTTCTCCAAGCTCTCGCGCGCGATCACCGTCGCCGCTCGTGAGGGCGGCGGCGACCCCTCGATGAACATGTCACTGGCCAACGCCATCGAGAAGGCCAAGGCCGAGTCCATGCCCAAGGACAACATCGAGCGCGCCATCCAGCGGGGCACCGGCGGAGGCGAGGGCACCAGCTACGAGAGTATCGTGTACGAGGGCTACGGCCCGGCCGGCGTCGCCATCATCGTCGAGGTGCTCACCGACAACAAGAACAGGTCCGCCGCGGAGGTGCGCAACATCTTCAGCAAGCACGGCGGCCAGCTGGCCCAGCCCGGCGCCGTGGCCTGGGGCTTCGAGCGCCGCGGCTCTATCGTCGTCGACGGCACCAAGCACGATGAGGACGACGTCATGGCCGCGGCCATCGAGGCCGGCGCCGAGGACGTCGTGCAGGACGGCGAGTCCTTCCAGGTGCTGACTGAGCCTGGCGACCTCGCGACGGTCCGCGACGCCCTGACGGCGGCGGGCATCGCGTTCGAAGCGGCGGACCTCACCATGATCCCCAAGACCACGGTGAAGCTCGAGGAGAACGACGCCCGCAAGACCATGAAGATCATGGACGCGCTGGAGGACAGCGACGACGTCCAGGAGGTCTACGCCAACTTCGACATCCCCGAGGACGTCCTCGAGGCCCTGGCGGGCTGAGGCGTGGCACGGGCCGGGGGGCACGGCCGGAGCACGGAACGCGGTTCAAGGGGCTGGAGATGATCGTCCTGGGCTTCGACCCGGGCACGGCGAGCACCGGCTGGGGGGTCGTGGAGCAGGAGGGCAACCGTCTGCGCTCGCTCGGCCACGGGTGCATCGTCACGTCGGCGAAGGACCCGACGCATGTGCGCCTGCGCCAGATCCACGATCAAGCACGCGGACTCATCAAGCGGTTCTGTCCCCACATCGTCGTGCTAGAGGAACTCTTCGTGAACGTCAACGTGAAGACCGCGCTCGCCGTCGGCCAGGCCAAGGGGGTGCTGTATCTCGCGGCCTCTGACCTCGTGGAGTCTCCGTGTGAGTACTCGCCGCTGCAGATCAAGATGGCCGTCACAGGCTACGGGCGCGCGAGCAAGATCCAGGTGCAGGAGATGACCAAGACCATTCTCAGCCTGCCGCGCATCCCGCAGCCGGACCACGCCGCCGACGCGCTCGCGGTCGCCATCTGTCACACGCATCACGCCGCCGCCGGACTGCCGCAGCCGCCGAAGCCGGCCGGTGCGCAAGCGCTCCGCGGCCGGCTGGGGAGGCCGCGGTGATCGCGTCCGTGCGCGGCACCCTCGTGAGTGTTGACGGGGAGCGGGCCGTGGTGGAGGTGGGCGGCCTGGGGCTCGAGGTCCTCGCCTCCGGCCGCACGCTCGGCAGTCTCACCCCGCACGTGGGCGAGGCGATCAGCCTCCACACCTACCTCAACGTGCGCGAGGACGCCCTGCAGCTGTTCGGCTTCCGCGAGCCCGGCGAGCGGACGTTCTTCCTGTGGCTCACGGCCGTCAGCGGCGTCGGTCCCAAGGTCGCCCTCGCCGTGCTCTCCGGATATCCGGTGGCCGAGCTCGAGCTGGCAGTGGCACGCGACGACGTCAAGAAGTTCGAGAGCATCCCCGGGATCGGCAAGAAGCTCGCCCAGCGTCTGGTGGTCGAGCTCAAGGACAAGGTGGGAGAGTTGCCGCCGGTGGGCGCCGGCGCAGCCGGCGCGACCGGCGTGCCAATGCCCACCGACCACTTCATCGAGGCGCGCTCCGCGCTGCAGAACCTCGGCCTCAGCATCCGTGAAGCCGAGGAGGCGCTGCGCGGCGCGCCCGAGGACGTGCCCGTTGAGGAACTCGTGAAGTTCGCACTCATGCGCAAGGCGGGGATGTGATGGCGAAGAAGACGCAGGACCGCATCGGCGATCCCAACGAGCGTGCCGACGACAGGGATCTGGAGCTGAGTCTGCGGCCACGCCGGTTCGACGACTTCGTCGGGCAGCGCGTGGCCAAAGAACAGCTCGAGATCTTCGTCGAGGCCGCCAAGCAGCGCGGCGACACGCTCGACCACGTGCTCCTCGCCGGGCCGCCCGGTCTCGGCAAGACCACGCTCGCCGGCATCATCGCGCAGGAGCTCGGTGTGGGCATGCACACCACGTCGGGCCCCGCCCTGGAGCGCAAGGTCGATGTCGCGGGACTGCTCACGAATCTGCAGGAGGGTGACGTCCTGTTCGTCGACGAGATCCATCGCCTCAACGCGGCCGTGGAGGAGGTCCTCTACCCGGCCATGGAGGACTACGAGATCGACATCATGATCGGCGAGGGACCGGCGGCGCGCAGCATCCGCATGCAGGTCCAGCCGTTCACGCTCATCGGGGCGACCACGCGCACTGGGCTGCTGACCACGCCGTTGCGGGACCGGTTCGGCGTCTGGCAGCGGCTCGAGTACTACGAGATCGAGGAGCTGGCGGCCATCGTCACTCGGTCGGCTGGCATCCTCGGGGTGGACATCGACCGGGCTTCGGCGCTCGAGATCGCCGGACGCTCGCGCGGCACACCGCGCGTGGCAAACCGGCTGCTGCGCCGCGTGCGCGACTACGCGCAGGTGCGCCATGACGGCGTCATCGAGCATGACATCTGCCTCGCGGCCCTGGAGCTGTTCCAGGTAGACGGCGAGGGCCTCGACAAGCTGGACCGCGATATCCTGATGACCATCGCCGGCAAGTTCGACGGCGGCCCGGTGGGTCTGGATACGCTGGCGGTGGCGTTGGGCGAGGAGGCCGATACGGTGATGGATGTGTACGAGCCGTATCTGATCATGCAGGGCTTCCTGAAGCGCACGCCACGCGGTCGCGTGCTCACGCGCAGCGGGTTCGTCCATTGCGGCCTTACGCCGCCCGCTCGGGGTGACACGCTCTTCGACGACCTGTGACGCACGCCGGCCGGTCCGGCCTGTGCTCGCGCTATACTCGCCGGATGACCGACGTGCTCCTCCACACCTGCTGCGGACCCTGTTCCACCGTCGCCGTGCCTGCCTGGCGCGAGCGCGGGGTGGAGCCCGTGGGCTGGTTCGAGAACCCCAACATCCAACCCAGTGTGGAATTGGGACGACGACGCGAGAGCATGGTCCGATACGCGCGTGCGGCCGGCCTCGAACTGGTCGTGCCGGCCGGCGGGAAGGAGGAGGCTCCGGAGTGGAGGGCGTGGCGCGATCGCCTCGGACACTCGGCCCCGGACGAGCGGTGCGCCGCCTGTCTGGGCCTGCGTCTTCAGGCGGCCGGCAAGGCCGCCCGCGCCCTCGGTTTCGGCCGCTTCTCTACGACCCTCACGGTGAGCCCCTACCAGCGGCACGACCTCATCGTGGCGGCCGGGGAGGCGGCGGCCGACAGGTACGGCGTGGACTTCGCGTACCTGGACGTGCGCGAGCGATTCCGTGAGAGTTACGCCGAGAGCCGCAGACTCGAGCTGTACCGGCAGCCGTACTGCGGGTGTGTCGCCAGCAAGTGGGTGGCATGGCACGAGCGCCGGGCGCGGCGGAGGAGCGCGTGAGCGAGGAGTCGCGGCTCACTCTGGCCGGCCTCGACTACGAGCTGCCCGACGAACTGGTGGCCCAGACGCCGGCCGAGCCGCGGGACGCCTCGCGCCTGCTCGTGCTGCACAGGGAGGACGACACGGTCGAGGACCGGGTCTTCATCGAGCTCCCAAGCCTGCTGGTCGACGGCGACGTGCTTGTGCGCAACGACACGCGCGTGTTCCCCGCGCGCAGCTTCTTTCGCAGGGCGACAGGTGGGCGCATCGAGGTCCTCTTCCTCTGTGCCACGCAGGAGGGCGCCGCCGGAGAGCGGTGGGAGGCCCTGCTGCGCGGCCGTCCGCGTCGCGGAGAGGTGCTCGAGAGCGAAGTGCTCGGCTCGGCGTGGCCGCTGCGCTGCGCCGAGCCTGCCGGCGACGGCCGCTGGCTGGTGGAGAACCTCGGGGCCGCGCCGGTGCTGCAGCTCCTGGAGAGCGCCGGCGTCACACCGCTGCCGCCGTACATCACGACGCCGCTGGACGATCCCGAGCGCTACCAGACCACGTACGCGTGCGCCCTCGGCTCCGCTGCGGCGCCCACGGCCGGCCTGCACTTCACCCCGGCTCTCGACGCGCGGTTGGCTGCCGGCGGCGTGCACCTGGAGACCGTGACCCTGCACGTGGGCCTCGGCACCTTCAAGCCGCTGCAGGCAGAGAGCCTGGACGCCGCGGCGCTTCATGCGGAGGCCTACGAGGTGGCGGCGGACGCGTGGGAACGCCTCCTCGAGGCGCGCCGTGACGGCCGCCGCATCATCGCCGTGGGCACTACCTCCATGCGCGTGCTGGAACACCTCGCGCTGCTGGAGGAGCAGGGCCCACCCGGCGCGCCTGCGGGACGCGAGATCCCGTTGCGCGGCGAGACATCCCTCTTCATCCGCCCCGGCTTCGAGTTCCGCATGGTCGGCGGCCTGATCACCAACTTCCACCTGCCGCGCACGAGCCTGCTGGCGCTCGTCATGGCGTTCTGCGGCGTGGAGCGGACCCAGGCGGTCTACCGGCACGCCGTGGAGCAGCGCTACCGCTTCTACAGCTTCGGCGACGCGATGGTGGCTCTGTGAAGGCCGGTGGCGGGGCGCCGATGCGCGCCGAGGGCTTCTCCTTCACGGTCGAGGCGAGCGACGGCGCTGCCCGGGCCGGACGCCTCGTCACGCCGCACGGCGTCGTGGAGACGCCCTGCTTCATGCCGGTCGGGACCAAGGCGAGCGTCAAGGCGGTCGAGCCTCGCGAGTTGCGTGAGCTCGGCGCCCAGGTCGTGCTCGCCAACACGTATCACCTCTACTTCCGCCCCGGCACGGAGATCGTCGCCGCGCACGGCGGCCTTCACGGGTTCATGCGCTGGGACGGCCCTATCCTCACCGATTCGGGCGGCTTTCAGGTGTTCAGCCTCGAAGGCACACGTGTCGTGCGCGATGACGGGGTGGAGTTCAGCTCTGTCTACGACGGCTCCCGCCACGTGTTCACGCCGGAGCTTGCGACGCGCATCCAGGAGGACCTTGGAGCCGACATCGTCATGACGTTCGACCAGTGCGCGCCGGGGACGCTCTCGCGGAACGAACTGGAGGCCGCCGTCGAGCGCACCACGCGCTGGGCGGCGGCCTGCAAGCAGGCACACGGCCGCCGCGACCAGCTCCTCGTCGGCATCGCCCAGGGCGGTGTGGACGAGGAGCTCAGGCGGCGCTCGGCCGCCGAGATCACCGGCGTCGGCTTCGACGCCTACGCCATCGGCGGCCTCAGTGTCGGCGAGCGCGGCGACGAGATGCTGGCTACGGTCGAGCTCATGGACGACCTGCTGCCGGCGGACCGCCTGCGCTACTTTATGGGCATCGGCGATCCCCTGGGCATCGTTGAGGTGATCGCCCGGGGAGTCGACATCTTCGACTGCGTGCTCCCGACGCGGATGGCTCGGACCGGCACGGCGCTCCTCCGCGGCGGTGGGCGTCTGAACCTGCGGAACGCCCGCTTCTCCGCGGATCTCGGGCCACTCGACGAGGACTGCGACTGCTACACCTGCCGGACGTTCACACGCTCGTACCTCCGCCATCTCGTCACGCAGAAGGAGATGCTCGGCGCGCAGCTCCTGAGTCTTCACAATCTGCGCGTTCTGCTAAGATTGGCGCGTGACGCCCGCCGTGCGATCAGCGCCGGGCGTTTTGCAGAATTCAAAAGCGACGTTGCGGGGCGCCACCCTGCGGGAGGTTGAAGTCCGTGTCGTTCACGATCATCATCTGGATCCTCGTCTTCTTCGGGATCTTCTACTTCCTGGCCATCCGCCCGCAGCGTCGGCAGCGCCAGCAGCACGCCGAGATGCTCAGCATGCTCAAGAAGGGCGACGAGGTCGTCACCATCGGAGGCATGTTCGGCACCGTGACCGCCATAGGCGACGACTGGATCGAGCTCGAGGTCGCCAAGCGCACGCGGGTCCGTTACCTCAAGCGCGCCATCTCGTCCATCACCAGCATCGAGGAATACGAAGAGGAAGAAGAGGACGAGTACATCGAGGCTGCCGAGGACGAGGTCACCGAAGAGGACTACGTCGAGGACGAGGCGACCCTCCAGGAGGAAGAGGCCGCCGGCGACGAGACGCCGCGGGACGAGCCAGAGGCGCCCAGACCGCCGGAGGCCCCCAGGGCGTGAAGAGGCCGTCTTCGGCACTCACTGTGACGCAGCGTGTTCCGACGGGCCCCGCAGGCGCTGCGGGGCCCGTCGCATGCAGGGATTCTTGCCTGCGGGCCGAACTGCGTTCTGACGTGGAGTCGACACAGGGGTAACGCTCACATGGCGCATGTCATCGCCTTCGCCAACCAGAAGGGCGGGGTGGCCAAGACCACCTCGACCGTCAACCTCGGCGCGGCCCTCCGCGAGTACGACCTGCGCGTGCTCGCCGTCGACATGGACCCGCAGGGCAACCTCACGATGAGCCAGGGCATCGACACCGAGGGTCTCGACAAGAGCATGTACGACGTCCTCGTACACCGCACGCCCATCGACGACGTCATCTACGAACGCGAGCTGGATGTCGCCGCCTCCACCATCGACCTCGCCGGCGCCGAGATGGCGCTGGCGACGA
>DAIQNY010000158.1:0-8105 GCA_036788155.1 Actinomycetota bacterium | reverse complement strand
TCGGCACGGTGCGTGAGAGCGCCAACCGGCTGGCCAACTGCGACGCCGCCAACGCCCGCCGCGCCGCGTCGGCCGGCGCTCGGCAGGCCGCCCTCCTCAGCGAACTGATGGCGTCGGCGGCCTGGGACGATGTCCCTGCCCAGCTTCGCGACGTCGCCGAGCTTCGCGTGGAGTACCCGTACTTGAGTCTGGCCGAGCTGGCGGAGCTGGCCGACCCTCCGCTGAGCCGGTCGGCGCTCAACCACCGCCTGCGCCGGCTCGTCGCCCTTGCGGGCGAGCAGGCCGGCTAGCTTGCAGCAGCCCCTCTCGGCGGTCCGGGCACGCCGCCGACGCCCGTGCCGCGTCACATGTTCTGCGCGGCGCGGATCGTGAGCTCGCCGAGCCGGTACGTGTAGCTGCCCATCTCGTTGTCGTACCAGCCGAAGACCTTGACGTGCGTGAGCGGCACGCGCACCACATCCCCGCCTGCCTCCTCGGGAGCGCGCGGCGGCACCTTGAGGTTCATGAACCCCGTGCGCGTATGCGTCTCCGCACCCTCGATCACCACGGCAGCATCCTCGCCGAGCATGTCCAGGGAGACGTTCTGCTCGTCGGAGAACTTGAGCAGGCCGCGGGCCTCGCCCTCGGCCGCCTCGCGGTAGATGGCGTTGATCGTCTCACGCTCCACCGAGACGGTGCCGTCGGGCCGCGTCTCGCTCTGGAACGTCACGTTGAGGATGATGAGGCTCACACTCTGTGTGGGCACGCGCACGGAGTCGGCCATGAAGCCGATGGTGCCGATCTCCGGCATGACCTGTTCGAGAGCTGCCGCGGCGTTGGTGGAGGTGAGCACCACGTTGCCGACGGCGCCACGGGTCTTGCGGAGGTCCGTGGCGCCGGCCTTGGGCACCGAGTCAAGGACCGGCTGAGAGTTGGTCACCGCGTGGATCGTGCTCATGCCCGCGGTGATCATGTCCTTGGTGAGCTCGCGCTCGAGCAGCGGGCGCATCATGTGCGCAAGCGCCGTGGTCGTGCACGAGGCGGCCGAGACGAGCGTGTGCCGCGCCGGGTCGAACTGGTAGTCGTTGATGCCGTGGATGAGGATCGCGGCGTCGTCCGGCAGCGGGACGCCCTTCTGCTTGCTCTTGAACGGCGAGCTCTGGACCACCACGGCGGCGCCGGCCGAGAGGTGGCCGCGCAGGGCGCCGCGGGGAGCGTCGGCCTCGGCGTGGGGGTCGCGGAAGGTGCCGGTGCAGTCCACCACGAGCGCCACGCCGTGCTCACGCCACGGGATGTCCCGGGGGTTGCGCGCCTCGCGCAGGATGAGGATCTCCTTGCCGTAGGCGCTGATCAGGCCCTTGTCCTCGTCCACGACGCTCATGTCGCGCGCGCCGGAGCGCCCAAAGAGGAAGCGGTGCAGGGGACCGTAGGTGCTGTCCTTGGAGAGGTACTGGACGACCGACTCCAGCGACGTACCCACGGGGCGACCGGTGTTGACGACGAAGCGGTCGAAGTCGTCGCGGCCCAGGTGGTGCCAGAGCGTGAGCTTGCCGATCCTGCCGATGCCGTTGATGCCGAGCGTTCGCTGTGCGGTCATCCCTGCCGTACCTCCTGGCGCGGACCTCCCCGTCGCACGGGCCTCTCCGCGCCGCCTGCGTGTGCGTACCGGCCAATCGTACCTGAGGCCACGGGCACAGCGGGTATCATTGGAGTTGTGAAGACGATGCCGATACCGTTCGACTCCGAGGCCCTGCGCGCCAACCTCGCCAACACCGCGCAGGAAGTGGTCATCCCCGACCGCTACCAGCCGCTGCTCGAGGCGGTGGATGGTCTGCACGGCGTGCGCGGCTCGCTCGCCGAGACCATGGGCGAGTACTTCCACACGTTCCGCAACTCCTCGCTGCTCGTCGAGGGCCTCCAGACCACGCTGCTGCGCAACTGGTCGTACTTCGAACGCTCGCCGCGCCGGACTGAGCTGTTCGGCCTGCTGGCGGAGCTCAGTGTCGGGCTCCTGGACTCGCCGCTCACGCCCGAGCAGTTCTCGCACCTGCTCCGCGCGCTGCTCACTTGGTCGGGGAGCGTGCTTGCGGGCCCGCACGGCGGCGAGTACGACGAGCCGCTCGCCGGGCTCGCCGAGGCGCTCGCCCGGCTGCTGCCGGAGCGCGAGGCGGAGTTCCTCGAGCGCGACACGCTCCTGCGCAACCTCGTCCAGCACGCGCAGGAGCGCGAGGCGCTCGCCGCCGCGTCCTCGGCGCTCTATCGTCGCCTGCTGGAGGCGGGCTACCGGCGTCTGCGCGATCGGTTGGATGTGCCTGCCTGGGCGCTGTCGCAGGGGGAGCACCTCACCGACCCCCGCGGGGTCGCCCGGCAGTTCCCCTTCCTGCACCGCGACCGCACCGCGATGCGGCTAGACGCCCTTGCCGCCGCACCCGACCGCAAGCTGCTCACGCCGACGTTCCCGTTGTTCTCCACCATGCTGGCGGACGCCATCGACGCCCTGTTCGGCGTGGAGAACCTGGAGGACAGGTTCGCGGTGTGCCTGTTCTTCCTCAAGGACCAGACACTCGGCTATCGCCAGAAGGAAGTCATGGCCGACCTTCTCGGCGTGGTCAAGGAGATGATGCGGCCGGACAGGCATACCGACGCCATCCGCATCCTCTCGCGACTCACGGCGTTCTTCCGCGGCCGCGACAGTGACTTCCTGCTCACCCGATTCGCCTGCTACGAGGCCATCGGGGTGGCGATCGGCGAGGCCGGCAACGTGCGCGCCGCCGACCACCTCATCGAGGACATCCTCTACTGGAAGTTCCAGTACCCCGACATCCGTGGCGCCACGGACGAGTGGGAGACGGTCGTCAACCCGTACCACCTGCCCAAGATCCGGTGCTGGATGCGCATCATCGAGTCCAACCCGGCGCTCTTCGAACGGCTGGCCGCCGCCCTCAACGTGCAGCTCAAGCTGGGCGGCGTCTTCATCGCCGACACCGACCTGTTCCAGCGAGACGTCACGCGCTTCCTCAACGCCGACATCAGGCCCATCTACTTCGTGGCCAAGCAGTTGCTGCGCACGCTCCCCGTGTACTTCAACGAGGTGGGGGCCGAGGGCGAGCTGCGCGCCGTGTCCACGCAGATCGACGAGATCTGCGGACGGCGCGACACGCTCATGCATTTCCTGCGCAAGCAGGTGCACGCAGAGTCGTCCAACCGGATGGTGGCGTTCAGCCGAGAGGCCCTGCGCTACTGGCTCACGCTGGATCCCTCGGGCCTCGAGCCCTTCGTCTCGGCCAATACCCTCGCCGCGATCCGCGACGAACGCGTCTGGGCGGAAGGCCCGCACGAGGTGCTCGCGGAGCTCGCCGCCGACACGGACGCCGCCGATGTGGTGGACGACCTCGCGGTGCTGGGGCCGGACGAGCTGCAGGCGCGGCTGGGCCTGGACCGGGACGGCGACCACTCGCCGCGGGCCGTCGCCCGGCGCCGGGTGGCCCTCCTGGTGCGCACGCACCAGCTCCTGGCTCACAAGTACTCGCCGGACGCCGGAGACGTAGGCGCGGCTGTGCACCGTCACTTCAACCTCGACGCCCGAACGCGTCGGCGGTTCGAGTCGGCGCTCGACCGCTGGCAGGCTCGCCCCGGTCGCGAGACCCGCGACAGGCTCCTCGACGCCGCCCTCACAGTGCTCGAGGAGCTCAAGGCCGTCATCCTCGACCCTGCGCCCGGACCGGCGACGGAGAACATCTACCAGAAGCGGCACATCGCCGCCGGCATCCCCTCCATCTACGGCAACTACACGGAGCCGCGGTTCGACGCCCTTGGGCTCTCCTTCCGCGTGGAACACCTCGTGGGGCGCCTGCTCGACGACGTGGTGGACGAGGGCATCGAGAGGTACGTCACGCGCGCGTCCCTGCGTCGCATGGCGAACACCCTGCGCCGCTTCGAGCGCGCGCTCGCCGTCGACGGCGTCGACTCACGCGCCCTCGACGCCAACCTCGACATGCTCGAGGCCAGCTTCTCGCTGCGCAACTTCACCTTCCACCAGTACCAGAACGTCTTCCAGTTCCTCTCCGCCAGCGTGACCGAGCTCTCGTCGACGTCGGTCCTCAGCCACGAGCAGGTGCTGCACGCGGTGCTCGTGAACGATCCGCGCCAGTGCGAGGCCCGCGGGCTCTCGATCGACGCGGTCGCCGAGATGGTGCTGCGCGAAGTGCTGGTCTCGGGGCTCGGCCTGCAGGCCCTCGACCGCTACATGGCCGCGGCGCTTCGCCAGATCTCCACGCTGGGCGGACGGCTGGACAGCCGCGGCCTCACCCGCATGATGAACTATGATCCGGAGCGTCTCGTCTCTCCCATCCACAAGCCCAAACGGGGTACGGACGACCAGACGACGCTCGGGTTCAAGGGGCTCGGGCTCAAGCAGATGGCAGCCTACGGGCACAAGGTGCCCGAGGGCTTCGTGCTCAGCACGGAGCTGTTCGGCGCCGTGCCGGCCATGTCGTACCCGCCGCTGTACGACGACACCATCCGCCGCCTGCGGGAGGCGGTGGAAGCGCTCGAACGCCGGGTCAAGCTCAGACTGGGCGACCCGCGCCGGCTGCTGCTGCTCTCCATCCGTTCCGGCGCGGCCATCTCCATGCCCGGCCTCATGACCACCTTCGTCAACGTGGGCCTCAACGACGAGCTTGCGGCGGCGTTCGCGCGCCGCCCGGAGACGGCGTGGGCGGCCTGGGACAGCTACCGCCGCTTCCTGCAGTCGTGGGCGATGTCCTACGGCATGGACCGCGACTTCTTCGACGCCATCATGACCGAGCACAAGACACGGTACGGCGTCGCCGCGAAGGTCGACTTCACCGCGGAGCAGATGCGCGAGATCGCCTTCGCCTACAAGTCCCGGGCTCGCGACCACGGCGTCGTCTTCGTGGACGAGCCGTTCGCCCAGGTCGTGGCCTGCGTGCGCAAGGTGCTCGAGTCCTGGGATTCGGCACCGGCACGCCTGTACCGGCAGTACATCGGCGTGGCCGAAGAGTGGGGGACGGCGGTCGTCATCCAGCGCATGGTCTACGGCAACCTCAGCCGCGAGTCGGGGTCTGGCGTCACGTTCACCAGCAACCCGCTGGAGCCGCACAGCCGTCAGGTCCGACTGTTCGGCGACTTCGCCGTCCAGAGCCAGGGCGAGGACCTGGTCGGCGGACTCGTGTTCCCGTGGCCGATCAGCGAGGCGCAGCGTCTCGGGAGCCTCACCTATCGCGGCACCGAGCACTCGCTGGAGCGCGACTTCCCGGAGATCTACGGCAAGCTGCTGGAGGTCGCGCGCGACCTCGTGGGCGAGCGTGAGTTCGACCCGCAGGAGATCGAGTTCACGTTCGAGTCGCCGGCCGCGTCGGACCTCTACATCCTGCAGAAACGTTCCGCTGTGCAGGAGCAGACGCGCGACGCGGCCTACTTCGACACCACGTCGCCCAACTACGGCCCGCCGGTGGCCGTGGGCATGGGTGTCGCTGGCGGCGCGTACTCGGGTCGCGTCGCCATCGATGCCGAGCAGATCGACAGGCTGCTGGCGGAGGCGCCCGACGAGAACATCGTCCTCCTCCGCCCGGACACCGTGCCCGAGGACATCGGCATGATCACGCGCGTCGACGGTATCCTCACCGCCCGCGGCGGTACCACGTCGCACGCCGCCGTCACCGCGAAGCGGCTGGGCAAGACCGCCGTCGTCGAGTGCGTCGACCTCGAGGTCGTGGAGCGCACCGGCACCGTCCGGCTGGCCGGTCAGGAGGTCGTCGTCGGGGATTGGGTGTCCATCGACGGCAGGACGGGCAATATCTTCCTCGGGCGCATCCCCACGACGGCGCAGCCGCCGCTGCCGTCCGTCTCCTGAGACCGGCGCGGAGCGGCCAGCAGGGCGCCATGGGGATGCGCCCTGTCGGGCAAACGCAATCACTGAGCAAGTCGCGCAAAAGTGAACAATTAACACCTCAAATGGACGCTCGCTCTGGTAAGCTGTCCGCCACAAAACCGACCGGGAGGAAGTAATGACCGTGCGCGTAGGCATCAACGGCTTCGGCCGCATCGGGCGCCTCGTCATCCGCGCCGCGCAACGCCAGGGCGCCGACGTCGAGTTCGTGGGCATCAACGACCTGACGGATTCCAGGACACTGGGTCACCTGTTCAAGTACGACTCGGTGCACGGCGTGTACCCAGGGACGGTGGAGGTCGAGGAGGACGCGCTCGTCATCGACGGCAAGCGCGTGCGCGTCACCGCCGAGACCGACCCCGCCAAGCTGCCCTGGCGCGAGCTCGACGCAGACGTCGTCATCGAGTCCACCGGTCGTTTCACCGAGCGGGCCAAGGCGGCGGCCCACCTGGAGGCCGGCGCGAGCAAGGTCATCATCAGCGCGCCGGCCAAGGGCCCGGACGCGACCATCGTCCTCGGCGTGAACGAGGAGACCTACGACAAGACCCAGCACGACGTCATCAGCAACGCCAGCTGCACCACCAACTGCCTCGCCCCGATGGCCAAGGTCCTGGTCGACAACTTCGGGATCGAGAAGGGCTTCATGACCACGATCCACGCCTACACCAACGACCAGAAGGTGCTCGACTTCCCGCACAAGGACCTGCGCCGCGCCCGCGCCGCCGCGCTCAGCATCATCCCGACCACCACCGGTGCCGCCCGCGCCGTCAGCCTGGTCATCCCCGAGCTCGAGGGCCGGCTCGACGGCTTCGCGCTGCGCGTGCCGACGCCGGACGGCTCGGCCACCGACCTCGTGGCCGAGCTCGGCACCGAGGTCACGGCGGACGAGGTCAACGCGGCGATGAAGACTGCCGCCGAGGGCCCGATGAAGGGCATCCTCCAGTACCAGGAGGACCCCGTCGTCAGCATCGACATCGTCGGCAACAGCCACTCCTCCATCTTCGATCCGGCGCTCACCATGGCCAAGGGCAAGCTGGTCAAGGTCGTGAGCTGGTACGACAACGAGTGGGGCTACTCATGCCGCCTCGTCGACCTCGTGCAGCGTGTCCTTTGACATCCACGTCTCGCGGGGGAGGCTGAAGACGCCATGAAGCGGTCGCTCACCGACTATCCGCTCACGGGCAAGCGCGTGCTCGTGCGCGTGGACTTCAACGTACCGCTGAGCGAGGGGCGCGTGACGGACGACACGCGCATCCGCGCCGCCATGCCCACCATCCAGTACCTGCTCGACCAGGGCTGCGCGGTGGTGCTCATGTCCCACCTCGGCCGGCCCAAGGGGCAGGTCGTGGACGACCTGCGCATGGCTCCTGTGGCGGCACGGCTCTCCGAGCTGCTCGGCCGCCCGGTCGCGACCGTGGACGACTGTGTCGGCCCCGTGGCCGAGCAGGCGGCGGCGGCGCTCCGGCCGGGCGACGTGCTGCTGCTCGAGAACCTGCGCTTCCACGCGGAGGAGACCGGCAACGACGACGCCTTCGCCAAGCACCTGGCGGCGCTCGGCGACGTCTACGTCAACGACGCGTTCGGGACGGCGCATCGCGCGCACGCGTCCACCGAGGGCGTCACCCACCACGTGCCGTCGGTGGCCGGCCTCCTCATGAACAAGGAGATCGAGGTCCTTGGGCGGCTGCTCCGGGACCCCGCCCGCCCGTTCGTCGTCGTGCTGGGCGGGCTCAAGGTGTCGGACAAGATCGGCATCATCCGCCACATGCTCACCATCGCCGACACCGTGCTCATCGGCGGAGCGATGGCCAACGCGTTCCTCGCCGCCAAGGGCTACGAGGTCGGGGCGTCCAAGGGCGCCGGCGACGAGGTCACGGTGGCCGGCGAGATCCTCGCCGAGGCCGGGGGCGCGCAGGGCAGGCTCGTCATCCCGGCGGACGTCGTGGTGGCGCGCGAGGCGTCGGCCGGCGCGCCGACGCGGGTCGCTCCGGCCGACGGCATCGCCGCGGACGAGATGGCGCTCGACATCGGTCCCCAGAGCACGGCCGAGTTCGCGCGTCTGCTCCGCGGAGCAGGCACCATCTACTGGAACGGCCCCATGGGCCTGTTCGAGATCGCCGAGTTCGCCGCCGGCACCAAGGCCGTCGGCGAGGCCATCGCCGCCGCGGCCGCCGTCACGGTAGCCGGCGGCGGCGACACCGTCTCGGCGGTCCGC
>DAIQNY010000157.1:0-8196 GCA_036788155.1 Actinomycetota bacterium | reverse complement strand
CAGACGGCGCAGCCGGATCCCATGGCGCCGACAACGCTCGCGCTGGAAGTCGTGCCTGACGACGCAATTCGCGCTGTCCTGCTCGGCACCTATCGAACAATTGAAGGTACCGAGCACAACAGATTCAAGCGTGGAGCTGACTCATTCCCACAGATTGACCGCGAGTGTTTTCCTCATTGAGGGCGGCAACCTTCAGCGGTTCATGGGGTTGCTCGGCAAGGACCTCGATGAAGAGCAACGATTGGAGCTCGGCTGTTTCGCCATTGACCGGTCTGCCGCCGCAATCGCAAACGGAGATCGCTTCTTTCAGCGGCACGCAGCAATTCTGGGCAGTACCGGCTCTGGCAAGAGCTACGCGGTGTCTCTGATTCTCGAGCGCGCCAGCGCACGTGAGCACGCGAACATCATCGTCTTCGACATGCATGGGGAGTATGCGTCCCTTGCGGAGCCGCCCGCCCCCGAGGGCGGAACTCCTCGGGACCCCATCGCCGCTGCGTTCAAGATTGCAGGTCCAGGCGATCTGCTGGAGCCTTCCGAAGACGTCTTGTTCCTCCCATATTGGCTGTTGAACCGGGAGGAGATGCTGTCGATGATCCTTGATCGCAGCGACCAGAATGCGCCCAACCAATCAGCCCGATTCACATCTCATGTGAAGGCGCTCAAGGAAGCGACTCTGAGAGCAGAGCAGCAGGACGAGGTTCTTGCGACGTTCACCGTGGACTCACCTGTGCCGTACGCGCTCGCAGATGTGATCGAGAAGCTCAAGGCAGACGACACAGGTATGAAGCCCGGGAAGAACGGTGAGATCAAAGGCGACTGGAATGGGAAGCTGACGCGGTTCATTGCGCGGCTGGAAGCCAAGGCGGCTGATCGGCGGTACGGCTTCATGTTCCAGCCCCCAGTCTTCGCATTGGAGTATGGATGGCTCGCCAAGCAGGTAGCTCGGCTACTGGCGCCTGGCGAGGGAGAGTACGGGATCAAGGTCGTGGACTTCTCCGAGGTGCCATCTGACGTGCTCCCTGTCGTCACAGGAGTGTTCGCGCGACTGTTGTATGACGTTCAGTTCTGGATGGAGCCAGAGAAGAGAACGCCGTTCGTCTTCGTGTGCGATGAGGCCCACCTGTACTTGCCGGTGCGCGAGGATGCGGACGCGGTCGAGAAGCAGGCGCTCTATTCATTCGAACGCATCGCCAAGGAGGGTCGCAAGTACGGCGTCTCTCTGTTGGTCGTCAGTCAACGGCCTTCAGACGTCAGCCGCACTATCCTCAGCCAGTGCAATAACTTCCTCATCCTCCGGCTGACCAATGACCGAGATCAGAATGTTGTGCAACGCCTCATGCCGGATTCTCTTGCCGGCGTCCTAGATTGGCTGCCGCTACTGGATACTGGGGAGGCTGTCTTGCTGGGCGATGCGATTCTGCTTCCGGCCCGCATCAAGCTGAGGTTCCCGGCCATCGAGCCTCTCAGCCAGACTCGTGAAGTCTGGCAGGAGTGGGGTGAGAGGGCTGCCGAGACAGAGGCAGTTGCTATGGCAGTGGAGACATTGCGCAGGCAATCCCGCACAACGTGTGCGCCTGTTGGCGTCCCCGATGCGGGGTCGGCGTGATCAGATAGGGTGCAAGAAGGTCGACCAAAAGGACAGGGAAGGTATGTCCGACCACCAAACGGACGCTCTCGCCAAGATCGTGCTTCGACCGGGTGTCACGAACCCGTCGCTCTGGTATCCAGACAGGCCGCCGCGACCTGAATGGAATCGCATTCGCAGGGCGGTTCTCGAGCGCGACGACTACACGTGCCGTGCCTGTGGGCACCGGGCTCTGAAGTACATGAGCGTGCATCATCTGGATGACAGCCGTGAGAATACCTCTTGCAAACTAGCAACGATTTGTGTTGCGTGCCACGCCGTCATGCACATCGGTCGGAATCTCGATCTCGGAGTGATTGAGGTCTGGAAGTCGGAGCTTCCGCAGGCGGAGATCGTGCGGAGGACTCGCGATTGCGTCAAGCGGGGCATGACGCTGACAGACATCAACGCCACGCTAGGTCTCACGCCCGGTCCACATCCACCGGGTTCAATCCTCTACGCGAATGAGCTCGTGAAGGACATGGGGGAGGAAGCGCGCGCCTATCTGCCAGAGCCCCTGTGCGTGGTATTTGTTGATTTCAACAGATGGCAGATTGAGTGAGTCACGCTTGGTTTGCGCGCCACTTTCAATCGGGGGTGCCAGAGTGCGTCGATGCTGTCTTGTGCGTTCATTCGAGCCGCTCGTCGGCAATTTGGTTCTTGAGTGGCGCTGGCCCGTGGACTTCGCTCAGCGTTCCGGCAATGTGCTCCTCTCCGGGTCGGACGGCAGCTCGGGTGAGTCCGATAGCTGCGCCTGAGCGTCCCGGCTAGTTCCACCGGCGCGATCCCCACTGCTGCCAGCCGGAGGCGGTCGAATCACGGCGCACATCTTGTCTGGACCCTGCCTGCCCCCGTTCGCGCGCAGAAACGATACTGGAGTTTCTGAGAGCAGGTAACGGGTTGCGGAGTCGATTGCGCCGCCTGCACCCGCCAGTGACGTCGCCCAACCGGGTCGGCCGACTGACCTTCCCGGCTGGTCCGCATGACATTATGCTCTGCTGAGTGGGGCGGGAGCCGACGGGTGGGGAGGGACACAGCATGGCCGGAGGGATGTTTCTCATTCAGACGGACGGGAGCCTTCTCGCCATGAACGAGCGCCCCTACGACAGCGAGGAGGTCCTGCAGGTCCTGCTCGCAAGGTATCCAGACCTGTTGGCGGGAGACCAGATGGGCTCGGCGGAGCCTCGGCGCTGGCTGCTCATCTCGCGTGAGACACCGATCCCCGTAGAAGCGGGGGGTGGCTGGCAGTTCTCCTGCGACCATCTCTTCCTGGACCAGGACGCCGTCCCGACGCTCGTCGAAGTGAAACGGGCGGTGGACACCCGGACGCGGCGCGAGGTCGTCGCGCAGATGCTCGACTACGCGGCCAACGCTAATGCCTATGGACCGGTGAAGCCCTTGGCCGAGCAGTTCGAGGAACGCTGCCAGGCTGAGGGTCTCGATGCTCTTGCGGAGATCGCCTCCCGGCTCGGCCCCGACATCGAGCCGCTTGAGTTGTGGGAACGGGCTGACACGAACCTGAGCGCCGGCAGGATGCGGCTCGTCTTCGTCGCGGACGTCATTCCGCCGGAGCTGCGTCGCATCGTCGAGTTCCTCAACACCCAGATGCGTGAGACCGAGGTACTCGCCGTCGAGATCAGGCAGTACGTGGGCGAGGACCTCAAGACGCTCGTGCCTCGGGTCCTCGGGCAGACCGAGGAGGCCCGGGCCCGCAAGCAGACGGCTCGCATGGGGCGTGAGTGGGATGAAGACTCGTTCTTCGCCGCGCTACAGCAGCAGGCCCCGAGCGCCGTTCCGGTCGCGCGGCGGATCTACGGGTGGGCCCGGGAGCACATGCCGGACAGCGAGTTCGGGCGCGGGGCAAAGGACGGAGCCTTCAACCTGCGTTTCGATCGCGGTGACATCTCGTACGCCCCGCTCAGCATCTGGACCTACGATCGGCTCAACTTCCAGTTCGAGTACCTTTCCAACAAGCCGCCGTTCGACCGCATCGAGATGCGCCTCGAGCTGCTTCGCAGGTTCAACGAGATGCCGGGCGTCGACCTCAAGGAGTCAGTGGCCGGCGAACTGCCACTGCGCCCGAGCGTGAGGCTCAGCCGGCTCGACGGGGAAGCAGCATGCGAGAAGCTGTTCGCTGCTCTCGAGTGGTTCCTCGATGTCGCCCGCCGACAGGAAGGGAGGGAGGGGAAGTGACGGTGACTACCTTTCACGACGCAGAAGACCCGGCCGCCGATGCCGCTTTCGGCCACTGGCGCCGCGAGCATCCCCGCGGGTTCTTTCTGAACTACGGTTCGGTGGACGACATGGTGGTCCACAGGGTCGACTGCCCTCACTTCATCTTCAGGGAGGCTCGCAGCCTCACCAGCTACAAGAAGGTCTGCTCGGAGAGCCTTGAGGAGCTGAAGAGCTGGGCGGCGGACCACGGGCAGAACGAGCCTCGCTTCTGCCGAACCTGCTCGCCGCGCACCTGAATCGCGCCGCTTTGAAGGAGGAGCAGGCGATGCCCGTGGGCTCCCAGTGTGACGCGGGAGCCAGCGGCTTGTGACTACCGAGGTCAACGGTCGGCGTGGGGCGCGTCCTTCAGGTGCCTGCGCATCCGTCCGAGTATGTACATAGAGTCGTGGTCTTGTCTTTGGGAAGAGGGGGAGCACTCGTGAAGGATGCAACCATCCCGGTCGCCGACCTGGCCGGCGTCGTCGATGAGAGGCTGCAGCGCGGCATCAGCGCCGAGTTCGAGAGGCAGCTCACGGACGGCATCCTCTGGCCGATCCTCGAGCGCCTCCAGCACGACGACACGCTCAGCCTCGACATCCGCAACGGCTACGTCGACATCTACTACCGGGGTGGCCGCCTGCTCGAGCTGCGCGCCAACGCCGGCGCGACCAGGTTCACGACGGTCTTCGACGAGAACTACTGCGGCAGAGAGGCCTGGTGCCCCGCTCCGCCGCCGCGCCCGGCGAGGACCGTCACCTGCCGGGCCGACGCCGAGGCATGGCTCGAGGTCTTCCCCGCCCACAAGCAGATCATGGACATCCATTTCTCGGCGACGCCGAAGCTCGAGCGCGAGTACCAGCAGGCCGTGGTGCGCGACAACAACCGCCACAACACGGGCGAGCGTTCCGACTACCTGATCGTCGACATCGAGTACGCCCAGTCGCCGCGCGCCTTCCCGCACCGCCGCTGCGACTACCGCTTCGACATGGTCGGCTTCCGCTGGCCGCTCGCGAGGAGCGGCCCGGGTCGGCAGGTCGTCGCCCCGGTCATCATGGAGATGAAGGCCGGAGACGCGGCCCTCGCCTCCGGCTGCGGCCTCGCCGAGCACGTCGCCGACATCGAGGCCTTCCTCGCGCCCGACCCCGGCGAAGCCTACTCGAGGCCCTACCTGCTCCTGTGCGCCGAGCTCGTCGGCTCGTTCGCCACCAAGCGGCGCCTGGGGCTGCCCACGCTCCCGAGGCGCATGCAGGACCTCGAGATCGCCGAGGTCACCGTCCGCCCCGAGGTGGTCTTCGTCATCGCCAACCACCAGCCGGCCTCGAGCGTGCTGCACCGGGAGCTGCGCAAGGTCCACGCAGCGGAGCGGCGCGGCGACTACTACGTCGCGACCGTCGAGCATGCCGGCTATGCGCTCTTTGCGGAGAACATGGTGCCGCTCGATGAGTTCGTCGCCGGGCTTCCCCCCGAGAAGCCGAGAGGGCGCGCGGCCGCGCTCGCCCTCTAGCCCCGGGACGCCGCTGTGCGCTACACGATCCATCGCGGCGGGCACGAGATCGGCGGCATGTGCATCGAGGTCGCCGCGGGAGACGGCACGCGCGTCTTGCTCGACCTCGGCATGCCGCTCATCGCGCCCGGCGGCGGGGACTTCCCCTGGGGTACGCCTCAGCGGCCGGCGCTCGAACTCATCGCCGAGGGCATCCTCACCTTCGTCCCCGGCGTCTTCCCGCACGACCCCGCGGCGCCGGGCGTCGCGGCGATCGTCCTCACGCACTCGCACCTCGACCACTTCGGCCTCGCCCATCACGCCCATCCCGGCATCCCCGTGTACGGAAGCCAGGGGACGGTCGCCCTCCTCGAGGTCGGGCGCGTGTTCTTCTCCCAGGCCCGGCTGCCCGGCGACCTGCGCTGCCTGCCAGCCGATGAGACGCTGCGCTTCGGCGACCTCTCGCTGACCGCCATCGCCGTGGACCACTCGGCGCCCGACTCGCGCGCCCTGCTCCTCGAGGCCGACGGGGAGCGCCTCCTCTACACCGGGGACCTGCGCGCCCACGGGCGCACCGGGTTCCGCTTCGAGAACCTGCTCGACGACGAGCGCGTGCGTGGCCTCGACTGGCTCCTCGTCGAGGGAACGACGCTGGGCTCCTCGGGCGGCACGCACGGCCTGCGCAGCGAGGCCGACGTCGAGGAGAAGCTCGTCGAGCTGGCGGAGGAGGGGCCGGGCGACCTCCTCGCGGTCATCGCCTCCGGCCAGAACGTCGACCGCCTCGTCTCCTGCTACAAGGCAGCCCGGCGCACCGGGCGCCTCCTCGTCATCGACCCCTACCAGGCCTACGTGCTGATGCAGCTCTCGCCGCTCTCGCCGAACATCCCGCAGTTCACCTGGGAGGCGGTCCGCGTTAGCTTCGCCCCGCACCAGGTCGAGCGGCTGAAGGCGGCCGGACTCATGGAGCTCGCCCGCCATATGAGCGCCCAGGGCCGCGTCTCGAGCGACGAGCTGACCCAGAGGCCGGGCCGCTACCTGCTCTGCGCGCGGGGCAGCCGCGGAGTGACCAGGCTCCTCGAGAAGGTCGGGGCCGACCACGTGGTCCTCGCCTGGTCGATGTGGAGCGGCTACTGGCGAAGGGGCAAGAGTCCCGTGCGCACATGGGCCGAGCGCGAGTGCCTGGAAGCGCACTTCGTCCACAGCGGCGGGCATGCCTGGCCCGAGGACCTGAAGAGGCTGACCAGCGCGCTCTCCGCGAGGCACATGGTGTGGGTGCACTCGGACAGCGAGGATGCCGGCGCCGAGCTGCTGAGGCTGACGTGACGCAGGCCAGAGAAGCTCTCGAGGCCCTCTCGACACGTCCGCAGCTGGTCTCGGCCCGCCGCTGGCCGGGCGAGCTCACGGGCATCGATCAGCCGGGGCTCTACGCCTGGTGGACGGACGCTCGCGGCGCCCAGGACCTCAGTCGCGGCCTCGGGCTCCCGGTGGCTGCGGGACTCGTCTACGTCGGGCAGGCGGGCGCGTCATCGAGCGCCCATGGCGCTCCCAGCGCAGCCACGCTGCAGTCGCGCATCGGCAAGAACCATCTCGGAGGGAAGGTGCGCTCGTCGACGCTGCGCTGCACCCTGGCAGGCATCCTCGCCGGCCCGCTCGTCCTGCGCATCGTCGGCGAGAGGCAGCTCGACGAGGTTTCGGAGGAGAGGCTCAGCGAGTGGATGAACGCGAACCTATCGCTCGCCGTCTGGCCGGCGCCGCCTGGCGCCCAGCTCGGCGCCCTCGAGAAGCAGGTGGTGCAGGCGCTTGAGCCGCCCCTGAACCGAGGGCACCTGCCCTCGACGGAGCTTCGACGCCGCGTTCGCGAGCGGCGGGCCATCATCAACCACGGCATCGACGACCTCTGGTCCGCCCCGGACCCTGCCCTCGCGGACTGGCGCCGCGTCCTCGGCGAGTACGGCCAGGCGTTCGACGGCTACCGCTACGCAAGGCTCGTGCGCCGCCGCGAGTGCTTCGAGGTAGCCGACGAGGTGTGGCGCCGTCATGACGAGGAGGGCCACTTCACGAGCTCCTTCGCCGACCTGCGCTGCTCCCTCTTCTGGCTGCAGCGCCTCGTGCACTCGGCCGAGCAGTCGCCCGGCTGGCGACCGGACGCCGACCTCGAGCGCCGCGTGCTACTACTCTACGAGGCGCTGCTCGACGATTGGACGCGCGTCACAGCCGAACCATCGGCGAGCGCGCCGGCCGAGTCGGCGGACGTGGCGATCGCTGTGCCGACGCAGGCCCAACTCCATGCGGCCGCCAAGTCCTTCGATCGCGACTGGGGCGGCGTCGACGAGGTCCTCTACCACCTCTGCCGCGAGCACCCTGCGCACGATGACCGGCGCCGGCTCACGGCCAAGATCGTGCTCGTCGGCCGCGCCTACGCGGCCGGCCTCGAGCGGTGCGTGCAGGTGCCGCCCGGCAGGCAGGCCGTCATGATCGTAGCAGACCACCTGGCCGCCAAAGGCGCCGAGGTCGATGCGCTCCTTGCGCCACTGCGCGCTGGTCGCGAGCCGCTCACGGCTTCCGACTTCCCAGCCGTCGTCGCAGCTCACGGCCGGCTGCTCGCACTCCTCGCCGGCGCCCGCGCCCCCGGCAAGGCGCCCCGCTCCTTCGCCGCCAAGTACCTGCACTTCCACGTGCCGGTCGTGCCGATCTACGACGAGTACGCGCGGATCACGCTCACGCACCTCGTCCGCTGGAACCGGAACGCTGTGCCGTTCGCAAAGCCTGCGGGAGCAGACCCGGAGTACTACGACTTCTGCGTGCGCTTCTGGCGCCTGTATGCGCATTCCGCTGAAGCCGAACGGCCATTCCGCCTCAAGCCGAACGGTGATTC
>DAIQNY010000156.1:0-8377 GCA_036788155.1 Actinomycetota bacterium | reverse complement strand
TCCTCCGGAAGGCTCTCGCAGAGCCTGAGGCGGGGCTATTTCAGCAGCCTGCTAGACCAGACGAAGGAGCATCGTTACATGAGTGACATCGAAGAGAGGGCCGAGCAGAAGGGGATGACCCGAAGGGCATTCCTCGGCCACGCCGCAGTCGGAGCCGCCGCCGTCACCGTAGGGTCGAGCATCGTCGGGGCGCCGTCGGCGCTCGCGGCCTCGGCCCAGTCGACGTCGGTACCGAAAATGTGGCACAAGACCTACGACGTCGTCGTCATCGGCACCGGGGTGGGCCTCGCAGCTGCGATCGAGGCCAAGAGGGCCGGCGCCAGCGTCGTCATCCTCGAGGCGGCCGACCACGTCGGCGGCCTGTACATCACCGCCGGCGGCAGCTTCTCCATGGGCGGCAACAACGTCGTCCAGCAGGCCGCAGGCGTCGTGGACAACGACGAGCAGTGGTTCCAGGACGAGATGTACTGCACCGGCTACCGCGCCCAGCCTGAGCTGGTCCGTACGCTGGTCAAGCACGGCGCCGAGACGGTCAAGTGGTTCGAGGACCTCGGTATCAAGTACGCGCCCATCGCCAACGGCGTCCTCTACGGTCGGACGCCGATCAAGCGAGGCATCTCGGCCCTGCAGGATCCCTCCTACCCCGGCGGGCAGGGCACGCCGAACGGCGGCATCGCCTTCACCATGGTGATGTACAACGAGGTCAAGCGGCTCAAGATCCCGGTGCTCATGAACACCAAGATGACCAAGATCTTCCGCGGCAGCAACGGTGTCGTGCCCGGCATCCAGGCCAAGGACAAGAACGGCAAGGTCATCAACATCAGGGGCAAGCGCGGCGTCGTCATCTGCGCGGGCACCTGGACCGACAACGATCAGATGATGCAGCAGTGGGACCCGCGCCTCGTGGGCCCGGACTGCTACGGCGACGGCGGCACGCCGTTCGACGGCACGCTGTTCACCGACAGCGCCGGTGACGGCATCCGCTATGCGCAGGACATCGGTGCGGCCGTGTCCGACATGTCGTACGCGGCCTATGTCTACATCTTCTACGGCGGCCGCTCCTACTGGGGCTGGGCACCCGGCCCCGACGGCAAGATCGACTGGATGACCAACAAGACGTACGCCTCCGGCAAGGCCGTTCCGCAGAGCGCAGCGACCTTCCAGAACACCATCCTGGTGGCCAACAACGGCAAGCGGTACGTCAACGAGTCGACTCGCTTCGACCCCATTCCGGGTGGACGCGGCGCCTACTCCGAGAACCCGGAGATGCCCTACACCGACTCGTACCTCTCGCTGCCGCAGCCGCGTAACGTGTGGATGATCGCCGACTCCACCACGGCCGCCGCACTGTCCTGGCCGATCGGCGCCCCCACCGACACCGAGCCGAGCACGATCACACATCCCGATCCGCTGCGTGGCAAGATGTTCGACCCGGCCTGTATCGCGATCGCCGACACGATCGAGGAACTGGCCGCCAAGACGGGCGTCGACGCCGCCAACCTGCAGGAGACGATCGATCGGTACAACGGCTTCGTGGACGCCGGCGTCGACGACGACTTCGGCAAGCCCAATCCGAAGGGCAAGATCCTCACGGCGCCGTTCTACGGCCTCAAGGCCAGCCTCATCCGCCACACCCAGCGTAACGGCCTGCGCTGCAACACCAAGATGCAGGTCATCGAGGACAAGGCCGGCTACGACGCCGTGCCGTCCATCGACAAGCTGAAGACCATTCCCAACCTGTACGTGGCTGGTGAGTCCGGCAACATCTTCGGCTGGAAGCGGACCCACAACACGCTGGCCCACTACATCACGGCCGCCATCATCGCCGGCCGCAACTGCGCCAAGAGGACACCGCCTGTCAAGTAAGGCCGTCCGATCTCAATCCACTCCATTGGAGGTCCAAGACATGACAGGCAGGTTCTCTAGGCGAGCCTCAAAGTCGATCGCGCTGGCCGCGCTGCTGCTCGTCGCCATCGCGCTCTTCGGCGTCATGGCGACATCCGCCGCGGCGTCCCCCGGCGTCACGACGCCGTGCGGCCCCAGTTGCCACCAGCTCGGCGGCACGGCTCCCGTCGTGACCCCGGTATCCAACGACGGCACCACCGCCACCTACAACTTCACGTCGGTCTACGCCGACTGGGCCGTGTTCGACGGCACCACGTTCCTCAAGGCAGGCACGACCGCGCAGGACACGTTCTCCGGTCCGGCCGGCCACACGTTCACCGTCTTCTCCATCGACTCGCTGGCGACCGGTGGGGCCACCACCGTCACCGCGCCGGGACCGGTCACGGTGACCCCGAGCGTCAACGCCGGCGGCGCCATCTCGCCCTCGACGGCGCAGACCGTGACGCCGGGCTCCGACATCACGTTCACCTTCGCGGCCGACACCGGCTACCACATCGCCGACGTCAAGATCAACGGCGTGTCCGACCCTGCAGCCGTGACGGCGGGCACCTACACGTTCACGAACGTGACGGCGGCCTCCACGATCCAGGTCATCTTCGCTCCCGACGTGGCGTACTACACGATCACGTCTTCGGCAGGACCTCACGGCATGATCACGCCCCTCGGTCCCTGGACGGTCGCTCCGGGCGGCACCGTGATCTACCTGATCGCCGCCGACACCGACTACAGGATCGACAAGCTCCTCGTCGACGACGTCGAGGCTCAGGACGACATCCAGGCCGGCGCGTACTACACCTTCTCCAACGTCAAGGCCGACCACACCATCCACGCGACGTTCGTGAGCACGCTGACGAAGTGCACCGCATCCGTCAACGTGAAGGGCCTCAGGGCCGGCGCCGCGAAGCGCGGCAAGAAGGTCACCATCAAGGGCGTCGTCAAGCCCGCGCACAGCGGCAAGGCGACGGTCACCATCCAGCGGAAGGCCGGCGGCAAGTGGGTCAAGGCGAAGGCCGTCAAGTGCACCATCAACGCCAAGAGCGGCTCGTACAGCACCACGTACAGGCCGATGAAGAAGGGCGCCTACCGCGTCAAGACGACGGTCGCCAAGACCTCCGTGTACACGGCTGCGGCCTCGTCCTTCAAGTCGTTCAAGGTCAAGTAAGACCCCTTCACGCTCGGCCGCGCCGTGCAGGCGCAGGGCCGGGACCTCGAGGGAGCTGGGGCGGGCGGCCTTCGGGCCGCCCGCCCCTTTCGAACACCAGGACCGGACGCCCGCACGGCGGCGTCAGCGCACGCGGGCGGTCTCCTCACAGAGCGCCAGCTCAGACGAGGTGGTGGCGACGCGGTCGCGCCCGGAGTTCTTGGCCTCGTACAGCGCCTCGTCGGCCACCCGCATGAGGCCGTCGAGACTGACGTCCTCACCCCTCGTGGCAGAGGCCACGCCCACGCTGACGGTGGGGCGGATGAGCGAGCCTTCGTGCTCGACGACGAGACGGGAGATGGCGGTGCGAAGCCGCTCCGCGATGTCCCACGCCGCCGCGGCATCGAGCCCGGGGAGCACCGCGCAGAACTCGTCGCCACCGTACCGCCCCACGAGGTCGCATTCTCGCAGCTCGCTCCTCACACACCGCCCGAGCGCGCGCAACACCGCGTCCCCCGCGGCGTGCCCGTGGCGATCGTTGACGAGTTTGAACCGGTCCACGTCCAGCAGCATGACGCAGAGCCCCTGCCCGTGTCTGCGCGCGCGCACGACCTCGCGCAGGCCGAGCTCCAGCAGACGCCGTCGCGAGAGGAGCCCGGTCAGCTCGTCTGTGCTCGCCAGCCTGCGGGCCTCCTCGTAGAGACGCATGTTCCGCGTCACGTCGTGGAGCATGATGGCCTCGCCGATGCGCAGACCCGTCCGCCGCACGACCGGCGTGACGCGCAGTGTGAAGTGACGCAGGTCCACGAGTCCGCCGGCACCGCCGGCACCGACCTCGAGACGTAGCGACTGCTGTTCGCCGCCGGTCAGTCCGTCCTCGGCGCCGGAGTCTTCGGCGACACGCCGACTGCCATGCAGCGCCCGGAGCACCTCGGGATGGCCGGAGAGCACGGCGGCCAGCGGCCGACCGAGCTCCTCGTGCCTCAGCTCGGGCAGGACACGGCGAGCCGCGGGGTTGAAGTCACAGAGGAGACCGCGGGCGTCGGTGACGATCAGAGGATCGGCGAGTTGCTCGATCACGGTCTCGCGGGCCAGGGGCGTAAGGTCGAGCAGGCCATAGCGCAGCAACGCGACGGCACAGAGCACCGCGGAGACGGAGAGGCTGCTGATGGCGGGATTGAAGTGAGGCCACGGCAGAGCGCCCGTGATGAAAAGGATGCCGACGAGCATGGGCAGCAGCGTGGCGACGGTGAGCAGGCGGCACCGCGCCCGGACCAGCTGCGGCCCGTGCAGCGAGGCACGGATCAACGTGAGAAGCGCGGCCAACAGCAGACCGTAGCTGTACGGCATCCAGAGACCGAAGTAGAGCGGCCCGTAGTCGGCGTCCAGGAAGGCGATCGGGCCGCTGCGATCGAGCACCGGCTGACCACGGAACAGGTGACCTGGATTCGCGAACGCACAGACGATGATGACGAGGCATACGAACCAGAGCGAGACGTTGGCCCACAGCGGCAGACGCCGGGCGGCGGCCATGCGGCGCATCGCGTAGAACCAGAGGAGCGCCATGAGGGTCGCGCCGATGAACTGAGGGTTCGCCCAGGCGATCTTGTCGGCGACCGATCCGGAGGCAAGCTCGAAGGCGTAGGCGACTGTCCAGAGCAGCAGCGCCGCGAAGACGCTCGCCAGCCACGGCGCCAGGGGCTCGCGGCGGTTCAGCGCCACGAGCGCGAGCAGCGCGACCAGCATCGCTGCGGACACCACGTGCAACGTCAGCAGCAGGTTGTAGTCGTAGGACAAGCGCCCACCCCGGTCTGACCACACCGGGCGGCTGCCCGGCTGCTGGACTACATCGGCCGGCGCTCTATCGTGCTTGAGT
The DNA here is from genome assembly GCA_036788155.1 of Actinomycetota bacterium. GTDB lineage: Bacteria > Actinomycetota > Thermoleophilia > UBA2241 > UBA2241 > CAIXSE01. The sequence continues at coordinate 3,455 of DAIQNY010000156.1, read as the reverse complement.
CGACGTGCGCCCCCGCAGGCCTACCCCTGGCGCAGTTCTATCCCAGAGCGCGCGAAGCAGGCGTCGAAGTCCGCGCACTCCGGGTCTACCTCGTTGGCCAGTCGCACCAGTCGATACGCCCGCCGGCTCACCCAGAGGAGCGGCTCGCTCCCGTCGCCCCGTGGCTCGGCGCGCGGCACCGGGAGCGAGGCGCGCGCGGAGTCGAACCAGGCAGCGAGGTGGCGGTCGACGACGGCGCCGTCGAAGAGCAGTTCGACCCAGTGATAGACACACTCGCCCTCGAGCGCAGGCGCCGTCCAGGCAGGTAGAAAGGAGAGCTCCTTCTCACCGGCAGGCGACCAGGCGAGGCCGATCTCTCGGTGAGCGCGGTAGACGGCCCGAGCACAGGCGGGCAGCGCCCGCCGCTCGACCTCGGGCCCTGCCCCGGCGCGTCGACCCGACTCGGCGTCGTCACAGATGTACACCCAGAAGACCCAGTCGTGGGCGCGACTGTCTTCGCAGAAGTCGATGATCTCGTCGACCGTCACCTGGACACCCCCATGGCTCGTCGTTCCCCAGAGACGCACCATGCCCAAGGCATGTGAGCCTTCAGTTTAGTGGGTTTTGACAAGCCGGACCACTGCCGCGAAGCGCAGACCGGGATGACGAAGCCGACGACAGAAGGATCCGCACGTACAGTCGTACTTGTTCTCGGCGACGAATCCGATACAGTCTTCGACAGTCGACGGGAGTACCAGGCGATCCGCCGGTCGACTTCAGCACGGTGCCCGCCGGACGGCGGCATCGAGGGGCCTACCTGGAGGAGCCATGATCCGCTTGCGTCACATCGTCGCCTTCGCCTGCCTGCTCGTTCTCGGAGCGCTCTGCGCGGGCGTGCTCACCCCGTCCGCGGACGCCGGTCCGCCCGATGCCATGGACCTCAGCGAGCTCTCCGTGCTGCTCGAGGACGGGCCGGCGGCCGGCTATCTGAAGACGACCCTGTCCGGGTACGCGCCGCAGCAGGTCCCGGTCACCGTCGAGTGCATCGTCGACGACCCCTCCGGCGACCTCATCCTCTTCGAGGCCACCGGCCCGGAGATCGATCGCCTGGGCAGCATCGCCGCCGGCATGAGCGGCAGCCCGATCTACGTGAACGACGGAAGCGCGGACAGGCTGATCGGCGCTCTCTCCTATGGAGCCGAGTTCACGGTCGGCGGCATGGGACTGGCGACTCCTATCGAGGACATGATCGCAATCCAGAACGCCTTCTCGAGTCCGGTTGCCGTCCCCGCCCCCGGTGTGCGGACCCTCTCTAAGCCCGTCAAGACCGCCGAGGGCCAGGTGACGCGCATCCTGATCGCCGAGGGCGGCGACGCGAAGCCGCGTTCCGCGTCGCCGAACGAGATCGTGATGAAGCCGCTCGGCCTCATCGAGATCGGCGGGGTACGCCCCGGCAGCCGCGCCTACAACGACCTCGCCTCCCGGCTTTCACGCTCGGGCATGGACGTCCGCCCCGCGGCGGGCGGCGGCAACTACGCCGGTCCACCCGCCCCCGCGCTGCAGGCCGGCTCTCCCTGCTGCGCCCTGTTCGCCGACGGCGACGTCTGGTACGGAGCCGCCGGCACCGTGACCTACGTCGAAGGGGATGACGCCATGTTGTTCGGCCATCCTCTGGAGTGGCTCGGACAGACCGACGCGATCCTCACCGCCGGCTACGTCGACGCGGCATGGCCGAACTCCTACGTCCCCTACCTCATGATCTCGCCGCGCGACGAGGTCGGCGCGATCACGCAGGACCGCTACTGCGGCGTACTCGCCGACCTCTCCCGCACGCCACGGCTCACTCCGGTGACGATCCATGCGACCTACCCGGCCGAGGGACGGGAGGAGACGCTCGCCTCCAACGTCGCCTCCGCGCTCATCGAGACTCCGTTGTGGAGTACGCTCCCCGCCGATATCGTCGCGGATGGCCTCACCCTGACCAACGACGCCTTCCTGTACCCAGGCAGCGCCGAGGTGACGACGACGGTCGTCGTGGGCGACGATACCGGCAGCTACACGGTCACGCGCAGCAACCTCTGGGACAGCGCCGAGGACGTCGCCTGGGACGCCGCATACGACTTGGCCGACGTCTTGATGGCGCTCACCGACGACTCTGACGGCGTCATCCATCCCCGACTGGACAGCATCCACGTCGAGGCACAGGTCTCGCCCGCCCGCCGATCGGCGCGCATCGCGAGGGTCAGGTTGCCGGACGGCCTTCGCGTCGGAAACAACCTCATCGTCGTCGACTACTACAAGTACGGCTCCGCGGCCCTGCAGCAGGTGGAGGGCACGCTGACCATCCCCAAGCGTATGCGGCTCTCAGGCGAGCTTGACGTTTACCCCGGCGCCTGGGGGTCCTTCATGGGCGACGACTGGGAGTTCGACGAGGCAGACCCGACGCCGCCCAAGACGCTCGCCCAACTCGTGGAGGAGATCCAAGCGGCGCCGGCCAACAATGACCTCCTGGTCGAGTTCTATCCCGGCGAAAGCGAGGGTCCGGGCGAGGAGGGCGGGCTCATCGCCACCGCCGTCATCCCCACCGATTCCGTGTTCACCACCGCGTTCTACCAGGAGACCATCTCCATGTCGCTGCGGGCGCTGGTGCGGCTCGTCCCTTACGGAGGCGCCACCCGCGTGGCGGGCACGCTCGCCGGCGTCGACAGCGACACCCCCGTGCGCCTCTACTCGGTCAAAGCCGGCAGCGACCAGGAGGTGTACCTCAAGACGGTGCAGGCCCGCTACGAGGGGCGCTACGCCTCCTTCTCGACCACCATCGCCGGTCTCACCCACACGTGCCGTCTGGTGGCGCGCTGCGACGCCTCGGACCACGCCCTCCCCGGCTACGCCTCAGACCGGGTCAAGGTGGCGGCAGCTCTGCGCGCCACCGCCACCGTGAAGGGCGGCACGGGCACGCTCGTGGTACGCATCCTGCCCAAGGACGCCACCGGTAAGCTTGTGGTGCAACGGCGCGTGGGCCGGCACTGGAAGCAGTGGCGCACCGTCAAGCTCGACGGCAGCACCGGGACCACCAGATTCAAGCTGGGCAAGGGCACTCACGTGCTGCGTGCCAGGTTCGCGGGCGGCGCCGTCTGCGAGGCGGGAACGTCAAACACCGTCCGGGTGAGGGTGCCCTGACGACTCTCACGCGCTCTGCCGACCGGCTGCAACGCTGCGTTGCAGCCGGTCGGCGCGCGTGCGACAGCAAGCCTGACCCGGCACGAGCGCGCGCGAACCCCCCGGCGGAGGCGTAGTATCATCGTCCTGCCGCTGATACCGGCACGCGCGACTGCATCTGTCGGCGACCACCCACTGCATGAGGCTCTGAGGCACAGCATCACGAAGTGACAGGAGAGGTCGAAGTGGTCCTCTCCGTTGCTGCCGCGCTGCGGCCGTCGCCTCCTTCCCGCGGTTCTCTCGCTGGACCCCGTAGT
>DAIQNY010000155.1:0-8384 GCA_036788155.1 Actinomycetota bacterium | reverse complement strand
CCTCCACGAGGTCCTTGAGGTTCTGGAGCGACCGCTCCACCACGGCCTGGTTGCGATGCTCCACCACCACCTTGTCGAGCGCCTCGCCCAAGAACCCGTAGGGCAGGTCGTAGTCGACCTCGAGTTCGACGCGGCTCGCGCCGTCCCCCGCGTCGAGTACCCGTTGCTTCATCTCCAGCCTTCCCTCGTGCCCCGACTTGACGGAGTAGCTCACGGCCCGCGGCGGGTCGAACTCCGTGACCACCCAGTCGGTCTCCAGGTCCATGCCTGCCACCCGGATCGTCCAGTGGAACTCCTGCTGGGCCTCAGTCAGCAGCTGTTCGGGACGGACGTAGGTGTCCTGCGCGACCACCGCCCACCGCGGGATGAGCTTGAGGTCGGTGAGGATCCGGAACACGGTCTCCGGCTTCTCCTCGATGCGGACGCTCCGCTCGATGACGGTCATGGGTCCTCCCTCCACGTCGGTCGGGCCCGCGCGCCTGCGGCCACCGGCGCGGGCCCCCTGAGACGGTTCTGCCCGCATGGCCCTGCGTCGGGCGGTGGGCGGCGTAGACGCAAGGATGGCAAGGCAGGCACAACAGCCTGCGTCGACGGTTGTGGTGGCCTCCGCGCGGGAAGCTGACCACTGTCGAAGCATGAGTGAGCGCGCAGGACCGGCGTGCGCCGCTCCCGGGCACGCAGAGGAGAGCGATGAGACGCCGATCATCCACCCCACCCCGCACAGATGCCGGGCTGATGGCTCCGGCGACGGCGAGGCGGCCATCAGGTGCATGGGCGCCGCAGGCGCCGTCCGCGCGGCCGCTGCCTCCCGCGCACGCGGCACAGCGGAGGGCCGCCCGATGATCCCCGAGGGCTTCACCGTGGTGGCCGGCTCCCTGGGCGATCAGGGCGGCTCGGTGGCGCGGACCCTCAAGCGGCACGGCCGCGCCGTCCGCGCCCTCACGCACAACCGCTGGTCGCCGGCGGCGCGCGGGCTGGTCGAGGACGGCATCGACGTGTTGAACGACAATCTGCTGAACCCCGAGGTCGTCGTGCGGGACCTGGCCGGCGCCGCGTTCGTGTTCGGCGCCTTCACCCCGTTCGATGAGGGCGGTCTGCAGGCGGAGCTGCGCCAGGTGCGGAACCTGGCCTGGGCGTCGGTGAGGGCCGGGGTGCAGCACTTCATCTACTCCTCCGTGGGAGACCCCGAGCAGGACAGGGAGGTCGAGGCGGAGGGCATCTGGGGCGTGGAGCGGCTCCTGCAGCGGTTCGAGCTGCCGCTGACGCTGCTGCGGCCGGCGTTCTTCATGGAGAACATCGACGAGTTCGCCCTTCGTCGCGAGGACGACGGCGGGCTGGTGCTCCGCATGCCGCTGCCCGAACAAACCGAGGTCTACTGGATCGCCGTGGAGGACGTGGGAACGCTGACGCGCCTCGCCTTCGACCGGCCCCGGGCCTTCGGCGCCGGACCGGTCCAGCTCGGCGCCGACCGGCTCAGCTTCGTCGCCGCCTGCGCCATGATGAGCGAAGTGCTCGGCGAGCATGTGCGCTACGAGCAGATCGCCCTCGGCGAGGTCAAGGACCGGCACGCACGCGGCATGTACCGCTGGTTCCAGAGTTACGCGCACTACCAGCCGGACGTGGCGAAGCTCAGGCGCATCCACCCCGGACTCATGACGTTCCGCCAGTGGCTCGAGGCCGGGCGACTCGACCTCGGCAAGGTCGAGTACGGGTCGTCGGCGGCGGCCTGAGCGCAGGCCGCCGCCTCAACCCCGCCGGGTCGGGACGCCGCAGCCGCTGCCGGCCGCGGCGTCCCGACCCGGCTTCAGCTCACGGCACGCGGAACTGCACGCGCATGCTGGCGAGGTCGCCAAAGGCGGCGCGAGCCTCGACATCGACCGCCACCACGTAGCCGGAGGGGAGCGCGTCCGTCCCCCACTGAGGGAACATCCGGGCGAAGTCAAGAGTGAGCGTGAACGTGTTGTCCGGGTTCGCCGGCTTGTCGGCGGCCGGGTCGACGGCACCCGGCGTGTCCGACCCGACGGGCACGGGAGTGCTGCCTGCAGCCGTCTCCGCCGAGGCGCTCACGATGTAGTCCGAGTCGCCGACCTGAACGTCGACACCGCCCGTCCCGGTGTCGGCCATCGGCAGCGGCGGCGCCTCCCAACTGAGCCGGCCCATGTCGACCCAGTTCCCGGCGAACGATCCGGTCTCGCCCGGCGCAGCCTTGCGCTGGGGCCGCCAGCAGGTCAGCGTGACGGTCTGCGCACCCGCCGGGACGTCGAGGATGCCGTTGTCGGCCGGCACGCCCCGCGCATCGTAGGCACGCACGGTAGCGGCCCCGTCGTCGAAGCGGTACGACTTGACCGCCGGGACGGTGTTGAAGACGAAGTTGAGCACGCCGGCGTACTCCTTGCCTCCGTCGAGCCGCTGGATGAGGGCATCGCCGGGCGAGATCTGCGCTGAGGTAGCCCCCGGGAAGACGAAGGCGTCGCCGCCGCGGCCGACCGCGGCCACGAGGTCGAGCAGGCCGGGTCCCTTGCTGTGCCCGGCCGTCAGCCGCTCCTCATCCCTGATCGAGAGATCCTTTTCGTACATCGGGTAGACGAAGTCGCCGACCGGATGCTCGGGCACCCAGTCATTGCCCAGGCCGTCGAGCGTGGCGGTGCTGCCGTCAGCCGTGCCGCTCATCACCGGCATGAACAGCAGCAGTACGGGGGGGAGAACCGTGTCGATCAGACCATCGACGTCCTCGATGCCGGGGATGTTGGCGTTGACGCACATCTCACCGGTGCCCTGGTCGGCGCCGCCGCCAGGAAGGCGGAAGTTGGAGCAGATGCGGAACTGGCGGAACGGCGGCGGCGGAGGCGGCGGCTCCTCCCCGACAGCTCCGCGGGCGGAGGTCCGTGCCGGCGTCTTGGCCGCCGGCCGCCGCTCGCCGCGCCAGGTGAGGTCGGCGTTGTCGAGGATGGTGTTGCCGTTGTCGTCGATGTCGAAGGCGCCGACCAGACCGTCGCGATCCAGGTCGCCGCCGTCTCCCCGGTAGCCGAAGAGCTTCGCGACGCGGACGCGGCCGGCCTTCCCGGCGCCGATGGGCTTGCCGCTCCTGGCCGTCACCACGTACGGCCTTCTGGTCTCGAAGCGGCCGCGCGGGGCCTTCTTGACCAGGGCGTAGCCCTTCTTGAGCGTCACCACGCCGAGACGCAGGTTGGCTTTGCCGGCGATGGTGCAGTAGCTGCGCTTGGGTGTGGTCTTGAGGACGACGGGACCGAAGTACGAGCCGTCGGCCCTCACCAGGTGCAGCGTCGAGTGCGCGAGCTTGCGCGTCGACAGGCGAAAGGCGCCCGAGGCCCTTGCGACGGTCGCTTTCTTGGCGAGTCCGTTGGCCTGGATGAGGACGACCTGGTATCCCTTGCCCTTCTTCAGGGTGCCGGTCACCGTCGCCGCCGACGCGCTCCCCGTGAGCGCGAGGAACCCGGCGCACAGGAGGAGGACGACCACGCCGGCGCCGAGCGCCCGCCGCACCGTCCTCCCCAGGTTCTGAGCGTACACACCGCCTGCAGACATCGCTGCCCCTCCCTTGTCACTGGTGTCCCTAGGAGCATCGGCACCGTGCCGGGCGGAGCCCATGAGGCTGAAGCCGGAACCGGACTGGGGCCCCATACCCAGGCGGCGGTGATGCCGGTGGGAGCGGTGAAGGCGGACGGGGGTGAAGGCGGACGGGGGCGGGGCGCCTTGCGGCGCCCCGCCCCCGTCTTCATCAGAGCAGTCGCGGCCAGGGCCGCGTCTGCCTCACTGCACGGTCACGTGCCGCGGGTTGAGGTGCTTGAGGAACTCGAAGACCACCGTGGTGAACGCATGCAGGCGCTCCATGGGGCGCTCGGGATAGCGCTCCTCGATCGTCTCGAGCGTGTCGCTCGGCGTGTGCCAGAACGAGCCGTACTCCTCGGTCTGGGTGTAGCCGTCCAGCTCATCGATCTCCCAGTTGGTCGACTCGAAGGCGGCCACTGGGATCCCGGCCCGGTTGAAGGCGGTGTAGTCGCTGAAGCCGTTGGGCGTGAAGCCGGCGGCGTAGCCGGGATCCGCACCCGGATTCGCTTCCAGGTACAGCCCGGGCTGGATCTCGATCGGCAGTTTGTGGAGGCGGATCAGCCGCAGCATGGCGTCGCGCGCCCACGTCTTGCCGTTGGAGCCCGCGTGGATGTAGAGCTTGTCGCCCACGAGCAGCGAATCGAAGTTGACCATCACGATGGCTCGCTGCGCGTCCGCTGCCGAGAGCTGGTTCGCGAAGTAGGTGGAGCCGATGAGCCCGACCTCCTCGGCGCCGAAGGCGACGAAGACGATGTCGTAGTCGATCTTGAAGTGTGCGAGGCGCTCCGCCACCTCGAGCATGACGCCGACGCCGGACGCGTTGTCGTCGGCGCCCTGCCCGGCCGTGACGGCGTCGTAGTGGGCCCCGACGATGACGAGCGGCGTGGGCTGGCCCTTGCGCTTCAGGTCGGCCGGACGCCACGCGACCACGTTCTGCGAGGAGTAGGTCGTGCCGCGGCGCACGTAGGTGAACGGCTGCATGGTCGGCTGGTAGCCTGCTGCGCCGAACCAGGTCGCGACCTTGTTCGCCGCCACGACCTCACTGGCCGTCCCTGCCTGCCGCAGCAGGCCGGTGTACGTGCCGTCGCCGTTGTCGACGCGGGTCAGTTGGTCTACGTACCAGTACGCCTTCTCGCCGACCGCGTTCGGCGCGAGCGGCTTCTTGCCCGCCGCGGCCAGTGGCGCGACCACGGCAAGCGTGAGCAGGAGCGCGGCGAGCAGGAGCAGGAGGACGGGGGCTTTTCGAGACAAACGCATGTCACACACCTCCGGAACGAAGAAGAGCCTTGCCCGCCCTATCTACCCAGCCGGAGCCGAGAGGTGACCGTCAACCCACACCTTCTTGCCGGCCTCGTTCCTGATCACCACCGTCGCGCTGGTCGTCGCGCCGGCGCACAGGCTGTTGCTCACCACCACGCTGAAGGTCGCCTTCTTCCGGATGCGCGGGCCCTCACTCCACGCGCGCCACCTGCGGCTCGGTGATCGGGCCGAGGAGCGGCAGGGTCATGGCCACGACGGCGAGCGCCGCGGCGAGCCCGCCTGCCATGATCAGGTAGTAGCTCGGCTCCGGCGCGCTGAGGCCGAAGCCGTTGGGGGTGGCGCGCAGGATGAGGTCCGCTGCGAGCAGACCGGCGGCGGCAGAGACGGCCGCAACGAGCAGCAGCGGTACCGCCGCCTCCAGAAGCACGACGCGGCGGAGATGAGCCAGCGGCATGCCGGTGAGCCGCAGGAGGCTGAAGGGCAGCTTGCGCTCGAGCAGGCCACCGGCGACGGCGACGGCGAGGCTGCAGCCGGCGATGACGAGGCTCAGCACGATGCCGACGTCGACCATGCGCTGCAGGATCGCCACGAGCGCGAGGCCGGCGGCGTCGACCTGGTTGCTCGTCACCGGCAGGGCGACCCGTGGGGCGCCGAGCATGAGGGCCGTCCGCACCCGCTCGGCGGCGGTCTCGCCGGTGGTCGTGACCACCACGCCGGCGAGCGTTCGTCCGGCGAGCGACCCGGTCGCCACATCCTCGGTGGACCAGGAGGCCTGCGGCTCGAGCGTCGCGGCCAGCAGGTCCTCGGCGTCGACGCGTACGGCCGCTCCCGAGCCACGAACCGGACCGTACACGCCGAGTCGCGTCCACGCCGCTGTCGGGACGAGACCGCGCAGGGCGCCGGAGCGGGACTCGTCAGCCGCGTACACCGGCACGACGGCGCGCGCGCCGGCAAGGCCCTCCAGCCGGCGGAGCAGCGGGGCGGCCTGAGCGGGCGTGAGCCCGCCGGAGCCGCCCTCGTCCAGCCGCTGCGTCACGGTGTGCGCCGGCAGCGTCACCCCATTCCACCCGCTGGCCTTCTGGATCGCGGTCCCGACCACGCCGATGAACACGCTGCCGACGAAGACGGCGAGCACCAGGCCGCTGATGGCGCGGAAGGCGCGGCCGGGATCGTCGCTCAGACGGCGGCCGGCAATGAGGGTGGAGTCGCGCCTGGCGTGCTTCGCCAGCAGGCGCGCCCCGATCATGGTGAACCAGGGCCCGGCGATCATGAGGCCGACGATGATGACGGTGAAGGCGACGAGGATCGCCCACATCCCGGCGTCGCCGTCTGGGAGAAAGCGGGCCGTCGCCAAGACGCCGAGACCGACGACGACGCCGGCGAGGCGGCGCGCGCGAGGCGGCCTGGGCGTCTGTCGACGCGTGACCCCCAGCGGCGAGATGCGCACGCGGCGCAGGGTGAGCAGGCTGACGAGCACGGCGGCGACGGGCACCCCCAGACTCACTGCGAGCACTGTCACCCACCCGAGGCTGAGGTCGGAGGGAAAGAACGGCTCGCCCGTGAACGGGATCCGCGCGACCAGCGGGCGAAGGAACCAGTAGCCGGTGAAGCCGGCGCACATGCCGGCGACGGCCGCGATGCCGGTCTCCACCGACGCGATCACGTTGACCTGCCGAGGCGTCGCACCCACCAGGCGCAGCGCCGCGAAGCGCTCCTCGCGACGGGCGGCGGCCAGTCGTGCGGAGGTGGCGACGAAGACGAGCACCGGGATCAGCAGGCCGACGGCGCCCAGCCCGAGCACGATTCGCAAGAAGTCCGAGTAGCTGTGCTCCTTGGGCGCCGCCTCGATGCTCCTCACCACGTAGGCGTCCTGCTCGCGACCGAGCTCGGAGGCGGGCCGGCCGACCACGGCGAGGAGCATGTCGGGCGACGTGAGGGCGGCGTCGCCGATGATGCCGGCCTCGCGCCCCGGAAGGCGCGCGCGCAGGGCATCAGCCGGGGCCGCGTCGAGCAGGCGGGCGAGAGCGGGCGAGACGTAGTACTCGCCCGCCCGCGGCAGCCGCTCAAGCCCCGGCGGGACCGGCGCCCGCGAGCCCGTGGCGGCGACCTCGACGCGCCTCAGCACGTCGCCGCCGTACGCATCCGTGACGACGCGCCACCAGAGGTCGTCGGTCGTGGCCTCGTCCACGCTCGGGATGCGGTTGTGGCCCGCCCGTTGGGTGAGCAGCCACCCCTCGCGGTAGTCCTTGGCGCGGATGCCGTGGAAACCGCCGAGCGTGAACAGCAGCAGCGCCACGCCGACTGCCACGCCGAGCGTGGTGAAGGCGAGTCGCAGCCCGGCCTCGCGGCCGCCGCGGAGCGCGAACCTCAGCCCGAGAGCGATCATCGGCCGGCCCCGCGGGCGGAGGAGCGTGCATCCGCGACCGGGTCGGCCACCCGTCCGTCGCGCACCATCACCTCTCTGTCGGCGTAGGCGGCGACGCGTGGCTCGTGGGTGACGATGATCACGGTGGTGCCCTGTCGGCGGGCGCCGTCGACCAGCAGGTCCATGACCTGCTCGCCGGTGAGCGAGTCGAGCGAGCCGGTGGGCTCGTCTGCGAAGAGGACCTCCGGCTCGCCGACGAGCCCGCGTGCGAGCGCGACCCGCTGCGCCTGGCCGCCGGAGAGCTCGCCGGAGCGGCGGCTCTCGAGCCCGTCCAGGCCGAGCGGCGCGAACCAGCGGGCGGCGGCGGCGAAGGCCTCCGGCCGCCGCCGCCCGGCCAGCAGCAGCGGCAGCGCCACGTTCTCGACGGCGCTGAGCTCGGGGACGAGCTGGCCGAACTGGAAGACGAAGCCGAACCGCTCTCGGCGCAGCGCGCTGCGCCGGTTCTCGTCCAGCCGGTCGACCCGCTCGGCGCCGAAGTGCACCTCGCCCGCATCCGGCACCAGGATGCCGGCCAGACAGTGCAGCAGCGTCGACTTGCCGGAGCCGCTCGGCCCCATGACGGCGACGATCTCGCCGGCGTCCACGCGGAAGCTCGCGCCGCGCAACGCCGGAGTCTGACCGAAGGACTTGTGGAGATCGTGACACCAGAGCGCCGCACCGTGCGGCTCGAAGAGCGCGGCGCCGGCGTCGTGGGCTGAAGGCAGGGTGGCGACGGGGTTCATCGGTTCAACTCCTTGGCGAGCTGGTCGAGCCTGGCCGTGGTGAGTTCGATCCAGCGCAGGTCGGCCTCGAGGTGGAAGATCGCGTGATCGGCCAGCAGGGCGTCCACCAGGGGAGCCTCCCGCCGGACGACGGTGAGCTCGCGCATGCGCGCGAGGTGAGCGTGGCGCTGGGCGTCGAGGTAGGCCTCGGCGGGGCGCCGCAGCAGCAGCGCCAGGATGACCTTGACGGCCAGCACGGTCTGCAGGTGCGGCTCCGGTGCTTCCGGCGTGGTGAGCCACGCCCCGAGCGCCTCCTCCCCCTCCCCCGTGATGGCGTAGAGCTTACGCTCGGGTCCTTCGCCCGGCGCGCTCCCGCCGGCCAACACCCTTCCGTCCCGGGCCAGCCGCGAGAGGGTGCTGTACACCTG
>DAIQNY010000154.1:0-8406 GCA_036788155.1 Actinomycetota bacterium | reverse complement strand
GCACGGCGCGCGCTGCACGGCGTCGAGCGCGCGTGGCGAGAGCCGGCGGCCCCGGCGTCGCACGTCGGCCAGGCGCCGGCGGTCGAACGGGTGGCGGCCGGCTGGGAGGGGAGCCTCGCCTCCCTCGCCGCCGGGCTCGGCACCGACTCCCGGTGGCTGGCGCTCAAGCTGCTCGAGCGCGACGCCTGGGCCGTCGCCCAGGTGGTCGCGACCGGCGCCATGAGCGCCGAGAAGATCGAGCGTCAGACCCTCGCCCTCGAGGACGAGCTCGACGAGGCGGCGGACATCACCGTCGCCGAGGCGCGCTACGAGTTCATCGAGGCGGCCGTGGCCGACAGCGTCACGCGGCCGCCCATGCGCGAGACCGCCAGCGACAAGGCGGACAGGGTCGTCCTCAGCCGGTACCTCGGCCTCCCCGTCTTCCTCGGCGTCATGTACCTGCTGTTCTGGTTCACCATCAACGTCGGCGGCGCCTTCATCGACTTCTTCGACATCGTCGCCGGCACCATCTTCGTCGAGGCGCCGACGGCGCTGCTCGGCTCGATCGGCAGCCCGGGATGGCTCACGACCATCGTCGCCGGCGTGGGCGCCGGCCTGCAGACGGTGGCCACGTTCATCCCCATCATCTTCGCCATGTTCCTGGGCCTCTCCCTGCTGGAGGACTCCGGCTACATGGCGCGCGCCGCCTTCGTCATGGACAGGTTCATGCGCTGGATCGGGCTCCCGGGCAAGTCCTTCGTTCCGTTGCTCGTGGGCTTCGGCTGCAACGTGCCGGCCATCATGGCAACCCGGACGCTGGAGAACCGGCGCGACCGCTACCTCACCGTGTTCATGAGCCCGCTGATGTCGTGCGGCGCGCGGCTCCCCGTCTACGCGCTGTTCGGCGCCGCCTTCTTCGGCGCGGCGGCGGGCGCGATGACCTTCTCGCTGTACGTCGCCGGCATCGCCGTCGCCGTGCTTACCGGGCTGCTGCTCAAACGAACGCTCTTCAAGGGCGAGGCGACCTACTTCGTCATGGAGTTGCCGCCCTACCACGCGCCGCGCGTGAGCAACGTGCTGCGCACGTCCTGGCGGCGCCTCTCGGTGTTCATGCGCCGCGCCTCGCTCTTCATCGTGCCCGTCGTCACCGTGCTCGTGGTGCTCAACTCGATGGGCACTGACGGCACGTTCGGTCACGAGGACACCTCCAGGTCGGTCCTCTCGACCATTGGCAAGACCATCACCCCGGTGTTCGAGCCCATGGGCGTGGAAGAGGACAACTGGCCGGCGACGGTCGGCATCTTCACCGGCATCTTCGCCAAGGAGGCGGTCGTCGGCACGCTCAACTCCCTGTACGGTCAGGAGAGCGCGGCCTCGGCCGGCGGCGCGGAGGAGCAGTTCAGCTTCCGCGCCGGCCTCGAGGAGGGCCTGCTCTCGGTGCCCGAGGCGCTCGCCGGCGTGCCGTCGACGCTGGTCGACCCGCTCGGGATCGGCCGCGTAGGCGGCGACAAGGCGGCTGTGGCCGAGGAGGTCGGCGCCACCACGAGCGTCTACGCCGGCTTGCAGGCAGGCTTCTCTCAAGGCGCGTCCCAGGCGTACGCTTACCTGCTGTTCATCCTGCTGTACCCGCCGTGCGTCGCGGCGTTCGGGGCCATGACCAGGGAGATCGGCGCACGGTACGCGCTCGTGTCGGCGCTCTATCTGCTGGTCGTCGCCTGGTCGGTGGCCACGCTGTTCTACCAGTTCACGCTCGGCGAGAGCGTGGCGTGGGTCGGCGTCGCCTCATCGCTGCTCGCACTCATGGTCCTTCTGTTCTGGACGATGGGCCGGCGTCTGTCCGCGATCCCCGGCGGGGTGCTGGGCGCGGCCGGGACCACGAGCGCGGGCTGAGGCGGAAGGCATGTTCACCGATCTTCTGCGCGCTCTCGCGAACCAGGATCCCCGGACCATGCCGGAGCTGGCGGCAGAGCTCGGCACCGACGTCGATGGACTGCGACGTGCACTCGACCACTGCGAGCGCATGGGGTATCTCGAGCGGATGAGCGTGGGGCTGAGCCTGGAGTGCGCCGGCTCGTGCGGCTCCTGCTGCGCGTCGTCCTGCGGCCCCGCCTGTCGGAACGAGGAAACGCCGCGCGACGACACCGGCGGCGCCGCCTGGTGGCACGTCACCGTGCGAGGCCGACGGGCGGCCAGGCTGACGGTCGTGAAGCCCCGGGACTGACGGGCCCTCGCTTCTGCCCGGTCCACGACCGCTCCGGCAGGTGACGGCGCAAGCCGCCCCGGGAGCGGCCGCACCCCGCGGCCTACTCCCAATGGGCCGCGAACTCGCGCACCGCGGACTCCGTGAGCGGGTGCGCCGGCAGCGCGCGCAGTACCTCGAGCGGCGCCGTGACGTCGTGGGAACCGTCCAGGATGGCCTCCACGACCTGCGGCGCCGTCTTGAGGCTGGCGGCGAGGATGCGCGTCTGGCTGTCGAGCTGCTCCAGCAGCGCCGCCTGCTCCACCACGACGGCGCCGGCGGAGTGCCTTGCGGCGCGATCCACGTAAGGGATGATCCAGACGCAGCCGGTCTCGTGCGCGAGCAGCGCCTGGGCCGGGGAGTACACGGCCGTGAGCGCGCTGCGGATGCCGTCACGACGCAGCTCGGACGCGAGTGTGATCGCCTCGAGCGTGGCCGGCAGCTTGGCGATCACCCGATCCGGCGCCAGTGCGGCGGCCGTCCTCGCCTGGTCGTCCATCTCCTCGTAGGTGCTGCGCGTGGGCTGATAGCAGATGGGCCCGACCGTGAAGACCTCGAGCAGGCGCGCGAGGTGGGCGAGCGGCTCCGTGGTCTCCCTCGCCATCAGGGCCGGGTTGGTGGTGATGCCGTGGACGAAGCCGAGCTTGGCGGCCGCGGCCGCATCGGCCAGGGAGGCTGAGTCGAGCAGGATCGCCATGGGTCACTCCAGCGGTAGGCGTGAGCAGGTCCGGGGCGGCGGAGCCGTCCCTCGGAACCCTCCCACCAACTCTTCCGCCGGGCAAGTGGCCCCCGCGGCAGGCTCAGTGACGAAGTAACACTAAGGCTTCACTTGAGGGTGAACGTTCGCCTCGCGGTGGCCTTCAGACCTCGAGAAGGCTTTCGCGTGCGGCTCCGCGGGTGCAGACTGGCCGGGCAGCATCCACTCATCCGGAGGAGCACCATGTCCGTCGACGTCGACCTCGTCCGCATCATCGATACTCCCACGCAGCTGGTCCACGGGCCCGGGGCGCTCGCCCGCCTGGCGGATGTGGTCGCGTGCCTCGATGTGAGCCGGCCGTTGCTGGTGACGGACGAGGGCGTCCTCGCGGCCGGCATCGCCGGCCGCGTCGTCGACGCCCTCGGCGACCCGATCGTCTTCGCCGATGTGCGGCCGAACCCCGACATCGAACTCGTCGACCAGGCGGCGGCGCTGTACGCGGCCGAGGAGTGCGACGGGCTCGTCGCCGTCGGCGGCGGCTCCCCCATGGACGTGGCCAAGGCGGTGGGTGTGGTCACGGGGCACGGCGGCTCGATCGCCCAGTACGAATGGGGGCACGACCCGATCGAGCGGCGCATCCCGCCGCTCGTCACCGTGCCGACGACGGCGGGCACCGGGAGCGAGGTCACGCTCTGGGCGGTGATCACCGACCCCGACCGCCGCATCAAGTTCAACGTGGGCGGCACTCCGCTGATTGCCGCGCATGCCGCCGTCATCGACCCCGAGCTGATGCTGGGCATGCCCCCTGCCATCACCGCCGCGACAGGCATGGATGCCCTGGCGCATGCCGTCGAGTGCTACACGTGCGACTACCACCAGTTCTTCAACGACGCGGTCGCGCTCCAGGCGGTCGAGCTGGCGGCGGTCTGGCTCGAGCGCGCCGTGGCCGACGGGTCGGACCTCGAGGCGCGCACGGGGATGGCGTACGCCGCGACGCTCGGCGGTCTGGCCTACGGCACAGAGAGCGCCGGCGCCGCCCATGCCATGAGCCAGTCCGCCGGCGGCGTGCACGACTGTTCCCACGGCGCGCTTACGGCGCGCCTGCTCGGGCCCGTGAGCGAGTTCAACGCGCCGGCGAGCCCCGAGCGCTACGCGCGCCTCGCGCGCGGACTTGGGGCCGACGTCGCCGGCCTCTCACCGCTCGAGGCCGCGTACGCCGGCATCAGAGAGCTGGACCGGCTCACCGATGCGGTCGGCATCCCCACGCTGGCGGAGCTCGGCTTTTCGGAGGACGAGATCCCGATGCTCGCCCGCATCGCCTTCGAGGATCCGCAGACGGTGGGCAACCCGCGCGAGATCACCGGTCCGGCCGACTACGAGGAGATCTGGCGCGCCACGTTCGCCCGCGGCTCCTGATCAGGGCCGCTCGTCCGCGGCGCGCCGGGCCGGGGGTGTGAGCGGCCATGGCTCAGCCGGCCGTGGCCGAGGCGTCGGCGAGCAGCCGCCGCACGGCGGCGGCGGACTCCGCTGAGAGAGCTTCGCGCGCGAGCGCCGCCGCCTCGGCGGCGTCTGTCGCGCGAACCGCCTGCTTGGCGGCCGGGATCGCTGCGGGATTCATCGAGAGCTCGTCGACGCCGAGGCCGACGAGCAGGGGGACGGCGAGGCGGTCGCCGGCCACCTCGCCGCAGACGGCAAGGCGGCGGCCGGTCGCAGTCGCCGCCGCCGCAGCCCGCGCGATCAACCCCAAGACCGCCGGGTGCAGCGGGTCGAAGAGCGCGGCCACGCCGGCGTTGCCGCGCTCGGCCGCGAGCGTGTACTGGGTCAGGTCGTTGGTGCCCACAGAGAAGAAGTCGACGAGCGGCGCGAGCTTCTCGGCGAGCAGCGCCGCCGCGGGCACCTCGAGCATGATGCCGGTCTCCACGTGCGGCGGGACCGGCACGCCCTCGTCAGTCAGCGAGGCCCTGGCCTCGTCCAGCACGGCCAGCGCCCGCCGCACCTCGTCGACGTCCGCCACCATGGGGAACATGACGCGGATGGCGCGGCCCGCGGCCGCGCGGAGGACGGCGCGAAGCTGGAGGCGCAGTTGCTGGGGCTGCGCCAGGCTGAGCCGCACTCCGCGCACCCCGAGGAAGGGATTTGCCTCCGGCGGCACAGCCAGATAGGACAGCGGCTTGTCCGCGCCGGCGTCGAGCGTGCGGATCGTCAGCGGGCGGCCGCCGAGCGGGTCGGCCACGGCGGCATAGGCGGCGGCCTGCTCGTCTTCGTCCGGCATGGACGCCGCTCCCTGGAAGAGGAACTCGGTGCGTAGCAGGCCCACGCCGTCGGCGCCGGCGGCGACCGCCGCCGGCACGTCTCGCGGCCCGCCGATGTTGGCCTCGACGGCCACGGCGCGGCCGTCGCGCGTGACGGCGGGCCCTCCGGCGGCCGCCTGTGCCGCGGCTGCTTCACCAGCCCGCGCCTCCCGCCGCCGCGCGACTGCCGCGAGCATCTCCGATGAGGGCGTCACCGTGACCGTGCCGGCGTCGCCGTCCACTGCCAGCGGCGTCCCGTCGGGGACGGCGAGCAGCGCGGCGCCGGCGCCGGCGACGACCGGCACGCCGAGCGCGCGAGCGAGGATGGCCGCGTGGGACGTGGCGCTGCCGCCGGCCAGCACGATGCCCTCCGTCGTTGCCGTGTCCAGGTCGGCGACGTCGGCCGGAGAGAGGTCCTGTGCCACCAGGATGCCCTCCCGGGGAGGACTGCCGACCCTCTCGCTGCCCCCGAGGTGGCGAAGCACGCGGGCGCCGAGGTCGCGCAGGTCGGCGGCGCGGGAACGCTGGTACGGGTCCTCCAGCGACTCCCAGGCGCGCGTCGCCGCGTCCACGGCTCCGGTCCAGGCGCGCGTCGCCGGCTCCAGGCGCGTGAAGATCGCCTCCCGTGCCGCCTCCAGCAGGGCCTCGTCTTCGAGCAGCAGCAGATGGGCGTCGAGGATGGCCGCGTCGCGCTCGCGCGTGCGCAGCGCGAGCGACGCACGTGACCGTTCGACCTCTCCCGCGGCGGACTGGAGCGCCAGTCGGAGCGCGGCCCACTCTGCCGCGGCATCCTCCGCCGGCGCGTCGAGCGGCTCCGGTTCGGCGCGGCACAGCCGGTAGGCGGGACCGGCGGCCACTCCCGGCGAGGCGGCGATGCCGGCGAGGACGGTGCCGGCCGGCGGCGGTTCCACCGCACCCGCCGGCGCGACTGCGTCTGCTTCGGCTTCCGCTCCTCGTAGGACTTCCGCCGGTCCCCGTCCGATGCCTTCCGGAGGTCCGCCGCTCGCCAGGGCCGGTTCCGGATCGCCGAACGCGTCCTCCGCGAGCCGCCGGATCGCGGCCAGCGCCTGCGACGCCTGCGGCCCGTCCGCCGTCACCACCAGCTCATCGCCCTGCCGGACGCCGAGGGTCGCGACGCCGGTCAGGCTCCGGGCGCTCACGGGGCCGCGCCCCAGGGTTGCATTCGCGACCGACACAACGGCGTCGTAGTCGGCCGCGGCGCGCACAAGCAGCGCGGCCGGGCGCGCGTGGATACCGAGCGGCGTGTGCACCGTCAAGCGGATCGCCTCACCGCTCCGCGCGGAGACGTGGTCGCCGGCCGGCGCCGCCCGGTCTGCATGCCCGGAGCCGGCCGGCTCCTCCTCGCGCTCCTGCGGTGCGAGGTGCGCCGCCTTTGCCTCGAGCCCGGTGCGGGCGGCGGCGGCCACCGACTCCAGTGGCTCGTCCAGAGCGGCCGCCACCCCCGCCGCCACCGTGCCCTCTACGAGCGGCGCCTCCGTGAGCAGCACCCTCCCACGCTGGCCCGCCTCGAGCAGGTCGGCCGCCAGCTCCGCGGAGAGGACGGCGCTGCCGAGGTCCATGAGGACGAGCACGCCGTCGGTGGACCATACCTCCTGGATCGCTGCCAGCACCTTGCCGGCGTCGGTGCCCAGCGCGCCGCCGGGCTCGTCCAGCCCGCCGGCGGCGCCGATGCGGACATCCGGTCCGGCCATCTGAGCGGCGAGCTCGACGACGCCCTCCGCGAGACGGGTGCTGTGGCTGACGACGACGATCCCGACCACGATGCTCAGCCGGCTGCGGCGGCTGCCTCATCGCCGCCCAGCACTCGGGCGGCTGCCTCGAGCAGCAGCCAGGAGCTCGTGGCGCCGGGATCCTGATGGCCCGCGCTCCGCTCACCCAGGTAGCTGGCGCGACCCTTGCGGGCCACCAGGGGGACGGTCGCATGCATGCCCTTCGCGGCGGCGTCCGCGGCCGACCGCGCCGCCGCGGAGAGCTCCGCTCCATCCCCGGCTGCGGCGCGCAGCGCCTCCACCGCCGGGAGCAGCGCGTCCACCATCGTCTTGTCGCCGGCCTCGGCCTTGCCGCGGAGCTGGACTCCGGCTACTCCGGCGGCGACGACCTCGGCCCACTCCGCCGTCGTGAGCTCGGTACGGTCGCCGGCGGACTTGCCCATCTCGAGGAACAAGGTGCCGTACAGCGGGCCCGCAGCGCCGCCGACAGTGGAGACGAGCGTCATGCCGACCGTCTTGAACAGCGGGCCGAGCGGCGATCCATCGGTGGCCGCTGTGGCGGCGTCCGGGCCGGTCTCCGCCGACAGCTTCGACGTCACTGCCCGCATGCCGCGGTCCATGTTCACGCCGTGATCGGCGTCGCCGATGGCCGCGTCGAGCTCGGTGAGCTCGTCACGGCGCGCGGCGACGTCGGCGGCGTACTCGCGTAGCCAGGCAACGACGGCGGCCGCGTCGACGCCGGTCTCGCCTGCCGCCCGGCCATGACCCGCGCCGCTCACGCGCCCCACCTCAGTCCCGGCGTGTCGACCGGCGCGTCCCAGAGCCGCGTCAGCTCCTCATCGAGCTCGAGCAGGGTGATCGAACACCCGGCCATGTCCAGAGAGGTGGCATACGAGCCGATGAGATTGCGCGTGATCGCGATCCCGCGCTCCTGGAGAAAGCGGTGCAGTTCCGCGTAGACCACGTACAGCTCCATCAGCGGCGTGCCGCCCATGCCGTTGACGAAGGCGAGCACCTGATCGCCGTCCTCGAACGGCAGGTCCTCGACCACGGCTCCGGCCAGCGTCTCCACCACGTCCCGAGCGCTCGCCTGCGTCCGGCGCTCGCGTCCGGGTTCGCCGTGGATACCTACGCCGACCTCCATCTCGTCGTCGCCGAGGTCGAAGGTGGGCCGGCCGGCCATGGGCGTGGTACACGATGTGAGGGCCACGCCCATGCTCCGGCTGTGGTCGGCCACCGTGCGGCAGAGGCCGGCCACCGCCTCGATGGGCCGGCCCTCCTCAGCCGCTGCGCCGCATAGCTTCTCCGCCAGCACCGTGGCGCCCACGCCGCGGCGGCCGGCCGTGTACAGGCTGTCCTCTACGGCTACGTCGTCGGCGATCACCACCTGCTCCACCGTGAGCCCCTCGTCGCGGGCGAGGTCCGCGGCCATCTCGAAGTTCATGACGTCGCCGGTGTAGTTCTTGACGA
>DAIQNY010000153.1:0-8498 GCA_036788155.1 Actinomycetota bacterium | reverse complement strand
GACATCCGGCACTCGTGCGCCGACGCCCGCCGGGCCCGCTGGGTGCTCGGCTGGGAGGCGGCGACGCCGCTCTCCGCCGGTCTCGCGCACACGTGGGCCTGGTTCTCGGGAGGGTATGGGGCAGAGGTGGCCACGTGGCGGTTCCCACCGGGAGGCCGGGATGGGGAGTGAGCGTCGCATCCAGGTGGGCGCCGTGCCCGTCGGCGGCGGCGCCCCGGTGGCCGTTCAGTCGATGACCTGTACCCGCACCGGCGACGCCGAGGCGACGCTCGCACAGGTGCGCGCGCTCGTGGCGGCCGGCTGCGAGATCGTGCGCGTGAGCCTGCCGACCGCCGAGGAGGCGCCGGCGTTCGCGCGCCTGGTGCGCGAGGCTCCGGCGCTCGCCACTGCCGGCGACGACGGACCGCGGGTGCCCATCATCGCCGACATCCACTACGACTGGCGGCTGGCGCTCGCGGCCGTGGAGGCCGGGGCGAGCGGCGTGCGCATCAACCCGGGCACGATGGCCGAGAAGCACGTGCGCGAGATCGTGCGCGCGGCTGCGGATGCCCGGGTGCCTGCGGCGCCGGGCGAGCCGGGCGTGCCGGTCGCGATCCGCATCGGGGTCAACGCCGGGTCGTTGCCGCGCGACCTGCGGGAGCGCGCCGCGGCGGACGCTCCCGGGGCGCTCGTCGAGGCGGCGCTGCGCTGGGCGGAACGGTTCGAGGAGTGGGACTTCACGAGCTACAAGCTCAGCGTGAAGTCCTCGTCGGTGCCCGACACCATCGCCGCCTACCGGCTGCTCGCGCAGAAGACGCAGGCGCCGCTGCACGTCGGCGTCACCGAGGCCGGCACCGTGTGGAGCGGGAGCATCAAGAGCGCCGTCGGCATCGGCGCTCTGCTGGCCGACGGCATCGGCGACACGCTGCGCGTGAGCCTGACGGGAGACCCGGTGGAGGAGGTCAGGGTCGCCTGGCAGATCCTGGCCGCGCTGGGCCTGCGGCGCCGCGGCCCGGACATCATCTCGTGCCCCACCTGCGGCCGCACCGAGGTCGACATCGTGCGGCTGGCCGAAGACGTGGAGCGCCGGCTGGGGGCGGACCCGGCGCTCGCCGGCAGCGTGATCACGGTGGCCGTGATGGGCTGCCGGGTCAACGGCCCAGAGGAGGCCCGCCACGCCGACTTCGGTATCGCCGCCGGAGCGGCGGAGGGCGTGCTCTTCGACCACGGCGAGCGCGTCGAGACGCTGCCCGAGGGGCAGCTGGTCGACGCGCTCCTCGCCCTCATTCGCGCCCGCGTCTGACGTCGGCCGCCCGGCCGCCGCCGCGCCGCTTCCCCGTCGTTGCGCTTCGGTCGCGACCGGCCGCACCTGGCGAGATCGTCTTCTTTGCCCCTTTCGGGTGTGCCCAGGCGGGCGCGCGCCTGGTGCGCGCCCGCCCCCTTCATGTGGACCGAGGCGAGCGCACGTGGACGTATATACTGGATTGTGGTCTCCGGCAGCGGGAAGGATGGTAGTGAGCAAGCGTCCTGCGCGGGAGCGGGACGCGACGAAGCGGAGGACGGGAGACATGGAGCGCGTGCGAGAAGAAGTCAAGGTGATCGAAGATGAACGTGACGCGGCGCGAGTCACCGCGGCCGGGATCACCATGATCGCCCTGCTCGCGGGGCTGATGGCCTTCTTCGTCACGTTTGCGCCGGCCTCCTGAGCCGCCAGAGGCGCCACCCCCTGGGCGCCTGCCGGCGACCGGCCCCCGAGACGCAGCGGACGACGTCTCGGGGGCCGTCGCACGTACGGGGGCAGGCGCCGGGCCGGCGTCCGAGAGCCGGCGGCGCGTCAACGGCGCATCGCAGCAGGTGCCCCGGCCCGCTGGGGAATGCTCCCTAGACACACGTCCGGTGTCCCGCGCCGGCGAGACGGTCGATACAGCTATCGAGCTGAGAGTACGGCGCGCGGAGCGACGATCGAAGGGTGGAGACGATGGGGACCAGGGAGCACCTGACGGTGGGAGACCCGTACAGCGAGGCGACGGCGCTGGAGTTGTGGGGCGCGGGCGAGCTGCACGACGAGGTCGGAACCGGAGGGAGCGGTCTGGCCGTCGCCATGATCACGGGACTTCTCGTGGCGCTGGCCACGTTCTTCCTGGCGTTCGGGCCGGTCGTCTGAGGCAGGCGCTGACCACCGTATCTGCGACCGGACGCGTGCAGCAGAGCGCTCTCCGCCTGCCGGCCGCCCTGTCGCCGCCGCTCGGGCCGTCGCTTCATTCCGGGCCACGCCGTCATCCGGCGTGTGCGAGCTCGCAAGCGTGCCTCGGCGTAGCTATGCGCCGGCCGGGCGCCTGCAGCGCCTCTATGCACGCCGGGGCAGCGTTCCTCTCGCTGCCGGCCGGCCGCCGGACCGTCGCCTGACCGACCGTCGATCCCCCCGTACCTACGCGAGACGGGTACGCGTCCCTATGCGGTCTCCAGCGCGCGCGACCGATGCATACTCTGCGGCCCGAAGGGGGTAGTAGCGGCGACGCTCGCTCGCACCTGCCTCGGGCCGGGACAGGGACGGCGTCAGGGATACGCCGGCCGCAGGGGTAGGAGGGCTAGTGATGGGTCTTGGGAGCGCGGGCCGTACGGGCCGGATGTCGAGCGGGTCCTTGGTCGTCAAACGGCAGGTCACGAGACCTGCGGCGAGGGGCCGGTTGCCCATCGTGCTGGCGCTCATCGGCGTGCTCCTCCTGACCGGCGCGATCCTGGCGGTGGCGCCGGCCGCGCACGCGGACCTGCCGCCGGCGCCCACGTACACCACCATCGCCGGCATGGCGAACAACTGGGGCTCGGCCGACGGCACCGGGAGCGCGGCGCGGTTCTACGAGCCGCTCGCGATGGCCGTCGATCCCGACGGCAACGTGTTCATCACGGACATCTGGAACTCCACCATCCGGCGGATGACGCCGGACGGCGTGGTGACCACCGTGGCCGGCACCGCCCTGAGGTCCTGGGCCGACGGCACCGGCGCCGGGGCCGCCTTCTACTGTCCCGCCGCCATCTGCTACTCAAAGCACGACGACTGCTTCTACATCGCCGACACGTACAACCAGTGCGTCCGCAAGATGACCCGCGACTACGCGGTCACGACCATCGCGGGTCTGCACGGCAGCCAGGGCATCCAGGACGGCACGGGCACGGGGGCCCGCTTCCGGCAGCCCTGGGGGATCGCCTGCGCGCCGGACGGCACGATCTACGTGGCCGACACCGACAACCACACCATCCGCAAGGTCACCCCGGCCGGCGTGGTGACCACGCTCGCCGGGTCGGCCGGCGCGATCGGCTCTCAGGACGGCACGGGCTCGAACGCCCGATTCGACAGTCCGACCGGCGTGGCCGTCGACGCTGCCGGCACCGTGTACGTGGGGGATCGCGACAACCACACCATCCGCGCGATCACCCCGGCCGGCGTGGTGACGACGCTCGCAGGGTCGGCCGGGATCAGCGGCAGCGACGACGGCCTCGGCTCCGCGGCGCGGTTCTTCATGCCGTGGGGCATCGGCTGCGATCCCGCCGGCAACGTCTTCGTCGCCGACTGCCGCAACAGCACCATCAGGAGGATCACCCCCAGCGGCATGACGACGACGGTGGGAGGAACGGCCGGTGTCCCGGGCTCCATCGACGGCGTGGGGACCGCGGCGAGGTTCTACTCCCCGTACACCGTCGCGTTCCACAGCGACGGTACCGGGTACGTCGGCGACGCCAACTGGGTCGTGCGCAAGGTCACCGGCGCGGCCGAACCCAAGAAGGACGCCGTTGCCGGGTTCGGCAACGCCCTCGAGTGCGGCGCCGGTTACCTGAGCGCGCCGAACTCCTCGTCAGTCGCCTTCTCCGGCGCCTCCGACTTCACCATCGAGATGTGGCTGCGACCGGACGGAGGCGCGACTGACACCATGACGCTCTGCCGGCAGAGGAACGGCGGACCTGGCACGCTCGAGACCTTCTTCGCGCTCACCGCCGACAGAAAGCTCTTCGCCGGTCTGCAGAACTACACGTACCCGGGATGGCAGTGGCTCGGATTCGAGACATCGGTGCCCCAGGACGCGTGGTCGCATGTGGCACTCGTGAAGAGCGGCACCAGCGTCTGTATCTACAAGGTCGGACGGCGCACAGACGCGGTCACGGTGGGGTGGCAGATAGAACCCGCCGCCGCGAGCACGGCGCCGCTCACCTTCGGAGGGGACGACCTGGAGGGTCACCATCTGCAGGGCGACCTGGACGAGATCCAGGTGTACGACAGGGCGCTGACGGATGAGGAACTGGCCGAGCGCTACAATCGCGGGCTCGGCCAGACACTGGGCACAGGCGACGGTCCCGTGCGCCACTACCGGCTGGACGAGCTGAGCGGTACGAGCGCCGCGGACGCAGGGTCTGACGGCGTGGCTGCCTCCCTGACCGACATGGCGGCCGATCCGTGGATCGAGTCCACGGCCGCCCGGGAGACGACCAGCACGAGCGCTGGCTCCTCGTCGGTGGCGCTCGCCTACGGCGACCCGACGTCGCCCGCCGTGTCCGTGGAGGTCGTGGAGCAGCCGGAGCACGGGACGGTGACGCTCACGTCGCCGTCCGTCGGCCGCGGCACGTACCGTCCGCAGTCCGGCTGGACCGGCACGGAGACGTTCACCTATCGCGTGGTCGACGGCACGGCCGCGACCGACCCGGTCACCGCCTGGGTGACCTCCATCGCGCCGGACACGCACACGTGGGACGGCGAGGGGCACGACGACAGGTGGAGTTCGGCCGCCAACTGGGTGGGAGACGAGGCGCCGAGCGAGGGCGACTCGCTCGTCTTCCCGGCCGGCGACCCCGGCTACACGACGCAGAACGACCTGCTCACCGAGGTGAGCGACATGACCGTCGGCGACGGTGTGGTCGTCACCGGCGATCCCCTGGAGCTGAGCGGCGATCTGAGCGGCACCGGCGTCGTGTCGGCGCTCACCGTCGAGCCTGGCGGCTCGGTGAGCGCCGGCGCCTCCGAGCACCACATCGGAGGGCTCGCCGCGGGCGACGTGACGTGGGCGGCGGCCGGAGAGGCCGACGCCGCCGGCCGCCTCGTCTGCGAGATCGCCGACGCGTCCGGATCGGCCGGCAGCGGCTGGGACGTGTACCCGGTGCGCACGCTGGACAACCTGACCACCGCCGCGAAGCCCTTCGTGATCGAGCTGCACTCGACAGACGGAGCCGGCGACGCTGCGGCCGCCGGCTTCGACCCCAAGAAGCACTACCGCTGGCCCGTGGTCACGCTCTCCGACGGCGTGATCAGGTGGGAGCTGGAGCCGAACGTGGTGGTCGACGCCACCGGCTTCGCGAACGACCTGCAGGGCGGCTCCTTCAGCGTCGAGCCGTCCACCGACGGCACCGCGCTCGAGATCGTCTACACCCCGACGCACCCCAACATCCACGTGTGGACGGGCCTTGGGTTCGACGGTCTGTGGAGCAACCGCTGGAACTGGGCGTTCGGCGCCCTCCCGAGCAACGGCGACACCCTCGAGTTCATCGGCCTGATCGGCCAGGTCAACTACAACGACCTGCTCGGCTCAGTGGGCGGCGTCCACATCTGGAACCACGGGTTCATCATCCAGGGCGATCCGCTGGTGCTCACCGGCAAGCTCCGCAGCGATGGGGGATTCGGGGTCAACGACTGGGGCATCGAGACCACGCTCGCTGCGGACGCGAGCATCCAGACGGACTGCGGCTACCTGAACGTGTGGCACAAGGTGCATCTGTACGACGGCTTCGCCGGACACGGGCTGACGCTGAAGGGCGGCGGCACCACGTGGCTGCCCGGCGGCATCGACGGGGCCGGCGCCGCCTGCACGGTGACCAAGTCCGGGAGCGGTCTGGCCGAGATCGGCGGCACGGGGGCCTTCGGCGGAGGCCTGACGGTCTCCGAAGGCCTGCTGCGCATGCACGGCGTGGAGGCGCTGCCCGCCGGCGTGCCGGTCGCCGTGAGCGAGGGCGCCACCCTCGAAGCGACGAGCGCGGGCAAGGACCCCGGGGCGGGCACGTGGGACAACGTCTTCACCGGGTCGGGCGAGCTGAAGGTCGCCGGTCTGGAGTACCTGCGCCTCACCGGCCAGTCGCCGGACTTCACCGGTCCCGTGGTCGTCGACTACGCGCAGCTCGTGATCGACGGCGTCCTCAACGGCCGCGTCTCGTTCGCCGACGGCGGCGGCGTGGTAGGCGGCAACGGATACGCGAGCGTGGCGCGCAGCGACCCGGACGGCCTGCTCATGCCGGGCGCGGTGGACCTCGAGCCGACGCAGTTGACGGTCGGCGGGGCCACGCTTGTGCCGGGCGGATCGGCGGCATTCGTCGTCGCCGACGACGAGGGCGCAGCCGGGACCGCCTACGACCAGCTCCGCGGGACCGAGATCGGTCCGTCCGAGCCCTTCGGCCCGACGGACCCGCCGTTCACCGTGAGCCTGGTCTCCGCCGCCGGCGGCGCCGAGGGTCCGCTGGGCGACTGGGACCCGCTCTCCGCGCATCGCTGGAACGTGATGAAGGCGGACTGGGGCGTGGCCGACCTGGATCTCGACACGCTCGGCCTGGACGTCGCGCAGTTCGAGAGCTACAACGACCTGCTCGACGGCCGCTTCTCGCTGGAGAAGGGCGAGGACGGCGGCGTGCCCACGCTCGACGTGGTGTTCACGCCGGTGGCGAGCTTCGCCGCCGATCCGGAGGTCGGCGACGGCGGCGACGCCTTCGTCACCGGCAGCAC
The DNA here is from genome assembly GCA_036788155.1 of Actinomycetota bacterium. Lineage (GTDB taxonomy): Bacteria > Actinomycetota > Thermoleophilia > UBA2241 > UBA2241 > CAIXSE01. Next base: position 1,765 of record DAIQNY010000153.1, on the reverse strand, counting down.
GCAGTCGGTGGCCTGGGAGATGGACCGTACGCCGCCGTCCGGGAGCGTGTTCAAGATCGTCGCGGACGACCCGGCATCGGGCACGGACGTGCTCCTTGGCATCGTGCCGGCCACTTCCGCGACGCAGTACCAGTTCGACTGGACGATCGGCCAGCAGCCCTCCGACGGCTGGCACGTCTCCGTCCAGTTCTGGTCGGGCGACGGCGAGGGCGCGACGCAGTACCGCAGCGCCGACAGCCAGACCTTCGACATCCTGGCGACGGGCTACACCGTTACCGTGGACGCCGGCGCGCACGGCAGCATCACGCCGGGCACCGGCACGGTGACCACCTTCGCCGACCAGGAGTACAGCATCACGCCCGACCAGGGCTACCACGTCGTCGACGTCGAGGCGGACGGCGAGTCCGTCGGCACGCCGGCGACCTACACCTTCACGGACGTGCGCGCGGACCACACGCTGAGCGCCACGTTCGCGGTCGACACGTTCACCATCACGCCGAGCGTCGTCGGCGGCGCGTCGGGCCACGGCTCCATCAGCCCGAGCACGCCGCAGACGGTGGACCACGGCGCAACGCCCACCTTCACGTTCACGCCGCAGGCCGGCTACCACGTCGCCGAGGTGCGCGTCGACGGCGACTTGGTGACGCCGACCGGAAACCAGTACACGTTCCCGGCCGTCACCGCGAACCACACGATCTCGGTGGAGTTCGCCCTCGACACCTTCACGATCACGCCGAGCGTCGTCGGCGGCGCCTCGGGCCACGGCTCCATCAGCCCCAGCTCGCCGCAGACGGTGGACTGGCACGGCACCCCGACCTTCAGCTTCATGCCGGCGTCGGGCTACCACGTGGCGGAGGTCCTGGTGGATGGCCAGCCGGTAACCATGACGGGTGACGACTCCTACACGTTCCCGGCCGTGGAGGCCGACCACGCGATCAGCGTGGAGTTCGCCATCGACACGTTCGAGATCACGGTGACGGCCGGCGAGCATGGCACCATCACGCCGGGCACAAGCACGGTGGAGTACGGCAGCTCGCCCACGTACACGATCACGCCGGACGACGGCTGTCACATCGTCGACGTGACCGTCGACGGCGAGTCGCTCGGGGCGGTGGCGTCCGTCAAGTTCCGGGACGTGAATGCGGACCACACGATGGGCGCCACGTTCGCGGTCGACACGTTCACCATCACGCCGAATGTGGCCGGCGGCAACGGCACGATCGCGCCGGCCACGCCGCAGAGCGTGGACTGGCACGGCACCCCGACCTTCGCCTTCACGCCCGACCACGGCTGGAGGGTCAAGGCGGTGACGGTGGACGGACAGCCGGTCACGATGACCGGCGAGGACGAGTACACGTTCCCGGCCGTGACGGCGGACCACACCATCGCGGTCGAGTTCGAGCGCGCGCTGTTCACGATCTCGGTGAGCGCCGGGCCGCACGGGACCGTCACGCCGGGCACCGGCACGGTGGAGTCCGGCGCGAGCCCGATCTACACGATCGCGCCGGACCTCGGCTACGCCGTCGAGGACGTCGTGGTCGACGGCGTGTCCGTCGGCCCGGTGACCACCTGGGAGTTCACGGACGTCCAGGAGGACCACACCATCGGCGCGACCTTCGCGGTGACGCCCGAGGGCATGCCGTGGAGCACGGTGGGCGGCGTCTCGTCCGGCTTGTCCAAACGTCCGGTCAAGCTCACCTTCACCGGGCACCCGGGGGCGACCGGCGCGCCGATCGCCTTCACCGAGTACCGTCTTCCCGGCAGG
>DAIQNY010000152.1:0-8548 GCA_036788155.1 Actinomycetota bacterium | reverse complement strand
TCCGTCGCCGGCCTGGTCGACGAGCTGGCCGCCTCCTGGCGGCCGGAGGCCCTGGTGGTCGAGTCCCTCCATGCGGCGCACTACCGCCTGCCGGACGTGCCGCTCGTCGTCGACCTCCCCGAGGTGCCCAGCGGCCTCTGCGAGTCGGCCGCCGCCGCGCGGCCCGTCCGCTACCTGGCCGCCAACCTGCAGGCGGCCACGAGCCGCCGCTACGAGCGGAGCTTGCTGCGCGACGCGATCCCCGTGACGATCAACGACGGCGATCGGGAGCGCCTCGCCACGCTCGGCGTGGAGTCCTACACCATCCCGCTGGCGATCGACCTGCCGCCCGAGGAGGCCGTGTACGAGCGCGGCTCGATCGCGCGGCACGACGTGGCCGTGCGGCTCCTCTTCATCGGGTCCTTCGTCCACGCCCCCAACCGTGACGCGGCCAGGTGGCTGGTGAAGAGGCTGGCGCCGGAGCTGCGCGCCGAGCGCGTGCCCTTCGCCATGGTCATCGCCGGCCTGCAGGCGCCGCACCGGCTGCGCAAGGCCGCCGGCGCCGGCGTCACCGTCATGTCGGACGCGCCCGACCTGGACCCGCTCTACCGCAGCGCCGACATCGTCCTGGCGCCGCTGCCCCACGGCGGCGGCACCAAGAACAAGACGCTCGAGGCCATGGCCTGGGGCCTGCCGGTGATCGGCACTCCCCAGGCCTTCACGGGGCTGCCGCAGCTGGACGGGCGGGCGTTCGTGGTGGACCCGCTCGACGCGCTGCAGGTGACGCGACGCATCGGTGCGCTGCGCGACGACCCGGAACTGCGGCTGCAGCTGGGACTGGCCGCGCGGCAATACGTGGCCGCGGCCCACTCCCCAGATCTCGTGGACGCCAGGGCCGTCGCCCTCTTCGACGCCGTCGCCTCCGGCGGCGGCGTCGCCCAGGCCGAGGCGCTGGCGCGCGCCGACGCTACGCCCGGTTCGTGACGAACCAGTCGTAGGTGAGGCGGATGCCCTCCTCGAGGCCCACCTGAGGGGACCAGCCGAGCGCCTTGATGCGGCTCACGTCCATGAGCTTGCGCGGGGTGCCGTCCGGCCGGGAGTCGTCCCAGAGCACGGGGCCCTCGTAGCCCACCACGCGCTGGACGGTGTCGGCGAGCTCGCGGATGGTGAGGTCCTCGCCGCAGCCCACGTTGAGCAGGCCGTCCGGGACGTCGGCCGCGTGCACGTGCTGCAGGCAGAACGTGATGGCCCGGCCGACGTCCTCCACGTACAGGAACTCCCGCCGCGGCTTGCCCGTGCCCCACAGCGCGAGCTCGGTCTCCGGTCCGGTCGCCCCGCTCTCGAGCGCGAGCTTAGCCTCGTGGAACTTGCGGATCATGGCCGGCAGCACGTGGCTGGAGGTGAGGTCGAAGTTGTCGCCCGGTCCGTACAGGTTGGTCGGCATGAGCGAGAGGTAGTCGGTGCCGTACTCGCGGTTGAGGCTGCGGCACAGCTCGATGCCGGCGATCTTGGCGATGGCGTAGGCGCGGTTGGTCTCCTCCAGCGGACCCGTGAGGAGGTACTCCTCCCTGAGCGGCTGCGGGGCCTCGCGCGGGTAGATGCACGAGCTGCCGAGGAACACCAGGCGCTGCACCTCGTGGCGGAACGCCTCGCCGATGATGTTGAGCTCGATGAGCAGGTTCTGCTCGACGAACTCCCAGGGCTGCTCCCAGTTGGCGAGGATGCCGCCCACCTTGGCGGCGGCGTCGATGACGGCCTCGGGCCGCTCCTCGTCGAAGAACCGCCGGGTCGCGGCCTGGTCCGTGAGGTCCACCTCGTCCAGCGTGCGGACGACGATGTTGGTGAACCCCTCGGCCTGCAGGGTGCGGTAGATGGCGCCGCCGACGAGCCCGGTGTGCCCGGCGAGGTAGATGCGCGTGGACTTGTCCACGAGTCCGAAGGTCATCGTGTCGCTCATGCTGGAGGTATCCTACCCCGTTCGCGGGAAGACCGGGGGAGCGGCGCCGTGACGGCTGCGCCGACGGCGCCGCCGCGCGGTCCGGCGGGAAGTGACCTTCGTCGTCTCACCGTGACCGAAACGTCCCCCGTGTTGCCTTTGGAGCCTGCGCACCGGTGACTACCGCATCGTCTACACCTTCAGCGATGCGGAGCTGTGGGTTCTCGTCGTCGGCGTGGGTCACCGGCGCGACGTCGAGGACGATCTGTGAGGAGCCGGCCTCAGCTCACCTCACGGTGACCGTGCGGCTGAACGGGCTGCGGCCCACCACGAACTTGGCCGACGCCGGCGTCAGCGCGTAGAAGCGGAACTTGCCCGCTCGCGGGACGGCGACCCTGGCCGTGTACTTGCTGTAGGAGCCGGCCTTGGAGACCTTGGCCCACGAGGTCCTGAAGTTCCTCCAGGCGCCGTTCTTGCGGATCTGCCAGCGCAGCTTGACCGACCGGGACCCGGCCTTGAAGCGCGGCTTGAGCGAACCCCTCACCGTGAACGCCCTCCTCGCCTTGGCCTTCGCCGGGACGGCCGGCTTGCCGAGCACGGGCGCGACGCCGATCCTGACCGCGTTGCTCGTGGCCGGCCTGTACTCCGTCGTGCCGGCGAACACCATGCGCCAGAAGTACGTGCGCGTCGCCTTCTCGTTGTAGACGTAGGCGCCTGAGTAATACGGCCCGGGGGTATTGGTGACGATGGTCACCAGCTTCCAGGGTCCGCTCGCGCTGGTGGCGCGCTGCACCTCGATCTGCTGGCCGTCCAGGGCCAGCGGCGGATCGACGTCCTCGACGAGCATGCCGTTCAGGATGAGGACGGTGTTCCACTTGACGGGACTCTTCTGGGCGGCGGCCGTGAGGCTGGTGGTGGGCGGGTCGGCGGCCGCCGGCGCCACCACCACCGCCATCAGCGCCGCCAGCGCGACCAGCGCCACGAGCGCCGGCAGCGCCAGACGTCGGGCATATCGGTGTGGATGGACGTTCATCTGTCGAGCCCTCCCTCCCAGGTCTGCGACCGGCGCCCGCCGTGACGACCGGCGCCGCGAGCCGCTGCGCCCCGCGGGCCGCAGCGTGCCGCGTCTTCTCGCCTGACTTCCTCGTTCTTCTCCCCGGCCGGACGCCTCAGACGGGCGCCTGGTCCTCCGCGCGACGCCCTCTGGTGCGGCGGCGCTCCTTGACCTTGGCGCCGTCCTCCGCGTAGCTGTAGCGGTAGTAGTACGGCGAGTTGTAGTAATAGCGGCCGCCGTGCGTACCGTGCATGCGCACCACGACGCCCAGCATCTTGACGGGCAGGCGGAAGAGCTGGTCGGCGGCGGTGAGCAGCTGCGGCCGCTTGATCTCCTTGAGGTCGACGAGGAACACCAGACCGTCGACCTTGGCGGCGATGGCCGAGGTGTCGCCGACGGCCAGCATGGCCGGCGAGTCGACCAGCACCAGGTCGGCCTCGCCGCAGAGCTCCTCCAGGATGGCGCTGAAGCGCCGCGAGGCGACGATCTCGCCCGGGTTGGGCGGGATGGGCCCGCTCGGGAGCACGTAGAGCGCCGAGCGGGCGTCGGTGCCGGCCGACCAGTCCTTGAACTGCGCCGCGCCCTCGCCGCCGCCCGGGTGCGCCACGTCGATGCGCACCAGCGACTCGGCCAGCTCGTGCTTGCCGCTGGCCACCGTGCTGAGGCCCTTCTCGTTGGCCAGGCCGAAGTAGGTGTGCTGGCGCGGGCGCCGCAGGTCGGCGTCGACCACGATGATCTTCTTGCCGGCCATGGCCATGCTGACGGCCAGGTTGGACACGGTGACGCTCTTGCCCTCGCCCTTCATGCAGCTCGTGAGCACGATGGACCTGACCTCGGCGTCGACGGCCATGAAGTCGAGGTTGGTGCGCACCATGCGGAACGCCTCGGCCACGTGGCCATCGGGATGCCGGATGGTGACCAGGGCGCCCTCGCCGAGCAGCTTGCGGCTGATGCGCGGCACGCGGCCCAGGACGGGCTGGCGCAGGATGCCGGCGACCTCGTCCGGCCGCCGGACGCGGGTGTCGAACTGCTCGAGCAAGAAGGCGAGGCCGATGCCGGCGAAGAGGCCGACGCCGAGGCCGAGGATGGCGCTGCGCAGCGGCTTGGGCTCGACAGGGTCCTCAGGCACCACGGCAGGCGCGAGCGGCTGGTAGTTGCCCTCGGCCGTGGCCTCGAGGATCTGGAGGTCCTGCAGCCGCTGCCTGAGCATGAGGTAGTCGGCGGAGAGCTTGGACGCTTCGGTGCGGTAGTCCTTGAGCTGCTCCTCGATGACCGGGATGGCCTTGCCGATCTGCTGGCGCTGGAACTGGGCGTTCCAGTCGACGTAGGCCGCCGCCGCCGCGTTCGCGGCGGCGGCGGCCAGCCTCGCGCTGGTGCTGCGCGCCATGAAGACGACGACGTTGGTGGTGACGGCGGTGGCGGCGCCCTCGCTCTCGGCCGGCGCCGCGCTCACCTCGTACTCGACGCCGGCCTGGGCGTCAGGGTCGTCTGCGAGCAGCGACTCGATGCGCTTTTGCAGGTTGGGGCCCCGCAGCAGGCCGTCGATGCTGGCGATCTCGCGGTCGAGGTTGACGTTGCTCACGCCGGAGGTATTGAGCGGGTTGGAGAGGTCGAGCTGCTGCTTGTAGATGATGGTGGCGTCGGCCTCGTAGACCGGGGTCTGGCGGGAGCTGAAGAACCAGGCGCTGCCGGTGGCCACGATGACGACGAGGAGCACGACCCACTTGCGGCGCCAGAGCACCGCGAGGTAGTCGCGCAGGGTCATGCCCTCCGGCTCTGACTCGGGGCCGTAGCCCGGCGGAGCACCCGGCGGAGGCCCTGCGAGCCCCGGACCCGCCGCTGCGTAGTACCCGGCGCCGTCGTGACCGCCGTTGCCGTTGCCGGACGTGAAGCCTGTGGACACTCCCTACCCCCTATCGTCGACCGAGGCTCGCCGGGAGCGGCGGGGCCCGATGCTGCGCGACGCGTTCCATCCTAGTGGTTCGACCGGACGGAGGCCACGCCGAGGGGCCTCCGGACGCAGAAGCTCGCGACCCATCACGACGACGAATCGGCCGAACTCACACCGCACCCCGCCCGCTCAGCATGGCCGGGACGGTACGAAGACACAGGCTGACGTCGGTCAGCAGAGTCGCGTTGTAGCTGTAGACGACATCCTGGAACACCATGTCGTCGAAGGCGACGCGCGAGCGCCCGGCGACCTGCCAGAGGCCGGTCACGCCGGGCATGACACTCAGACGCATGCGCTGGTACTCCGTATAGGCCTCGACCTCGTACGGCAGAGCCGGTCTCGGCCCCACCATGCTGAGGTCGCCACGCAACACGTTCCAGAACTGCGGCAGCTCGTCCAGCGAGAAGCGCCGGAGGTACTTGCCCACCGCGGTGACGCGCGGATCGCCGCCGTACTTGAGTTGCGGCCGTCCGTACTCGTCCACAGCGCCGCGTGCCGACTTGCCGCGGATGCGGTCCAGCATGTGCTGCCGGTAGGAGGTGTCGTCGTTGTCCACCCACATGCTGCGGAACTTGAGGAAGTCGAACTCGCGTCCGTGGAGGCCGACGCGTGTTTGACGGTAGAACACTGGTCCGGTCGAGGTGAGCTTGATCAGCAGCGTGCACACCGCGAACACGGGCGAGAAGACCGCCAGCGCGGCGGATGCGGCGACGACGTCGAAGGTCCGCTTGCGCCAGGAGAGCCTGCCGTTGGCCACCGGCATGTCGTGGACGTGCATCACCGGCGTCTCGAACAGGCGGAACAGCAGCCCGGTGGTGTCCAGGACGCCCGTGAGGCGGCCGATGATGTACACCTCGCTGCCGCGGCTCCTTGCGACCTCTACAAGATCCAGCATCGCCTTGTGTCCCAACGAGCCGGCGTCGAGGAAGACGTTGCGCGGCGCGGGCTCCGCGTCCTGAAGCATGGCGGTCAGTTCGGGTTCGGCATCGTCGCCGTTGCGGCGCCTGTCCTCGGGCTCGAGCAACCGTACCTGGGCGAACCCACGCAACTCCCTGAGGCGGCTGTGCAGCACCCCGCCGTCCGCCACCCAGCCCACCATCACGGTCGGGCCTGGCCTCGCCGTGACGTCCGCCCTGTACAGGCGGTCCAGCCAGCCGACGCGCACGGCAGCGTCGAGCACGAAGAACAGCAAGAAGCCCAGGAAGATGGTGAGCCGAGACTCGGTGACGAGGGGCGATTTGAGCGCGAATGCGACAAACGCCGTCACGACCAATGCGATGACCGATCCCCGAGCGACGCGGGCGAGGTGGAACGACCGCTCCACGTAGGCCTCCAGCTTGTACAGTCCCACCCAGACGTACGTAACGAGAATGGCGGTGAGACCTAGTGCCATGCCCCAGTCGAACGACGCCGCGAGCAACCCTACCGTGGAGTGATGAAGCCAGTTGAAACCGATCAAGGCGATCTCGTAGCTGAGCAGCGCGGCGATGACATCCGCCGTCAAGGACAGCGCCAGGAGCCGCCCCCTGACGGGAGTCGCCCGTGTGGCTGCCTCCACACGGGTGACGTGCGCCGGTCGCTCCCAGACCGTGCTGGTCACGCGGCCGTGCCGTTGTCCCTCATCAAGAATGGCCCCTCCACTCTCTCGACCCGCTGCGACACTCAACCCTCAGAGGCCCCGTCTCACGTGCCTCACTGACGCTTTCGTGCTCCTGACCTCACTATCGGCGCGCGCAGCGTGCTACCCCACCGCTCTTCTCCGCCATTGGCCTAGGTACAGACACCCACGCTCGCCGGGACAAGCCCTCTCTCGAGCGTCGTTGCCCACTCGGCCAGCGCATGGATGACCCGTTCGCCTGCATGACCGTCCCACAGCGGGATGTCGGCCCCACGTCGCGCTGCGGCACATCCCGTGCGCACGGCCGCGAAGATGGCAGCGTCATCCGCCGGGTCGACGAGCGTGTTCGTCCCCAGCCGGCACGTGACAGGCCGCTCGGTGCTGGTCCTCACGGTCACACACGGAACGCCGATCACGCTGGTCTCTTCTTGCACGCCTCCGGAATCGGTGACCACCGCGGACGCGGCGTTCATGAGCGCCATGAACTCGAGATACCCGAGCGGCTCCGCAAGGTGGAGACCCGACACGTCGTTGTCGATCGCCTCCAGAGCACGACGCGTGCGGGGATGTACAGGAAAGACCACCGGGAGGTCGCCTCCGAGCGCTCCGAGGACGCCGAGCAGCGACTCGAGGCGCTTGGGATCGTCCACGTTCGAGGGCCGATGCAGCGTCACGAGCACGAAGGGCCCGTCCGTGACGCCCACAGCCAGACGAGCCTCTCCCTCCCGCTCATTCGCGAGCGGCAGCAGGCGCAACAGCGTGTCGATCATGGTGTTGCCGACACGCCTGACCTTGTCGGCCTCGATGCCCTCACAAGAGAGGTTCTCGTCCGCATCCTCGCAGGTGGTGAACAGAAGGTCCGCGCAGTGGTCGGCGACGATGCGGTTGATCTCCTCCGGCATCGTCTTGTCCAGACTGCGCAAGCCGGCCTCGAGATGGGCGACGGGGATGTTGAGCTTGGCCGCCGTGAGGGCTGCGGCCAACGTGCTGTTGACGTCGCCGGGGACGACCACGAGGTCCGGCTCGTAGCGCTGCACCACCGGCTCAAGCGCCTGCAGCAGGCGCCCCGTCTGGACTGCATGGGAGCCCGACCCGACTCCCAGGTACTCATCCGGCTCGGGCAAGCCAAGCTGCTCGAAGAAGACCTCGCTCAACTTCTGATCGTAGTGCTGGCCGGTGTGCACGAGTGTCTGACGAAAACGCAGGTCGTGCGGACCCGCCTCGTCGTTCCATGCGTCCCCGGCAGCCATGACGGGCGCGACCTTGACGAAGTTGGGGCGCGCCCCGACGACGTAGAGCACTCGCAATCGACGGACCGACGTCACGACAGCGAGGGTCCGTCGTCGGAGGGCCACTGGAAGTCACTCTGGCGACGGCCCGGGGCGGCGTCGTCCCGTTCGTCTGTCTGGCGACGGCCCGGATGCGGTGCCGGCCCTGCGTCCGTGCGACGGCGACCGGGATGCGGCGCGACCGCCGGTCGCCGCCTGTACGCAGCCAGAGCGTAGAGATCCGTGATGCGGCGGCTGAGGCCCCGGTTGGGTACGTACTCGTCGTGCAGCAACCTGAGGAAGGCAAGGTTGCCGAACAGGTACCGTCGCCACATGCGCCTCGGCTCCTTCGCGAAACGATGGAGCCACTCGAGCCCGGCATGCTGCATCCACAGCGGTGCTCGCGCGGTCTTGCCCGCGTACACATCGAAGCTGCCGCCCACGCCCATGCTGAACGGCACGTTGAGCTTCTCGAGGTTCTCGCTGAGCCAGTACTCCTTGCGTGGGCTCGGCATGCCCACGAAGAGGATGTCCGGCCCGGTTGACCGGACCTGCTCGATGACGGCCTCGGTGTCGCCTTCGCGAAGATAGCCGTCGTGCCAGCCGCACACCCGCACGCCGGGATGCTCGCGTTGCACGCGCTGAACCACGCCCTCGACAACGTCATACGTGGCCCCGAGGAAGTAGATGCGCATTCCGCTGAAGCCGAACGGCCATTCCGCCTCAAGCCGAACGGTGATTC
>DAIQNY010000151.1:0-8563 GCA_036788155.1 Actinomycetota bacterium | reverse complement strand
GGTTCGTCAGCCCGCTCCGTTCCACGTAGTCCTTGAACACGACGAGATCGTGGTGCACCTGACGGCGAAGCTCAGGCACCCCGGGTCCGGCCTCGGACTCCTCGACGCGGAAGACGACGGTCGTCGTGCCCTCGGCTGCCGGGATGAAGTGCACCAGGCCGGACCTGACGGCGTCCACGCACGCGATCTCGTCACACGTCAGATGGCCCGGACCGGTGTGCGGCCAGCGGACGAACCGCGTCCACGACTGCCGTACTTCCTCGAGATCCTCCGCGACGACTACCTGCTGCCGGATGGTGGCCATGGCTGTCTCCGATCCCCGTGGTCGTCCAGGTCCCTGTGGCCTGCCTACCCGACCGCGTGAGAGCAGAATCCGACCTCGTGGGGTCGGTACTCTGCGCGTGGGGCGCCTCTGCAGCCGCCCGCTCGCGGCGGCTCAGCCGGCGGCCTTGGCGGCCTCCCTGATCTCCTTCTCGAGGAGCTTCGCGTCCAGGTCGATCTCGCGCTTGATCTGCTTGTCCGCCCTCTTCAGGGCCTTGATCAGATAGGCGTCCATGGTGGACTCGCCCACGACGACGAGCGCCGCCTCGCCGTCGTCGATGAACTCGCCGAGCTCCATGACGTCCTTGCGCGACATGCCCTTCCAGAAGTGTCCCATCAGGCCGCCGATGAGACCGCCGGCGGCGGCCCCCACGAGAATCCCGGGCGGGAACAGCAGGCCGAGCACGGCGCCGGCGGCGACGCCGCCCCAGGCGCCGTGCTGCGTCGGCTTCTCGTGCTTGCTCACGTGCACCTTGCCGTGTTCGTCCCTGGTGACCACGGCGGCGTCGTAGGTGCCGATCATCTTCTCCTTGTGCAGCGCCTTGATCGCCTCGTAATCTTCGCGCGCCCCCTCAGGGTCGCTGTAGGTGGCGAGGAAGAGGAAGACTGGTCCGTCGGCCATGAGGTGCTCCTTTCCGGCGGCCGGGGCCCCGTGCGCCGGCCGCTCACACGGTGTGTCATCCTACCTCAACGCACGAACGTACGTACATCACCGGCGGGACCGGTTTGACGGAAGGTCGTGTCGGCCACACCCTTGGAAGAATGGATGCACACATCGAGACCATGCCGGCGCGCGCCAATCCGCTGCCGCCGGGTACGCGGGTCCTCTTCCTGGGCCACGCTTCCACCGTCATCGAGATGGACGGCGTGCGCGTCGTCACCGACCCGGTGCTGCGCCGGCTCGTGGGGCCGCTCTACCGGCGCGTCCCCCAGCCGCTCACCGAGCCGCTGGTCGACCCCGACGCGATCCTCATCTCCCACCTGCACCTGGACCACTACGACCCGCGGTCGCTGCGGCTGTTCCGCCGCGACACGCCGGTGCTCGCGCCGGTGGGCGCCGGGCTTTCCCTGCGCTGGCGCGGCTTCAAGGAGATCCACGAGGTGGAGCCCGGCGAGCGGGTGCACGTCGGGCCTCTCGAGGTCGTCGGCACGGACGCCAAGCACCGCGGCACCCGGCACCCGTTGGCGGCGAGGACCCCGAGTCTCGGCTACGTGGTCTCGGGGTCGCACAGCGTCTACTTCGCCGGCGATACGGCGTTCTTCTCCGGTATCGCCGACGTGTGGCCGGAGCGCCTCGACCTGGCGCTGCTGCCCATCGCCGGCATCGGCCCGCTCATGCCCGAGTTCAAGCACATGAGCCCGCGACACGCGGTCAGGGCAATGGAACTGCTGCGGCCGCGCCTCGTGGTGCCCATCCACTGGGGCACGTACCATCTGCCCGGCACGGCGCTCTTTCGCTTTCGGCCGGACTTCCACCGCAGGGCGCCGTTCCTCTTCAAGGCGCAGGCCGCGTCGTTGGAGCCGGATGTGCACACCGTGATGCTGCGCCCGGGGGAAACGCTCGTTGTGGAGGAGGCTCTGAGGGGGCACGCCCACCACGCGGCGCTGGGTGTGGCGCCGGCGCAGGAGCACTTCGGCTCCGAGTGGTCCGGGCCGGGCGTGACCGGCGACCCCCTGTAAGGGCCGCGTCCCGCCGGACCGCCGCGACGTCGTCACTGCAGTCCTCCGCACCCGGCGTCGCGGCGCAGGTCACCCGTGTGCGGCCGTGCCTCCGCCGGTCAGGTTCGGAGACGGGCAGGGGCGGGGAGGACTGGCGTTGGGGGAGGCCGCGGTGGATGATACGGCCGTACGGATCGTCCGGAGGAGGGTGATGGCCAGGTCGCAGACGGGCGCACGGATCGGAGTGATCTCGGACACCCACGGCTATCTCGATCCCCGGGTGTTGGAGGAGTTCGCAGGCGTCGACCACATCATCCACGCCGGCGACGTCATGGACGGCCACATCCTGGAGGCCCTCGCCGAGATCGCGCCCGTCACGGCCGTCGCCGGCAACATGGACGACGGCAAGCTGGGCAAGCTGCCGCGCGAAGTCGCGGGCACCTCGCGCGGCATCAGCTTCATCGTCGGCCACAAGCGCAAGCGCCTGCTGAAGCGCCTCTCGCTCGGCAAGATCGATGGCATCGGCAAGCGCGAGCTGCCCGAACTGGTCGTTTGCGGGCACGACCACCTGCCGGCCGTGGAGTGGGTGGACGGCACGCTGTATCTCAATCCCGGCTCCGCCAGCGCGCCACACTACGAGGACGACGACCCCACCGTCGCCATCGTGGAACGCGGCCACGCCGGCCTCGACGTGCGCTTCATCCGCCTTACCCGGCGCACCGACGACGAGAGCTGAGGTCCGCATGAAGGCGCACACCGTCTACAAGAGCTTCCACATCGAGGAGCGTCGCGCGTTCGTCCGCATCACGGAGGACGTACAGGCGGCGGTCGACGAGAGCGGCGTGCGCGAGGGCATGGTCCTCGTCGCCGCCATGCACATCACCGCCGGCGTCTGGATCAACGACGACGAGCCGGGCATCCAGGCCGATGCGCTCGAGTGGTTGGACAAGCTGGCGCCGCCTTCCTGGCGGCCGCCGGCCAACGATGTGGCCCGCCAGTTGCTCCCCGACCCCGGCGACTACCGGCATCACCGCGGCGGCTTCGAAGACAACGGGGACGCGCACCTCAAGAACCTGCTCGTCCACCACCAGGTGATCGTGCCGGTCACCGACGGGCTCCTGGACCTGGGCCCGTGGCAGGCCGTCTTCTACTGCGAATTCGACGGCCGCCGCTCCAAGAGACTCATCATCAAGGTGCTCGGGGAATAGTCTCCCCGGCGGCGGCCGCGGCGCGCGGTCGCAAGGACAGGGGGTTGAGCATGAGTGACCACCAGAACCAGCCGGACAGACCCCGGCCGGAGGTCGTGAACGAGACCGTGGTCGTCGTGGGTGGCCGGCAGGCAGCGCGCGGGGCCTGGGGTCTCGTCCTCGCCGTAGGTATCGTCGCCGCCGTATTCGGCATCCTCGTCCTCGCCAACATCTGGGGGAGCGTGCGCCTAGTGGCGATCCTCGCCGGCCTGTTCCTCCTCTTCGCCGGCGTCCTCCAGTTCTTCCTCGGCGGCGGCGGCAGGACCGGTCGCGTCATCGCCGGCGTCATCGCCATCATCGCCGGCGTCGCGCTCATCGCGTGGCCGGAGGCGTCCGTCAAGACCGTGGCCGTGATCGTCGGTCTCGCCTTCCTTATCAGCGGCGTCGCCGTCGCCGTCGCCGCCATCTCCGCCCGGGCAGACGGCTACGGCGCGGTGGTCGGCGTGGGCGCGATGCTGGCGGTGATCGGTCTGGTCTTCATCATCTGGCCCGGTCCCACGGTGACGCTGCTCATGGTCCTCGTCGGACTCGCCGCCCTGCTGTTCGGCATCGGCGCGATCGTGCAGGCGCTCTCCATGCGCCGGGCGCTCCAAGGACGCACGTGAGGCCCACGCCCGAACGCCATCCGGCTGAGCAGGCCCCGGAGCGGCGCGAGTCAAGCATCATTCCCCGCATGGTCGCGTCCAGCCGCTTCTTCGTGCTGGTCGCCACCGTGAGCCTGTTCCTCGCGTTCATGGCCGTCATGGTCTCCACGATCATCGTGACGGTGATGACGATCATTGACGGCATCGGCAGTGATCTGGGCCAGAACGAGATGATCGGCAAGCTGATCAAGCAGGCCGACTACGCCTTACTGGCCATGGTGCTGTACGTCCTCGCCCTCGGCCTGTACAGCCTCTTCGTCGACGACCGTGTCCCCATGCCGGCGTGGCTCCGCATCCGCGACCTCGGCAACCTCAAGGAACTGCTGGCCGGCGTCGTCGTCGTGGCGATCGCCGTCATCTTCCTCGGCTGGGCGCTCACCTGGGACGGCAAGAGCGACATCCTCGCCCTGGGCGCCGGTTCTGCGGCGGTGATCGGCGGTCTCGCGCTCTTCCTGTGGCAGGCGGCGCGCGAGCGGCAGATGACCGAAGAAGAGAAGCGCAGGGAGCGCGAGGAGGAGCGCCGCGGCGTCCTGCCGCCCGGCGGCGCCGCGGAACCTTGATCTGAGGTCGACCGACTCGACGCGGTCCGGCCAGGCCGGTCGTGGCCGGCCGGTGATCCGGTCGGCGGTCAGTGCGACGTGGACCCGCCCGCCGCGTCCTCCGGAGGGCCGGTGCCGCCGCCGGGCGGTCCTGCCACGGCAGTGTCTCCACCGCCGCGGGCAGCGCGCTCGTCGTTCTCCCGCAGTCCGTCTTCCATGCGGCGCCCGAGCCGGCTCTGCCGGCCCAGGTTCTGGACCACCAGCGCCACGACGGTGATGAGGTAGAGCTGTCCGAAGATCGCTTCGAGCACGGCCGTCAATCGACCCACGCTGGTCGCCGCCGTGAAGTCACCGTAGCCGGTGGTGGTGATGGTGACGAAGCTGAAGTAGAGGTAGTCCACGGCTGGCGTGTCCCTGGGAGGCACGTCCAGTTCGGCGAAGAACTGCTGGTCGCCGATCATCGCGATCAGGCCGAAGGCGGTGGCGAAGAACATGGCTATCAGCAGGTACACGCACACGGCGCCGTAGAACGTGTTGAGGCTGATGACGGGGTGCTCCACCAGACGCTTGAGGATCGCGACCGGTGCCACCACGACGAGCAGGATGGTCAGGATCCTGCTCACGATGCTCGCCGTCTCTTCGCTGCCGACGAAGATGAGTGCGGCCGCGACGACGGTCGCCAGCGGGATGAGGGCCAGGGCGATGCGCAGGATGTGACGCTTGACCTGGGCGGCCCTGAGGGCGAGCCATGTCGTGGCGGCGAAGATCACGATGGAGACGACGCGGCCGATGGTGCCGTCGCCCGCCCCCGCGATGACGAAGTAGCTGGCCACCAGCAGCAGCAGCACCAGGCCGAAGCTGTCGGCGAAGCGCGGCGACTCGGCCAGCAGGCGCTGCCGGCCTGGGGGGCGCGTCGTGGTGCTGCTGGTGCTCGGCTCGTCCGTCATCACCTGAACTGTATCCCACCGGCGCCGCGGCGGGAACGAGCGCCGGTCGGGCGTATCGCGCCGGCGCCACGGTGCCGGCACCACGCAGGTCTCCGCGGGGCGCGAGGCGAATCCTGCTCCTGTACACTCGCCACGAGGTCTCCCTGTGATGCAGAACGGGTTTTACAGCCGCTACTCGTCGCCCTCCGGCCGTGAGCGCCGCCGCCGGCGCAAGCAGCAAGCCCGGCGGCGCCTACTCGTGCTCGTAGTCGTTCTCGTCGTCGCGGCGGCGGTCGCCTCCTTCGTCGCCCTCCGCGGGCGCGGCGGCGAGGAGCCCGCCGGCGCCGCCGGTCAGAGCGGAGGCAGCTCCGCCGCGGTCGCCGGATCCCCGTTGCCGAGGCCCACCCCGACCACGCCTCCGCCCGAAGTGTGGGTGGCCAGCAAGACGGACCCCGTTCGCGTATGGGTCGGGGGCGACTCCATGGGGGGTGAGCTGGGCTGGGCGCTCGAGCCCGTGCTCAAGGGGTCCACCGGCTTCAGGCCCATCACCTACTACAAGGAATCGAGCGGCATCTGCCGCTACGACTTCTTCGACTGGCAGAGACAGATGGAGACCGTGTCAACGTCGGCCAAGCCCGACGCCGTGGTCCTGATGATGGGTACCAACGACACCCAATCCGTCTGGCGGGACGACGAGTGGATCGACTACGGCACGATGGAGTGGAAGCAGGTCTACGAGGACCGCGTTGGCGACATCATCGACACCATGCTCGAGGGCGGCGCTCGCCGCGTGTACTGGGTGGGAATGCCGATCATGGGGGAGAGCTGGCGCAACTCGCGCATGCGCCTCATCAACAAGGTCTTCCGCAAGCAGTGCGAGAAGCGTCCGGGCGCCACGTACATCGACATCTGGGACATGTACACGACGTCCGGCGGCGATTTCGACGCTTCCCTCCGGCTGGCCGACCAGGTGCACTTCACCGTGGAGGGGCAGGAACTGCTCGCCGACGAGGTGTACAAGGCGATCAAGGCCGATTGGGCGCCGCCGGGGTCGAAGACGCCGGACGACTCGCCGCCGGCGAGCCCTTCGGCGTCTCCCTCGGGCGTCTGACGTTCCGTCCTCTCGGGCCGCGGTAGTCCCTTCGGCCTGCTGCGGGGATAATGCGAGAGGTATGACCTTCCTGTTCGCCGCCATCCCCGGTCACGTGCTCGACGACGCCAAGCGGTCGCTGTTCCTACTGCTGGTCGGATTCATCGTGACGTTCCTGATCGCCAGGCTCAACACGCGCCTCACGCGCCGCCACGGTCGTTCGCACCTGCGTATCGGCAGCGTGGTCACGCCGGGCGGGCTGCACATCCACCACTCCGTGTTCGGGATCGTCGCCATGGTGGTGGCCGGCATCCTCGAGTTCGCCCTGCAGCCGGGTAGTCCCTGGATCGAGCTGATCGCCTTCGCCTTCGGGTGCGGTGCGGCGCTCACGCTGGACGAGTTCGCGCTGATCCTGCATCTGGAGGACGTCTACTGGACCGGCGAGGGCCGCAAGAGCATCGACGCCGTGATTTTGGGCATCACCTTCATCACCCTGCTCCTCACCGGGCTGTTGCCGGCCACGTTCAGTTCGCTGGGGGACTACATCACCATCTCGCGCTGGGTCCTCTTCTCTCTGGTGCTCAGCGGCGCGTTCTTCGTTGTGGTCTGTTACCTCAAGGGCAAGCTGTTCGTGGGCACGGTGGGCATCTTCGTGCCGCCCGTGGCGTTCGTCGGAGCGCTGAGGCTCGGAAAGCCCGGGTCCCCTTGGGCGCGCTGGCGGTACAAGGCCAGCCCGGGCAAGTTCGAGCGCGCCTTGCGCCGCGACGAGGGCTTCCACCAGAAGTGGGAGCGGCGCAAGTACATGTTGTGGGACGTCATCGGCGGCAAGCCCCACCTGCCGCTGCCGCACCTGGATGGCCACCGGGACAGGCGCGATCACGAGGCTCCGGGAGAGTCCGCCGACGGGTCTCGCGAATCGCGCGCGTGAGTCGGCGGCGCGGGCGTTAGCTGCTTCGCCGACCGCGGTACACGAGAGCATGGACGGCCGGCCTGACACGGCGCCGCGCGGGCGACACCCCATGCTGGACGAGGCGCTCGACCTCGTCGACGCGGCTCGCGGCGCCGGCGTCGAGCTGCGGCTCGTCGGCGGGCTGGCGGTTCTTGCGCTGTGCTCGGACCCAAATGGGTGCCGGCGCGAGCACCGCGACCTGGACTTCGTGGCGGCCCGACCGTCGGCGCGCCGCCTCCTCGTGGTGCTGGCGGGCGCTGGGTACGAGGAGAACCGGCACGTGCGCCTCGCGAGCAGCGGTGCGCTCCTGCAGGTCTACCGGCCGTGTGCACATGTCGGGCTGTCCGGGCGTCCCATCCACGAGGACGACCGGGTCGACGTGTACCTGGACGCCTTCCGCCTGCACCACACGCTGCCGTTGCGGGGTCGTCTGCGCGCGCATGCCTACACGCTTCCGGCGGCGGACGTCCTCCTCGCCAAGCTGCTGCGCACGGGTATGAGCGAGTCCGACGTGCTCGATGCGGCGCTGCTCCTGCGGGATCTGGACGTGCGCGAGGACGAGGCGCCGGGTGTCATCGGGAGCCGGTACCTCGCGTCCGTCTGCGCCCGGGACTGGGGCCTGTACCACGACGTCGCGGGCAACCTCTCGCGCGTCGCCGCTGCTGCGGACCACCTGGCGCTCGACGGCGCGGCCGCGGCGCGCGTGCGCACCGCGGCCCGCGGTCTCGCGGAGGCGCTGGCCCAGACCAGGAAGGGCCCGCGCTGGCGCCTCAGGGCGCTGCTGGGCGAGCGACTGCCCTGGTACGAGGCCGTCGACGAAGTCCAGGGGGAGCGCCTCGCGGTGCGTGAGCGTCCGCAGACCGGGCGGTCGCAGCACAAGGCGGCCGCCTGACGCCAAACGTCTCGGCCGGCTGCCTGGTCAGCTCGCCGGCGGCGCCGGCGGCTCGCCGGGCGTCTGATCCTCCGGCGCATCCGGCACGCCGGCCCCGTACACGGCGAGCGCGAGCTCGTATGCGACCAGCGCCAGCAGAATCAGGAGCACTGCGGTCAGCGACGCCGTGGCGAACAGGAGCGCGACCACCGCTACGCCCACGCCGGCGGCACGCAGGACGTCGAGATGGGCGGCCATCCAGCGCCCGGCGCGGGTGTCGGGTGTGGAGAGGTCGGAGGCGGCGCCGAAGAGCCTCG
>DAIQNY010000150.1:0-8566 GCA_036788155.1 Actinomycetota bacterium | reverse complement strand
TCCAGAAGCGGCACGGCGAAAGGGGTCCGCTCGTCCGGCAGCACGTCGCCGTGCGCCGCCGCCGCCACGGCGGCGGCGCCCGCCAGCCCGGCCGCCTGCTCGCGACCCTCGTCCATCCACCGGGAGATCAGCACGACGCCGGCCATTGTCACCACCATGCCGGCCAGCGTCGGCAGCCCGAACGCCGTCCCGACGATGAGCCAGGCGAAGAGCGCCGTCCAGATCGGGTCGGTGCTGGTGATCGGAGCGATCACCGCCACGCGTTCCCCGCGCAGGGCGAAGTAGTAGGCGTTGAAGGCGATGAGCCAGGTGCCCACGGCGGCCAGAGCGATCCAGCCCGCCGCCGCCGCGTTGATGCCGAACCCGTTGCTCCAGAGGTCGAGCGCCGTGAGCGGCACGGTGATCGCCAGCAGGCCGCCGATGGCCACGAGCCGCACGAAGAAGTTCACCGCGACGGGCGTGACGGACTCGAGGATCCTCTTGTTGACCACGACGACGAGCGCCCAGAGCGCGGTCATGCAGAAGGCGGCGACTATCCAGGCTGCGTACGTGCTCGTGGGGACCCCCCGTCGGCTCGGCACGAGTCTACCCCCGGCAGGTATACTCGCGGCAACGGAACGGTCACTGCGTCTCGACGCAGGGTGGAGGACAGGATGAAGACGACAGTCGGCAAGACCAAGGTCGAACTCGCGAACGGCGACATCACGCAGCTCGAGGTGGACGCCATCGTCGCTCCGGCCTCCACGGAGCTGTGGATGGATCACGGTGTGGCCGCCGCCATCAAACGAGTGGGCGGCGAGGCCGTCGAGAAGGAGGCCGTCCTGCAGGGACCGGTCGAGCTCGGCACGGCGGTCGTCACGACGGGGCACGACCTCAAGGCGCGCTGGGTCATCCACGTCGCGCTCACCGACGGCGCACCGGCGGCCGACGGCAGCGCGGTCACCGCGGCCGTGCGCGCGTCGCTCGCCGCCGCGGAGCGCGCGCACGCCAGGTCGGTCGCGCTGCCCGCCTTCGGCACCGGCGCGTGCCGCTTCCCGCTCTACCAGTGCTCCAGCCTCATGGTCACCGAGGTCGTCTCGTACCTCAAGGAGCATCCGCGCACGCCGCTGCGTCACATCATGCTCTCGGTGTACGACGATGCCGCGCGAGCGGCCTTCAAGAACGCCCTGGCCGGCGCCAGCCGTCTCTAGCGGGCCGCTCACTCTCTCGAGAAGCCGCGTCGCCGGCGTGACGAGCCGGCATCCGTTCGCCGTCGACCCGGTGTAGACTCCCAGGTGCCGGTCCACCAGGGGCCAGTCAGGGCTCGCCGGATGCGCGCGAGGGTACAGCGGCGGCTTGCATCCGAGGCCTCGGCCCCGACGAGTCCGTGCTGAGGCGGGAGAGGAGTCTATGCCGGGGGTACTCGTCGCCCTGCCGCTGCTCGTGCTTCTCGCGGCGGCGGCCGCAGTCCCATACCTTGCCCGCCGCCGGGGCCGCGACACCGGGTACGTTCTGGCGGCCGTCTTCATCGTCGCCCTCGTTCCGCTCCTCGTCCCCGCCGCCTCCGTCCTGCGCGGCGAGCGTCTCGTGTTCTCCGTGCCGTGGCTCCCTGGCCTCGACGTGCGGTTCACGCTCGCGCTCGACGGTCTGTCGCTGTTCTTCGCCCTCGTCGTCCTGGGGATCGGTGCGGTCGTCATGGCCTACGCCGCTCGCTACCTCGAGATGGACGTGTCGCACGCCCGTCTGTACACGCTGCTCACCGTCTTCGGCGCCGCGATGCTGGGCCTCGTGCTCGCCGGCGATGTCATCGTGCTGTACGTGTTCTGGGAGCTCACGAGCGTCCTGTCGTTCCTCCTGATCGGAGGGAGTGGACGGGCGGAGGCGAGGGCCGCCGCGACCAGGGCCCTCCTCGTCACGAGCCTCGGCGGCCTGGCGCTGTTCGCCGGGCTCGTACTCATGGGCCTCGCCTCGGGCACGACGGACATGGCGCTGATCCTGAGCGATCCCGGGCGCGTCGCCGCGAGCGCCACAGGGCCCTTCGTCCTCGCGCTGCTCCTCGCGGGCGCTTTCACGAAGTCGGCGCAGTTCCCCTTCCACTTCTGGCTCCCCGGCGCCATGGTGGCGCCGACACCGGTGAGCACCTATCTTCACGCGGCGACGATGGTCAAGGCCGGCATCTACCTCGTGGCGAGGATGGAGCCCCTCTTCGGCGTGTCCGGCGGTCCCTGGCGCGAGATCATCGTGATCGTCGGCCTCGTGACGGCGCTGGCAGGGGCGTTCCTCGCGCTCAAGCAGCACGACCTCAAGGAACTGCTAGCCTACTCGACCGTCAGCCAGCTCGGCTTTCTCATGGCGCTCGCCGGTGTGGGCACCTTCCCGGCGCTGGCCGCCATGGCCGCGCATCTTCTGGCGCACGCCCTGTACAAGTCCACCCTCTTCATGGCCGTGGGTATCATCGACCGCGAGGCCGGGAGCCGGGACATACGGCAGCTCACCGGGCTGCGAAAGGCGATGCCGCTCACCGCGACGGTGACGGCGCTCGCCGCCATGTCCATGGCCGGACTGCCGCCGCTGCTGGGCTTCGTGAGCAAGGAGGAGTCGTTCGTCGCCTTCTTGAGCGCCCCCGGCCCGTCCTGGTTCGCTCCCCTCGCCGGCGCCATGGCGGCGGCATCTGCGAGCCTCACGTTCGCCTACGGTATGCGCATCTTCGACGGGGCATTCGAGGGGCCTCTCACGCAAGAGCTGTACGAGCCGCGGCGCTCGTTCCTTGCACCGGCGGCGCTGACCGCCGTCCTCGGACTGGGCCTCGGGCTCATCGTCGGGCGGCTCGACGGACTGGTCTCGGCCGTCGCCGAGACGGCGACCGGCCTGACCGGGCACGTGCATCTCGCCCTCTGGCACGGCTTCACGCCGGCCCTGGCTCTCGCCGCGTCGATGATCGGCCTCGGCTTCGTGCTGTTCCTGCTGCGCGCCCCCGTCGATCGCCTGATGGACCAGGTCAGGCTCCCCGCGGGGGCGCCGGTCTTTGACGCCCTGTACGACTGGATCATCCGCGCGGGCGTCGCCGCCGCCGCGCCGTTCATGTCGTCCAGCCCCGCCGTCCACCTGGCCTGGGCGCTCGCAACGCTGCTGGCCGCGGGATCGGTCGCCTGGCTGGTCCTGACTCCCGAGCTGCCGCCGCTGAGAGCGCCGGTCGCGCCGGTCGCCGACGTGGTCGTCGCGGTGCTCATCGTCGCCGCCGCGGCCGCCGCCGCAGTCGCCCGCGCCCGCGTCGCCGCCGTCGCCGTCCTGGGTGTCGTCGGATTCCTCATGGCGCTTGTCTACGCACTGCTCGGTGGGCCTGATCTCGCCATCACGCAGCTTCTCGTCGAGACTCTCACCGTGGCTCTCGTCGTCCTCGCGTTCAGAAGGCTCTCGCCGGCGTTCCCGGCGGTGCTGCGGTCCCGCCGCATCGCGGCGCTGCTCCTGGCCCTGCTGGTCGGCGGCGCGGGTGCGGCCGCCACGTTCGCGTTCACCGGCCGGCGCGGGATCTCCGAAGCCGGGGCGTACTTCCTGCGCGCCGGCCCTCTCGAGGCGGGTGGGCAGAACGTCGTGAACACGATCCTTGTGGACTTCCGGGCACTCGACACGCTCGGAGAGATCACCGTGCTTGCGGTCGCCGCCCTCGGCATCATTGCGCTGGTCCCACTGCGCGACCCGCCCGCCGGAGGGAGGAGTCTCATCCTTCTGGAGGCGTCCCGCGTCCTCACGCCCGGCATCATCGTCCTGTCCCTCTACTACCTCCTGCGTGGCCACGACGCCCCCGGAGGAGGGTTCATCGCTGCGCTCGTCGTGGGGACGGCGCTCATCCTCCAGTCCCTCACCGGGGGTGCCGCGCGCGGCCGACGGCTGCTGCCGGTCGCGCCGCAGCGGGTGCTCGGCGCCGGGCTGCTCCTGGCGGTCGTCTACGGTCTGGCCGGGATGCTGCTCCTGGGCGAGTTCCTCCAGGGCGCCGTGCTGCAGATCGGACTGCCCCTGGGGTCCGTCAAGTTCGTCACGTCGCTGGTGTTCGACGTCGGCGTCTTCGTCGTCGTGGCGGCGGCCTTCAGCGCCTACCTCCTCTCGTTCTGGGGGAAGGAGGCGTGATGCTCGCGGTCATCGTCGGCGCCCTGGCGACGGCCGGCACGTACCTCGTGCTGCAGCGAGGTCTCGTGCGCATGGCGCTGGGGTTCGTGCTGCTGGGGCACGCCGCGAACGTGATGCTCCTCGCCGCGGGCGGCGCCCAGCGCCGCGGCGTGCCGATCGCCGGGGCGTCGTCCTTGCCCGCCGATCCGCTCCCGCAGGCGTTCACCCTCACGGCCATCGTCATCAGCTTCGGCATCACCGCCTTCATCCTCGCCCTGGCCCTGCGTGCCCGCTCTCGGATGGGGGACGACGACACGGAGGACGACGGCGATGGATGAGCTGCTCGTCCTGGCCCTCGCCGTGCCGCTTTCGGGAGCCGGCCTGGCTCTCCTGGTCGGCGAGCGCAAGGCCGTCAATCGCTGGATCACGCTGACCTGCAGTCTCGCCATGCTGGGAGTGGCGGTCACTCTGGTCTGGCTCACGCGCGACGGCGCCGTGCTGGCGACAGGCATCGGCGGGTGGCCCGCCAGGTTCCGCATCACCTTCGTGGCGGACGGCTTCGCCGCGCTGATGCTCACGGTCAGCGCGCTCATGGTCACGGTCTGCGTGCTGTTCGCCATCGCTCGAGGCGACGACGAGCGGCGGTTCTTCCATCCGCTCGTGCTGACGCTTGTCGCCGGCGTCGCGGGCGCCTACCTCACCGCCGACATCTTCGATTTCTTCGTCTTCGTGGAGGTCGCCCTGATCGCATCCTACGTACTGCTGACGGTGCCCGGCTCCAGGGGCCAGATCCGCGCGGCAGGCGTCTACGTCACGACGAGCCTGATGGCGTCCACGACGCTCGTCGCCGGCATCGCCCTCCTGTACGCGGCGGCCGGGACCGTCAACTTCGCCGAACTGGTCGGCCGCGCCGCGGCCTCGGACAGCGTGGCCGTGGCGGGCGTCGTCATCCTCGTGGCACTCGGCGTGAAGGCCGCCTTCGTGCCGGTGCACGGCTGGCTGCCGCGGTCGTACCCGGCTGCGTCGCCGGCGGTGACCGCGCTGTTCTCCGGCCTGCTGACCAAGATCGGCCTGTACGGCGTCTTTCGCCTGTACAGTACACTGTTCGCCGGCGACGCCACGCTGCGCGTCCCCTTGCTGACCATCGCCATGCTCACCATGGTGCTCGGCGTGCTCGGCGCGGTGGGCAGGGACCGCGTGCGGGACATCCTGTCGTTCCACATGGTCAGCCAGATCGGATACATGGTGCTGGCGCTCGGCCTGTTCGGTCTCGCCGGCCTCTCGGCCGGCATCTTCTACATACTCCATCACATCGTCGTCAAGACGTCGCTCCTGCTGTGCGCCGGCGCCGTCGAGACGTTCGAGGGTACGGGAGTCCTGGGGCGGCTCGGCGCCCTGGCTCGGGAGCGCCCGGTCCTCGCTGCGGCGTTCGGGATCTCCGCGCTGTCTCTGTCTGGCGTACCGCCGTTCTCTGGGTTCGTGGCCAAGCTGGCGCTGCTGCGCGCGGCGTTCGACCTGGATCAGTACGCTGCCGGCGGAGTCGCCGTCGCCGTGAGCTTCGTCACTCTGTTCTCCATGGTGAAGATCTGGAACGGCGTCTTCTGGGGCGAGCGGCAGCAGGAGCCGCAGCCCGCCGCCGTGGTCGCGGGGCCGCGGGCGGCCGCGCTGGTCGCGCCGGCGGCCGCCCTCGCCGCGCTCACCGTCGGCCTCGGCCTGGGCGCCCAGGGGCTCTGGGTGTTGTCGGAGGCGGCCGCCTCCGTGCTCGTCGATCCAGCTCCCTACGTGCAGGCGGTGCTGCGATGACGGCGTTGCGGGCACTGCTGCGTCGCACCGGGGGGCTGCTGTGGCTCATCGCGCTCTACTCGTGGGACCTGCTGGCCGCCAACGCCGTGGTCGCCTGGGAGGTGGTCACCCCCACCCACTCCGTGCGCCCCGGCATCGTTCGCGTGCCCCTCGCCGCCACGTCGGACTTCGAGATCGCGCTGCTCGCCAACATGGTCTCCTTCACGCCGGGCACCCTGACGCTCGAGGTGACGGAAGACCGCACGGCGCTGTACGTGCACGCTCTGCACATGGACTCGCCCGAGGATGTGAGACGGCAGGTCTCTCGTCTCGAGGCCCGGCTGCTGCGGGTGCTGCGATGAGCGCGGTGGACCTGGCGCTGCTCATGCTCGCCCTGGCGCTCGCGCTGGGGCTCGTCCGCGTCTTCGTCGGGCCGTCCGTCGCCGACAGGGCGGTCGCGGCCGACGTCTGCCTCTACACGGTGGTCGCCGCGCTGTCGCTGCTCTCCATCAGGCTGGGCGCCGCGGCGCTGCTGGACGCCGTTCTGGTCGCGACCATGCTCGGGTTCGTCGCGACCCTGTCGCTCGCGATCCTGGTGAGGAGAAAGCGATGACCACCACAGGCACCATCCTGGTCATCGCCGGGGCAGTGCTCATGGTGCTCGCCGCCCTCGGGGTCGTGCGGCTTCCTGACGTGCTGGCCCGGCTGCAGGCCGGCACCAAGGCGGCGAGCCTCGGGTTGGCGTTCATCTTCGGCGGCACGGCGTTGCTGCACCCCACGGTCTCGTCCGCGGTCAAGCTCGGCCTGGCGATGCTCTTCGTGTTCATCACCGCCCCGGTGGCGGGGCACGTGATCGGACGAGCCGCCTACCGTGCCGGCGTGCGACTGTGGCCGGGGACGTTCGTGGATGACCCGCCGCCGCCGACCGACGGCGACGCCGATCGGGAGTCCACCCCCCCTGCGTGAAGCCGCGTCAGTCGCCCTCGGCAACCTTCTCGAGCGTCTGTCTCGGCTCGCCGCCGTGCCGGCGCCCGTACACGATCTTGATCAGGAACGGCGCCAGGACCGTCGTGACCAGCACCATGCCGATGATGGCTGCGTAGATGCCCTCCGCCAAGGCTCCCGAGGCCAGCGCGAGGCCGGCCACGACGATGCCGACCTCACCCCGCGGCACCATGCCGACGCCGACCTCGCGGGCGATCAGCTTGCCTTCCCGCCGGGCGCCCAGCAGAGCGCCGTAGTACTTGGTGAAGACGGCGATCACGGAGAACACCACGACCTCGAGGAGGACGGTCGTCGAGGTGAACGCCCGCAGGTCGAGGTAGGTACCGATGTAGACGAAGAAGAACGGCATGAAGAACCAGGCAAGCGGCTCCATCTTGGCTTCCACATCGGTGTGCTGCTTGAGTTCGGCCACTACGATGCCGGCGAGGAATGCACCGACTATCGCCGCCAGGCCGATGTACTCGGCGAGCAGCGAGAGCCCCAGGGCGAGGATGATCCCGGCCTCGAAGATGAAGGCGGCGGGCACCTTCGAGGCGAGTGGGACGAGCTTCGCGACCAGCCGCGGGCCGAAGACACCGATGCCGACGACGTAGACGATGGCCTCGATGGTCAGCAGGGCGAACTCCAGCCAGTTGCTCTCTCCCAGCGCGTAGGCCGTGACCACACTGAGGACGAGCAGGCCCAGCACGTCGTCGAGCACTGCCGCGGCGAGGATGATGCGCACGGACTTCCGGCGCTCGTACCCCAGGTCCCTCAGCACCCGGACCGTGATGCCGACCGACGTGGCGAGGAGAGCCGTGGCGACGAACAGGCTGGCGGTCAGCGACAGGCCGAAGAACTGGGCCGCGATCAGGCCGGCCACGAACGGGAACACCGCCCCGAGCCCTGCGGTGAGGCCTGCGGAGATCTTGGCCTGCGTGAGTTCCCTGATGTGGGTGTTCAAGCCGGCCATGAAGAGCAGCAGGATGACGCCGAGTTCGGCGAGGGCGCTCAGGAACTCCGTGTGCTCGACGAGTCCCAGGACGGCCGGTCCGAGAATGGCTCCGGCGAGGATCTCACCGATGACGGCCGGCTGACCGAAACGCTCGAACAGCCGGCCCAACAGACGCGCGACGGTGAACGCTGCGAAGATCTGCAGCAGGATCTCTTCCAGCTGAGGCTCCTCCCTGACACGTGTCCGGCGCCCCACGGAGGCGCGGCGCCGGAACCCTGACCCGTCCTTACCCGGTAGGCGGAGTACTATACGCCAGAGGAAGGAGGAACGCAGCGACGGTGACGACATCCGTCGATCAGGGATGAGAGCTTCGGACGTTGACAGGAGAGGAACCCTCACCGATGTGCGCGGGCTCGCGGTCGGGCACTGGACCGATGAGCGGGCGGCCACAGGCTGTACGGTCGTCCTGTGCGACGGCGACGGCGCGGTCGCCGGCGTGGACGTGCGCGGTGCGGCTCCCGGCACGCGCGAGACGGATCTGCTGGATCCTGTGAACGCGGTCCAGCGGGTCCACGGCGTGGTCATCGGTGGTGGCAGCGCCTTCGGGCTGGACGCCGCCGGCGGCGTGATGCGGTGGCTGGAGGCGCACGGCCGCGGGGTGGAGGTGGGCCCGCTGCGCGTGCCCATCGTCCCCGCGGCCGTGCTCTTCGACCTGCCCGTCGGCCGGCCGGACGTACGTCCGGACGCGGCCGCCGGCGAGGC
>DAIQNY010000149.1:0-8607 GCA_036788155.1 Actinomycetota bacterium | reverse complement strand
CGCGGTGACACTCGGAGCATGCCACCACGGAGGCCTCTCTTCATGGCATTCAGTCCACGGGCAGATCGACGACGCCGTGCGAGAGCCCCACTCGGCCCATCTCCGCGATGAACGCGATGGGGTCGAGCTGCTCCGGCGCCACCACGCCCCTCTGCGCGATCTCGCCGCGCGCGAGTTGGGTGACCGCGCAGGCCGCCGCGGCCCCCGTCTGCCACGCCGTACCCTGCACGCCCCACTGTTCCCAGGCCCTGTCGTGCGACGTGACCTGATACAGGTAGCGGCGCACACGCTCGCCGCCGATCGTCCCCTCCGCAAGCGCGCCCACGCACACCGCGCCGTGGATCCTGCCGCCCAGGTCGACCGGCCGCGGGAAGCGAGAGGCGACGAAGCGGATGGGTGAGAACGTCGCGCCGCCGAACTCGACCGGCGCTCGCTGGTTGAGGCCAAGCGCCTTGAACAGGCGCAGCGCCTCCACGAACCCCGGATCCAGGGCGATGAAGAACGTGGCGTCGCGCAGCCCCTTGGCGGCGAGGAACATCGGCACGAGCTGGGACTCCTCGTGATCCACGTTACACAGCGTCAGCCGCCCGACCGGCTCCGGAAACTCGAACTCCATGAACTCGCTGAGTGGCTCGTTGCGGTCCTCGCTCCCGTCCCGGAACACCGTCGGCGGCAGCAGGCACTCCTCGATCATCGTCTCCACGTTGAACGAGCAGGCGAGGTCGTAGCCTTCGACGACCCCGTTGTCGCCGTCCAGGACCAGGAGCTTCTCGAGCGTGTCGAACTGGTCGTAGAGCGCGCGGGCGAACACGTCGCTCACACCCGGGTCGATACCGAACGAGATCATGGCCGCGAGATCGCGCTCCAGGAAGGCGTCGTGGAGCGCGAACTGCTCGTCCAGGTCCGCCGTTCCCGTGATCTCGCGGGGCCCGCCGGTGCCCATGTCCAGGTAGTGCCGGCGGGCCTCGAGACACGCCTCCATCACGGGGATGTCCCACGCCGTCGCGAGGGCGTTCAGGACGAGGTCGCCTTCGCGGGCGGCGGCCACGAGCGCCGCCCGGTTCGCGGCGTCCACATGACGGGTCTCGACCTTGCCGGGCGGAAGCTTGGCCGCAACCTCGCGCAATCGCCGGTCGTCCACGTCGGCAAGGATGACCTTCTCCACTGCGGGCTCGGCGGACGAGACCCTCGCCGTGACCTCTCCGACCGCCCCGACCCCGAGCTGTACCAGTCTCATCTGCTTTCTCCTCCCGCAGCGAACGTTCCAAGTTTGACAGCAGAAAACGGCGTTGTGCAGGGCCTATTCCATGTCAAACTTGCGCGATGAGCGGGCGTCAACTTGTTCCTAGTTGACTTGCGGAGGGCGACCCGCTAGGTTCCCGGCCATGTACTTGAGCGTGCAACAGGCGGCGCGACGCCTCGGCGTCTCCCCTGTCACTATCCGCCGGTGGACCGCCACCGGATTCCTGCCGTGCACCCGCACGGCCGGCGGTCACCGCCGCATCGACGACCACGACATCGACGATCTGGCGAAAGCCATCGGCGGCAGCAACCACCTCGCGGCGCAACTGGCGCGGGAGCGCGAGGTGGACGTACTCGTCAACACGGCCACGGCACTGGCCGTCAAGCTCGACCTCACCGAACTGCTCCTCGAGATCGCGATGCGGATGACGAGCCTGCTCGATTGCCATTTCTGCGCCGTCTCGGAGTACGACCCGGAGGCGGACGCCACCCGGACGCTCGCCGAGTACGACCATGTCGGTCAACGGCTCCCGGACGCGAGCCCCTACCGGCTGCGCGACTTCCCGCTCACGCGGCGCGTGCTCCGCGAACAGGTCACCGCGGTGGTCAACGTCGACGATCCGCAGGCCGACCCCGCCGAGGTCGCCGAACTGCGACGCGAGGGCGACCGGAGTCTGCTCATGGTCCCTCTGGTCGTACAGGGGCGCAGCATCGGCCTGCTCGAGGTAGTCGACCAGAAGCGTTCCCGCCAGTACACGCGGCAGGAACTGCGCCTCGCCGAGGCCATCGCCGGCCAGGCCGCCGTAGCCATCCAGAACGCCAAGCTCTTCGCCGAGCGTCGCCGCAGCGACGAGGACGTGGCGAGCCTGCGTGAGGCCCTCGCCGTCCTCACGTCCCGCGTCCCCGAGCTCGGCACCGAGGCAGAGCAAGGCGGCAACATCCTGGACGCCGTGGCGAGGGCCGTCTGTGATGCCCTCGGCGCCATCTCGTGCGTGACGAGCCTGGGCGGCGAGAGCGCCGGCGCCTTCGGCGCCGGCAGGCTCGCCGCCTCTCCAGGCCCGAGAGACGGCCGGAGTGCGAACGCCAACCTCGTCGTAGCCCGCGACCCCTCAGGCCGCACCGACCTCACCCTCGCCGTGACGCTGCCGCAGCCCCCGGGCGAGGGTCAGGCCGAGCTCCTCGACTTCGTCGCTGCGGTCGCGGGCGTGATCGCCGGCCGCTGAACCTCGGGCGGAGACCAGCCCGCGCCGTCGTCTCGCGCCGGTCTCTCCGCCCAGACCTCCGACGTGGGTGGGTCGGAGGCCCCGAAAACCTCCACGTCCCCCAGCATCCCGACCGAGCGTCAGTGCCCTGATTGCTGGCAGTTCTCGCTTTCGGCGCTGCCGGCGAACTTATCGAGCCGTCGCACCGAGAAGTTCGCGCAGTTGACGGCGTCGCGACGGCGGCGGTACGGTTTGCGCATGTATCTGAGCGTGCAACTCGCGGCCCGGCGCCTCGGCGTCTCACCTCACACCATAAGGCGATGGACCGCATCCGGATTCCTCCCCTGCACGCGCACGGCCGGCGGTCACCGCCGCATCAAGCAGGAGGACATCGACGAGCTGGCCCACCTCATCGGCGGGCGCAACCATCTCGCGGCGCGCCTCGCCCGCGAACGAGAGCTCGAGACCCTGGTTGCCACCGCCGTCGCCGTGTCCAGCCAACTCGCAGACACCTCCCTGCTGCGCGAGATAGCCCGTCAGATGACGACTCTGCTCGACGCGCATATCTGCGTCATCTCGGATTACGACCCTGCCACGCGTACGGTCTCTGTGCGAGCCGAGTACGACGACCGGGGCAACCGCCGCCAGGACACCATGCAGTACACCCTCAGCCAGTTTCCCATGGCGCGCCGGGCCATAGAGGACCACGAGTCAATCACCGTGAACGTCAGCGATCCGCACGCCGACCCCGCTGAGGTGGCGATCATGCGCCGGGACGGCGACAAGTGCCTCCTCATCCTGCCGATGGTGCATCAGGGGCAGAGCGTCGGCCTCATCGAGGTCCTCGACCACCAACGCGAGCGCAAGTTCAGCCGGCAGGAGATGCGTCTGGCCAACGCCGTGGCGGCGCAGGCGGCAGTGGCGCTGCACAATGCCACAGTCTTCGCCCAGCTCAAGCGCAGCGACCAGGACGCGCTCACGCTGCGGCACGCCGTCCGGACGATCTCCGACGGGTACGGGCGCCTGCACGGGCAGTCGTCGGTCGCGGCCGTGCTGCAGGCGGCCGCGGAGGTCTCGGCGCAGGCGTTCGGGGCCATCTCGTGCGTCGCCAGCCGCGGCGCCGAGAGCGCCGGCGCCTCGGGACTGCTCCCCGGCGACCAGCAGACCGCACAGAGCGGCGCCGCGCACGTGATCGTCGCCGCGGCGCCGTGCGACGGCGACGAGGTCAGGCTCATGCTCACCCTCGCCGGCGACGCCGGCGAGGGTGAGCCGGAGCTCCTCGAGCTCGTCGCCACCATGGCGGCCGGCGCCATCGCGGCAGTCTGACCACGGCGCGCGCGCCACAGCGCCGGGGCCGCCGGCGCTGCGACGCCCCACCCGTCGCAAGATCCATCACCGAGCCGTCTGCCGGACAGCCGGCGAGCGCGAGCTCAACCGGCGTCTGCGCAGTCCGCCGGCAGCGTCGGGCCGGCTCGCCGCCCCCTCGTCGACGTCACCCTCCTGCCGCTCTCGCCTGGTCAGGGAGGGGCGTCCGCTCTGTTATCCTCGGCCCATGCCCCGCCGTCGCCCTCAGTTCGTCGTCCTCGACACCGAGACCACCGGCCTCGACCCGCACAGGGACCGGGTCATCGACATCGGCGCCGTGCGTCTGGATGCGGAGCTCCGGGTCACGGCGCGGTTCGCCACGCTGGTAGACCCCGGCATCCCGGTGCCGCTCTTCGTCACCCGACTCACCGGCATCACGGACGCCGATCTCCGCGACGCACCCGACGCGGCCGAGGCGCTCTCGGGCCTGCGCGAGTTCGCCGGCGACGCGGTGCTCGTCGGGCACAACGCGGCCTTCGACCGGGAGCATCTGCAGGCGGCGGCGCTGCGCGCCAGGGTGGCGCCGCTCGCCGCCGACTGGTTCGACACCCTCGAGGCGGCTCTGCTGCTCTACCCGGAGCTCGACCGGCACGCACTGCCCATCCTGGTCGAGGAGCTCGGCTTGTCATGGCCGGCGCACCGCGCGCTGCCCGACGCCGAGGCCACAGCGGAGGTGCTCGCGCGTCTGGCGCGCCGCGCCGCCGGCCTCGCGGAGCAGGAGCGGCGCCTGCTGGAGAGCGTCTCCTGGGCGCCGCTCGCCGTGCTGGACGACTGCGCGTGCACGCCCGACGAGGCGCCGCCGCCAGTCGTCGCCGAGGAGCCGCCGGCCGGGCCGGGGCCGCTCGCGATCCTCCCCGCTGCGGCCGACGGTTGGGAGGACGAGCTGGGCGCGGCCGAAGACGGTGCCGAGCCCCGTCTCTGCGATCGGCTCCCGGGCTTCTGCCGCCGAGACGGACAGGTCCGGTACGCGCAAGCCGCCGCCGACGTGTTCGCCACCGGCGGCATCGGCCTGTTCGAGGCCGGCACGGGAATGGGCAAGAGCCTCGGATACCTGCTGCCTGCGGCGTTCGCCGGCGCGGCCGCCGGCCGCCGCATCCTCGTCAGCACCAAGACCAAGGCGCTGCAGCGGCAGCTGGCCCGCACGGAACTGCCGCTGGTCGCCGCCGCCCTCCCCGAGGGCTGGCGCTGGTCGCTGCTCATGGGGCGAGCGAACTACCTCTGCCGGCGGCGCCTGGACGAAGCCGTGGCCGCCGAGGGCGAGACGCTCCCCGACCGGGACCGTGCGCTCGCCCTGGCGTACCTGGTCGGGCGCGCGCGCCGTGGCGATGTGGACCTCTCGGCGCTCCCGTTTCGCGCCGTGCAGGTCCTCCCCGCACTGGCCGGCCTCGCGCACGAACTGCGCTCGTCCCGGGCCACCTGTCTCGGACGCTTCTGCCCGGCGCGCCGTGGCTGCCACTGGCGCCTCGCGCGGGCCAGAGCCGAGGCCTCTCACCTCGTCTGCGTCAACCACGCGCTCCTCCTCTCCGGCCGCGATACCCTCCCTCCCTTCGAGGACGTGGTGATCGACGAGGCCCATCTCCTCTACCACGAGGCCACGGAGGCGTTCAGCGACCGCGTCGACGCCGTCTCCCTCGATCAGCTGCTGGGCGACCTCCGCGGCCGTCACCGCCAGCGCCCGCTGCCGCAGCGCATGCAGGCGGCCGCTCGCCGCCTGCCCCCCGACGAGGGGCGGGCACTGGCGGCGGCGGCAGACGTTTGTGAGCGCGCCGCCGAGGAGATCCCCGCGCTCAGCCGCGCGCTCGGCGAGGCCGTCTCGACGCTCTCGCGGGCCGCCGCCCGGGCGGAGCAGGACTGCGGCGGCCTCGCCGGTGGGCGAGCGGACGAGTACACCACCACCGTGTGGCTCACCGCGGGGCTTCGCGACCTGCCGGAGCACGACGCCTTCCTGGTCCGTGCCGGCCTGCTCGCCGAGAGTCTCGCGAAGCTCGCGACGGCCGCGGCGGCCGGCGCCGAGGCGCTGCCGGACGACCATCGCGAGCACGCCGCCCTGGCGGCCCTCGCCGACGACGCCGCCGCCGCGGCCGAGCTCCTCGGCGACGTGCCCGAGGGCGGCGGCCACGACTCAGTGGCGTGGGCGGAGCTCGAGAGCGCGGCGCGGAGCGTGCCCGGCGCGCCGCGCTGGGCGCTCACACGGTCGCCGGTCACGCCGGCGACGGGGATCCGCGAGATGCT
Organism: Actinomycetota bacterium; assembly: GCA_036788155.1. GTDB lineage: Bacteria > Actinomycetota > Thermoleophilia > UBA2241 > UBA2241 > CAIXSE01. The sequence continues at coordinate 2,566 of DAIQNY010000149.1, read as the reverse complement.
CTGGGAGCGGCTGCGCAGCGCCGTGCTCACCAGCGCTACCCTCACCGTCGCCGGCTCCTTCTCCTACTTCCGCGACATGACCGGGCTCACCGGCGACGTCGAGGTCCGAGAGCAGGTGTTCGCGTCGCCCTTCGACTACCGCCGTCAGGCGGTGCTCGTGCTCGAGCACGACCCCGGCGGCGCCTGGCGACCGGACGAGCTCGCCGGTCGCCAGGGCGAGCGACTCAAACGCATCGCCGAGGTCACGGGCGGACGCACGCTGGCGCTCTTCACCAATACCCGCGACATGCACCGTGTCGCTGCCGCGGTGGGCGAGCACGTTGAGGACGGGGGCGTCCTGGTGCTCGCCCAGGGACTCCACGGCAGCGCCGCGAGCCTGGCCGAGGAGTTCCGCACGCATCCGGAGACGATCCTGCTCGGCGTCGACACGCTCTGGACGGGGCAGGACTTCCCCGGTGACGCGCTCACCTGCCTGGTGATCGCCAAGCTGCCCTTCCCCCGGCTGGACCCGCTGTTCCGAGCCCGCCGCAGGGCCTGCGAAGAGGCGGGCGAGCGCTGGTTCGAGCGCTTCTACCTGCCGGAGGCGGTCCTCAAGTTCCGGCAGGGGTTCGGCCGCCTCATCCGCACCGAGACGGACACGGGAGTCGTGGTGGTCCTCGACCACCGGCTCACCCAGAAGGCCTACCGGAGGGACTTTCTCGCCAGCCTGCCGGAACTGGAAGTGGTGGAGGCGGCGCCGGCCGAGGTGGCGACGGTCGTGGACCACCACCTGCGGCGCCTCTCGACGTGACGCTACCTCAGCATCTTGCCGCTGCCGCGCGCCTCCCTGGCGCCGACACGCTTGACCAGGCGCGCCTTGCTCTGCTTGCCGCAGTTCGGGCACGTGAGGTTCTTGTAGCTGTAGTAGGTCCCGTCAGGGTTCTTGCCCACCGCCGATGAGGTGAAGAAGTTGACCGTCGTCGGCACCTGGAAGGCCTTGCCGCACTTGCCGCACACGTAGCCCGACTTGCGCGATACGAGGCCGATGTACATCCACAACCCCGCCAGTATGAGGATGAACATGGGCCAGAAGCCCTTCCAGGGGTAGATGACGAGGATGGCGAGCAGGATGATGCCGAGGAAGACGGCGAGCTTCCAGATGGTGCCGAACCAGTCGTACTTGGTGCGGTCGACGTACCGGGCCACGCGGATCCCTTTCTGTGCGAGCGGACTCGGGGCGGCGCCTCCCGGCGCCCCGGCGGGCCGGCGGTCAGCCCCCGACCGGACCGGCCCAGTAGCTGACCAGCGTGAAGATGCCGAACAGCACGGCGAGGACGACGACGACGAACGCGAGGGTCGAGAAGAATCCCGCGAACCAGCCCTTGGTCTTCATGATGCACCCCCATCGCTGTAGCCGGCGCGGCGCCGGCCTCCCTCATCTGCGCCGCGCTCAGAGTATGCCTGCAAACCGGCCCGCCGCTCAAGCCCGAGGGGTACGATGGCCGATGAACAGGCCGGGCGGCGACCGCCGCCCGGCCTCGCGGCCACGGGCGGCCGCCATGGAAACCAGGAGGATGCGCATGGACGTGACGTTCGAGAATGGACCGGCCTTCACCGTGGCAGTGGCGAAGATGACCCCCGGCGAGCAGATCCGCTGTGAGGGCGGCGCGATGCTCAGCATGACCGCCGGAACGCAGATCGAGACGACGACCCAAGGCGGCATCCTCAAGGGGCTCAAGCGCTCTCTCTCGGGCGAGTCGTTCTTCATGAACACGTTCACGGCTCCGGCCGGCGGCGGCGAGATGGTCCTCTCGCACCCGCTCCCCGGCGACATGTCCTACATCGACCAGCAGGGCGAGACCTGGCTCTACCACCGCGACGGCTTCGTGGCCTGCGAGATGGGCATCGACCTCGACACGAAGTGGGGCGGGCTCAAGGGCGCGTTCGGCGCCTCCTCCTTCTTCGTCGTCAAGTGCTCCGGCGCCGGCAAGGTCATCTTCGCCACCTATGGCGCCCTGCGCCGAGTGGACCTGCAGGCCGGGCAGCAGTACGTGGTGGACAGCGGCCACCTGGTGGCCTGGCACGAGGCCATGCCGATCCAGATCCAGAAGGTCGGCGGCTACAAGTCGCTGTTCTTCTCCGGCGAGGGCTTCGTCGCCACGTTGACGGGCCCCGGGACCTTCTTCATGCAGACGCGCAACGAGCGCGCGTTCATCGACTGGCTGGTGCCGTACCTGCCCAAGAGCAGCAACTGAGCACCCGGCGCCATGACGGGCGGCTCCGCCGCCCCCTGACCGGATCCGCCGAGGGCCCGGAGGTCGCAAAGACCTCCGGGCCCTCGGCACCTCCGGTCAGGAGTGGAGCCTCCTGAGCGCCCAGGCCATGGTACGACCGAGGGCCGCCATGGTCTCCATGCCCTCGGCGTCGTTCGCCACGTCGCCCTTGTTCAGGCCGATGCCGAGGTTCCAGTAGCTCGAGCCCACCACGAGCATCTCGTTGATCATGAACCAGTGGTTGATGCTGTCGAAGGCGTGGATGGCGCCGCCGCGCCTGGCGACGACCACGGCGGCGCCGACCTTGCGCGCCA
>DAIQNY010000148.1:0-8616 GCA_036788155.1 Actinomycetota bacterium | reverse complement strand
GCTCGCCGATCACGTTGAGGCCCGGCAGCAGGCCCTGGTCGATGACGGTCTTGGCGCCGATGCCGTCCGCCAGCGCGGCGTCGACGGCGGCGAGGACGGCGTCCTCGTCCTGGTCGATGATCGACTGCTTGAGCTTGTCGAAGTGGTCTGCGTCCGCCATGGAATGCACCCCTTGGTCCGGTTGAACGTTGCCCGGCCGCCCTCCGGCGGCCCAGTCACGCGTAGGTACTCTGCTTCAGCTCGTCGTCTCAGCCCTCCAGCGGTGTCGCGTCCCCGGCGACGATGCCGGGGAAGCGCTCTTTGATCTTCGCGTCCAGCTCGGCGTCCCAGACGGCCTCGTTGGGCTGCGCCAGGATGCGGCGAGCCTCCTCCATGGCGCGGTCGTGGACGCTGGGCTTGCCGGCTTCTTCCCACTGGGCGCGCATGTCGCGGTTCGCCAGCCTGGTGAGGATGGCGGTGGTCTTCATGCGCGCCTTGGTGTGCTTGCGCTTCATGTAGTCGCCGCCTGGTCCGACAGCGGCGATCTCGTCGAGCGCCAGATTCTCTTCACTGAAGTCGAGGCCACGGTGGACGCGCTTGTCCATCAGCGCGATCTCGTTGTCCACGACGGCCTTGCCGAAGTCGAACGCCATGAGAGAGCTGAAGAGGCCGCCCATGTTGAGCAGCGTGGCGCCGGCCGAGACACCGAGCACCGTGTTCATGCCCGTCTCGTAGCCGGCCTGGGCATCGTTGGAGTGCGCGTTCGTGAGGCCGATGTAGCCACCCGACGGCACGCCGTAGAAGTGAGCGAGCTGCGCCTGCGCGGCGAGCAGGATGCCGGTCTCGATGGCGCCGGGCGCGTAGGCGCCGGTGCGCATATCGGCGACCGTCGGCAGGCTGGCGTAGATGATCGGCGTGCCCTCCTTCACCATCTGCTGGAACACGGTGATGGCCAGGAACTCGGCGTTGCCGACCACGAGGGTGCCCATCAGCGTCATCGGCGACGTGAGGCCGGCGTTTGGCACCACCGTCGTGTACACCGGGAGCCCCTGCTCGGTGAGCCACATCACGGCCTCGGTGGAGTCCACGTCCATCGTCAGGGGGCTGACCATGGGGCAGTAGTGGTGGTTGATGATGGGCCGCTCGGCGTAGGCCTCTTTGCCGCCGGCAATGAGCCGCCCGAGCTCGACGACCTGGTGCAGATCGCTCATGTTGGGCGTGTTGCTCCGTACCGGCTTGAGGCAGTTCTTGAGGGCCGGGTAGAACCGGCTGAGACTGAACTGCCCCTCCGGCGCGTCGTCCGCCAGCGTGGAGATGCTGAAGACGTCGAACCCGGGCAGTTCGTTGATGAGGTGCGCGATGTTGGCGATGTCCGCCGACGTCGCGCGCCGTTCCACGCCGGTGACGGGGTCGACGACGTTGGGCGCCGACGAGCCGGTGACGACGATCGGGCCGTCGTCCGGGATGGTGCGGTCGAAGCGGGGGTCGCGGCCGCGGAAGGTGAAGCTCGGCGGCGCCATCTTGCGGTACTTCTCGGTGACCTCGGCGGGAAAGCGGACCAGTCCGGTCTCGTCGTCGACCAGGCAGCCATGCTTCTTGAAGACCTCGCGCGCGGGCGCGAAGTGGGCGAGGATGCCGACCGTCTCCAGGACCTCGAGCGAGGCCTCGTGCGTGCGGCGGACCTCGGCGTCGGTGAGCAGTTCGACGTGCCTCATGCGGTCACTCCCCCTCCCCCTCAGCCACCCCGAGCACCGGCCGAAACGCCTTGGCGCGTTCCGTCATGGCGACGAGGTCGTCGAGGTGGGCCTCGATGAAGTCGACGAACGCCACGTTGTGCTCGAGGAAGAAGAGGTACTCGTCATCGTTAGGGTCACGGTCGATGTAGTAGGCAACAATGTCCCAGCTGACCACGTAGAGCGCGGCGATCGCAAGCATGCGAGGCAGAGCCGCCAGCTCGCCGTCCGTGACGGGGCCCGGACAATCGCCGCGGGACGCCTCGTCCTGATACGCCTTGAGGAAGATCTCGGCCTTGTCCAGGCGGAGCTGGCCGTCGTCCGTGTCCTCCCACGAGCTGCAGAAGTAGACGATGCCGATGGCGATGTCGAAGAGCCGGTAGTCGAGCTTCGTCCAGTCGAAGTCGAACAGGCCCACACCGTGCTCCTCGTGCCACTTGAGGTTGCCGGGGTGGTAGTCGTTGAAGGTGGGGCACTTGGGCAGCCCCTCGAGCTCAGGCGCAAGTGCGAGACCGCGATCGATCGCCTCGAGGATTCGCGGCAGCTGCGAGAGGAAGTAGTGGTCGTACTTGGTGCCCGTGGTCTTCTCGGCGTAGCCGTTGAAGGTGGCGGGCATCGTCGCCAGGTACTCCATGATGGGCGGCTGCTCGCGGTACAGGTCGCCCGGCTCGAAGTCGTGGGCCGCCTGGTGGAAGCGCGCCAGGATGCGCGCGGCGTCCTCGTACTCCGTGTCGGTGCAGCGGTTCTCCGTCCAGCTGTACTTGTCGTCGCCGGTGAGCATCTCGTACACGGCGAAGAAGCGCTGGACGCGCTCGGTGCCCAGGAGTTCCTCCCGGGTGACCAGCGTGTCGCCGCTCTTCGTCTCGAACACCCGCGCGGGAAGCTCGAAGCCGTTGGCGCGGATGTGACGGACGAGCGCGTGCTCGTAGCGGATCTCGCGCTCGACCGTGCCGTACTTGTACTTGCGCACGAAGTTGCGACGTTCGTCGTCGCCGTCCTTCGTGATGACGGCAAAGCTCAGGTTCTCGAAGCCGCCGAAGATCTGCTCCACGCGCACGACCTCGCCGAGGTCGAACTCGGTGGCTACCACCTCGGCGAGCTGGCCGCTGAGGAACTCCACCAGCAACTCGTCACGCAGGGTCTGAGCATCGGCCGCGAGGCGCACCGGCGTCTCGTAGAGCTCGTTGGCCTTCGCTATGTCCACACACCCTCGCTTTCACCTTGCATTGACTCGGCTCCTGCCGCGATCACACGACCACGCAGCGCAATCCATGGCGCGTGATCTCGTCGCGGACGCTCTCATCCACGCCGTCGTCGACCAGGGCGGTGTCGACCTGCTCGAGACCGCAGATGACGACGTCGGCGACGACACCGATCTTGGACGCGTCGGCCAGCGCCACGACCTCCCCGCGCGTCTGAGCGATCATCACGCGCTCCACGCCGGCCATCCCCATGGTGGGCGTGGTGAGCCCTTCTTCGAGATCGAAGCCGTCCACGCCGATGAGCATCTTGCCGGCGTGGAAGCGGGAGACGTGCTCGATCGACAGCGGGCCACTCACCGCGTTGGAGCGCGGCCGGTAGAGCCCGCCGACCAGGACGACCTCGGTGCGCAGGCCGTGCGCGGCCTGCAAGGCGCCGACATTGTGGGTGACGATCCGGGCCTCGAGCGACGGGTCGATATGGCTGATGACCTGGGCCGCCGTGGTGCCCGAACTGAGGAAGACGGTCTCGCCCGGCTCGATGAGGGCGGCCGCGGCCGCGGCGATGCGGCGCTTCTCCTCGGCGCTGGCCGACTCGCGCTCTACGTAGAACGTCTCCTCGGACATCCGGCGCTTGAGCACAGCCCCGCCGTGCGTGCGCACCAGTACTCCCTCGGCCTCGAGTCGCTCGAGGTCTCTGCGGATGGTCATCCCCGAGACGCCCAGGTCTTCGCTGAGCGCCGACACCCTCACCGCCCGCCGTTCCTTGACCAGATCGACGATGCGGGCTCGCCGCTCCGCAGGGATCATCTCGTGGACTTCCGGGACTTCTGGCGGCATAGCTGTCCCCCAGTACGTAGCGCCTTACGGCCCCGCAAGACCGAACAAAGTCGAACACATCTTATGCGCACGCACCGTAGTGTCAAGCGTCCGGCCGCCGTGCAGCCTCGCGCGAAGCGGACGGAAGAGAACAGACGGAGGGGAACTCGGGACATGGATGCGCCGGCGAGGGGGGAACGGATTCGCCGGCGGGGCCGCGGCGGCGGCGTTCCGCCGCGGCAAAGAGACCTGACGGCCGGGCGCTTCACTGCCCGCGTCTACCTTCCTGCGCCGGAGGCTCCCACTGTTCGCATCCCACGGCGCCCGGCCGTTTCCCGTGTCTTCACGGGCGACTCACGTCGACATTCGGGCTGATCGCCCCCGGACGGCGGACCCAAAGACGAAGGGTCCAGGCCGGGGACGCCGCCGCCGTCCGACGGAGAGGTCCCGGTCCAGTGCGCGGAGGTGTGAATCCGAGCACTTTCGAGCATTACCGAACGAAGTCTAACGCAAATCGGGATGCCGTCAACCCGACGGCGACGTCTCGCGCGCGACGCCGCGAGTCCGCGCCCAAGCGGAGGGCGAACCGCTCGCGGTCGTGAGGAAGAGTGGCTCAGGTCCCCTGGAAGGCCCAGGAATAGGAGGGATCCCACCAGGCGTGACCGTATCCCAGACGGATGGCGAGAGCAGTCGCCTTGATCTGCGCCGCACCGTCGGTGATGCTGGACGACCGCCAGGGGTTCCAGCTGCCCTTCCACGTGGCGGGGGCATACTGGAACAGCCCGTAGAACCCTCCGGGACCGACGATGGTCGCCGAGCCGCCGGACTCGATCATCATGAGGCGGTACATGCCGCGAGCGCTGACGCCGTTGCTCGCGGCCGCACTCTGGATGAGCGACCACCAGGGGCCGGAGCCGCCACCGTCGTCGCCGCCGCCCCCCTGGTCCGGCGGCTCGACGGTGGGCTTGGGACCCGCCGATGACGGCCGCGCCTCCGCGGCAAGGCGGCGGATCTCTGACCGCACACCGGCGAGTGTGGACCGACGCCTTTCCAGCCGGGCACGGATGGTGCCGAGCGCCGACTTGCAGGCGCCGACCAGCTTCTCGGCGGTGCGCTTGTCGGCCTTGAGCGACTCGGCCCGGTCGGCGAGTTCGCGACGGGTTGCCTCGATGGTGCGCACGATGTCGCGATCGCAGCGCGCGATGGTCTTGATCATGCTGAGTTGCGTGACGAGATCGCCGAGGTCCGCGGCGCCGAACACCGCATCCATCGGCCCGACGTCGTCGTGCTTGTACATGGCGACGGCGCGGGCAGCCAGGGTGGTGCGGGCGATCGTGAGATCGCGGTATGCGAGACGCTGCAGCCGGCCGTTCTCCTTGAGTTGCCGGCGCACGGCCTCGAGGGCTTTCGTCGCGCGAGCGTACTTCGTGACGGCCGCCCCGATCTTGGCATCGAGTCCGGCGATCTCCGTGGCGAGCGCCCGTGCCTGGGCGCGTCTGCCCTGCAGTTGCCCGGGCGCCGCGGCTGAAGCGGATGCGAGCGCCGCGGCGGCCGACAGCGTGACGAGCACGACCAGTGCAGCAAACGCAAGGCGGCGAATCGGACGATGGTGTTCCAGTACGCCCTCCAAGGCAGGCGGCTCTCGCCGCCGGGAGATCCGGGCCGGCGTCGGGCCGGCCGGAAGGCAGAGCCGAAACCTAGCACTCGACGAAGCGGTCCTCAAGTGCAGGGATCCGACGGCTCGTGTCGACGCGTCGGATTCCTCCGCTCACGACGCTCAGGACGTCGTTTTCGGAAACGGACTCTTCGGAATGCGTCCACTTCGAACAACATGCCGCAGTACGATGACATTCACTGAGCGAGCGATGTCTCTTGACGAGCGGTTCACCAGGTGATGAACTCAACACGTGTTGACAACATGACCGTGAAGGAGACCTGTGCGCGCCATCGCCGTGAAGGAGTTCCGCGAACTGCGCCGCGACCGACGCACGCTCGCCATGCTGTTCCTGCTGCCGCTGCTCTTCCTCGTGGTCTTCGGGTATGCGGCCAGCTTCGATGTGCGGGACGTGCCCACCGCGGTCGTCGGACCCCAAGCCGAGACCGTCGCGAGCCTGCTGCCCGCCGCCTTCGACGTGGAGATCGTCGACGTAGGCGGCGACCGCGCCGGGGCCGAGGATCTGCTGCGGCGCGGCAAGGCCGTCGTCGGCGTGGTGACGTCAGAGTCGCCTGCTGGCCCGGCGGACGTCCTCATCGACGGCACGGAGCTCTTCGCCGCCCAGGCGGCGCTGCGCAGCCTCGCGGACCTCGAGATCAAGGACCCGGGCCGAAGCGGCCCCGGGGAGGCGCAGGGCGGCGCGACGCAGGACGCGCAGGCGGCCGCGAGGCCTGCGGCGCAGGTCGAGGTCCTGTTCAACCCCGACCTCCGCACCGCCGTCATCATGATCCCGGGCCTCTGCGGCATCATCCTCGTCTTCATCGGGACCATCGCAACCGCGCTGGGCGTGGTGCGGGAGCGCCAGTCGGGGACGATGGAACAGCTGGCCGTGATGCCGTTCCGGCCGCACGACGTCTTCTTCGGCAAGATCGCCCCCTACCTGCTCATCGCGGCAGCGGACATGGCGATCGTCGTCGTTGCGGGGATGCTGCTCTTCGACGTTCCTTTCCGTGGTTCCGTTGCCACGTTCGCACTGGGGTCGCTGCTGTTCCTGTTCGTCACGGTGGGGACCGGAGTCGTCATCTCGAGCGTCTCGCAGACCCAGGCCCAGGCGATGCAGCTGGCGGTGCTCACCATGGTGCCGCAGTTTCTGCTGAGCGGCCTCTTCTTCCCGCTGTACGCCATGCCGTGGGCCGTCCGCTGGATCGGCTACGCGCTGCCGCTCACGTGGTTCATCAAGGTGGCGCGCGGGGTGATGGCGCGCGGCGCCCCCATCGAAGCGCTCTGGCTGCCGCTGCTGGTGCTGGCCGCGATGGCGACCGTCGTCTTCGCCGCCGCAACGCTCCGCTTCCGGCGCGATCTCGCACCGGCCGGAGACGGCGGTGGACGGCGCGCGGCCCGGGCCGCGCGGAGCGCGGCCCGGACGGACGCGCGGCCGGCGACGGGTGACCGTCGGTGAGCTTTTCCGCCCCACTCGCGTCTCGTTCCGTCTGGGGAGTGCGCGGCCTCACCGTTCGGTACGGCCGGCAGACGGTCCTCGACGAGGTGACCTTGGAGGTCGAGCCCGGGCTCGTCACGGCCGTGATCGGCGGCGACGGAGCCGGCAAGACCACGCTGCTGCGTGCCCTGGCCGGCGTCGTCAGGCCGGTCGCGGGAGAGGTCGTCCGGCCGACGCGGCGGCGCATAGGCTTCATCGCCGGGGCCGCCGGCGTCTACGACGATCTGACCGTCGACGAGAACGTCGCCTTCGTAGCGGCCGTCTATGGTCTCTCTCGCGAGGAGCGTGACCGGCGCATCGCACACCTCCTCGCCCGCACGGGCCTCGCAGGCACCGGCGGCCGGCTCGCCGGCCGCCTGTCGGGCGGCATGCGTCAGAAGCTGGCGTTCGCCCTGGCGCTGCTCCACGATCCGGAACTGCTGGTGCTGGACGAGCCGACCACCGGCGTCGATCCGGTCAGCCGCGCGGAACTCTGGGGGATGATCGCGGAGGCGGCGGCGGCCGGAGCCGCAGTGGTCGTCTCGATCACCTACCTGGACGAGGCCAGACGCGCCGCGCGCATCCTCCTGCTGGAGGACGGCCGTGCGCGCGACGATGCGGCGTTGGTGCTCGCGCAAGAGGCTGAGACGCAGAACGGCGCACGGCAGTCGCGCCGATGCCGGCAGACGGGCGTCGACGCCGGGGAGGCACCACCAAAGGACGCCGATGCGACGACGGGAAGCGCCACAGCCACCGACGGCCTGACTCCGCTGGCCGAGTCCCGCGGCGTGGTCCGCCGCTTCGGGGCCGTCACGGCCGTAGACGGCGTGGACCTGGAGGTGGGCGCGGGCGAGGTCGTCGGCCTCCTGGGCGCCAACGGCGCCGGCAAGACGACCCTCATCCGCATGGTGCTCGGCCTTTTGCGCCCTACCGCCGGCAGCGTGGCGCTGTTCGGTCGCGCGCCTTCTCGCCAGGGGCGCGCACGACTCGGGTACGTCCCCCAGGGTCTGGGGCTGTGGGAGGACCTCACCGTCGCCGAGAACCTGGCGTTCTCCGCGGAGTCGTTCGGCACGCGGCCGCCGGCTCTCGACCCGGAGCTCGCGGCCGCCGCCGCCACGCTGGTCCGCGACCTGCCGCTCGGCCTGCGCCGACGTCTGGCGTTCGCCGCCGCCCTGGCCCACAAGCCGGACCTGCTCGTCCTCGACGAGCCGACGTCCGGCGTCGGACTCGGCGCCAGGGCGGCGTTGTGGCGAACGGTGCATGCCGCGGCACGCGGCGGCGCCGGCGTGCTGGTGACCACTCATCACCTCGACGAGGCCGCGGAGTGCGACCGCCTCGTGCTCCTGGCCGGCGGGCGCGTCGTCGCCGAGGGCACGCTCGCCGCGATCGTCGGGACCGGTACGGCGGTCGCCGTGCACGCCGAGCGCTGGGACGAGGCGTTCGCGGCGCTGACGGCGGCCGGTCTGCCGGCGGCCCTCGTCGGCCGCGACCTCCGCGTCCCCGGCGGCGATCTGTCCGTCGTCCGCGCCGCCCTGGAGGCCGCGGACGCGCGGGCCGGTCTGGAGGTCGTCCCCGCGACGTTCGAGGAGACCTTCGTGCGTCTGGCGCTCGCGCACCCCGCGGCCGGCAGCGGCACAGGCGAGCCGGACGCCGCCACTTGACCGACGGAGTCGACGACATGCGCCGGCAGAGCGAGATGGACTCCGCGCACGGCCCGATCGCGCGTGACGACCGGCGCGCCGGCGGGGGCGCGGG
>DAIQNY010000147.1:0-8626 GCA_036788155.1 Actinomycetota bacterium | reverse complement strand
GGCGCCTGCCGCCGCGCCTGCGGCGGCGCTTCTGCTCGCCCTCGCCCGGCGCGGCGCCCTCGGCCGCCGGGCGCTCGGGGGAGGTTGAGATGGTGGTGTCTGGGTTGCTCGGTGTCACGGATACTCTCTTCCTCGACGGCTCCGTACGCGGCGGAACACCGGCCTCTCCGGGTGCAGTCGACTGCTCGCCGGGGATCAGCGGTGTGCGCGGGAGTTCGTCTGGTGGATGGCCGCCCTCGGGACGGCCGGACTGGGTACGGACTGGTGTTCCTTTCGTTCAGAACACTGCCCGGTCGTCACAATGTCTGGGGGTCTGCCTGGGGAGGAAGCGCCCGGCGCTCGGCGCCTGGGCGGAGAACCGGCTCCCATCTTCTGAATCAGACCTTATCAGGTCTGCATTGTACCCTCAAGCCCCCGACCGGCACGCGATCCGGTCAGCGGGCCCGGCGCCGTGCCTGCTTGACCTGGTACATGCGCGCGTCCGCCCGTGCCAGCAGGGTCGCGGCCTCCTCCAGCCCCTGCCAGTCCGAGAGCACCTCGCCGTGGCTCATGGCGACCGGCAGCCCCAGCTCGCGGCTGACGGAGGCCATCGCACCCTCGAGACGCCCGGTAAGACGCGCCGCGTCGATATCCTCGGCCACCACGCAGAACTCGTCGCCACCGAGACGCGCGATGAGGTCGGTCTCCCGGAAGGTCGCGCGCAGGGCCGACGCCACGGCCACGAGCACGGCGTCCCCTTTGTCGTGGCCGTACGTGTCGTTCAGGTCCTTGAACCCGTCGATGTCACCGTACATGACGATGACGGGGTGCCCGGACCGCTTGGCTCGCTTGGCCTGCTCCGGCAGCATCACGTCGAGCCCCCTCCGGTTGAAGAGCCCGGTGAGTTCGTCGCGCAAGGTGAGCTCCTGCAGGCGCTGCACCTCCTGCTGCCGCTCCCGGATGTCGCGGGAGATCGACAGCACGATCGGCTCCCCATCCACGTAGGCAAGGCTCGAGCTGATCTCCACCGGCACGAGCTCGCCGTCACGCGTGCGACGCACGCCCTCGTACCTCACCGCGCCCTCCTGCAGGAGCACACGCATCATCCGGCGCAACTGGCCTGGCTTGGGCGAGGCATCGATCGCGCGCGGGGTGAGTCCGAGCAGTTCCTCGCGCGTGTATCCGAGCAGCGCGCAGGTCGCGTCGTTCACGGAGATGAACGGCGTCGGCTCGCCTTCATGGTCCAGGCCGTGGAGATACACGGGGTCGGCGCTCTGCTCGAAGAGCAGACGGTACCGCCGCTGACTCACCTCCAGCTGCCTGCGGGCGAGCTGTGCGGCCTCGACGGCCTCCTGCAGCCTCTTGCGCTGGCCGGCGAAGTTGTCCACGGCGAGGCCCACCAGCACGCCGATGACGATATAGCCGGCCGCCGTCGCCACGTAGGAGGCGGCGTAGTCAGCCCGCGTCAAGAGAAAGGCGGCGCCGGTGACGACGGCCGCCCAGAGGCCGGCGATGACCCCGCCCCGCATGCCCGCGACGTAGGCCCCGGCCACGACGAGCGGCACGCCGAGCACCTCGATCACTTCGAGCGGAACGAGGAAGGCGGCGACCGCATAGGCCACGGCCAGCGGAGCGATGACGGTGTGCAGCCACGACGAGCGCACGGAGACCTCCCAGAAGCATGGGCAGTCTACAGCCTGCCCGTTCCTCCTCAAGCCGACGCGGCCCCGGCGCTGTCAGACCTGACAACGCAAGGTGTGCGCGCGTCGGCCGGAACGAGGTACGCGGCGCTCAGGAACCGGCGACGAAACCCCAGTCGAAGGAGGCGGCCACGGCCTGGAGGCGGGCGCGCGTACGTGCGTCGCAGAACGCGCCCGCCACCGCGTGCTCATACATCGCCCGCGGCGTGTGCCCCAGGCGGACGGCCGCCTCACAGTCCTGGGTGAGCGACGTCTGCATGAGCACGGGATCGTCGCTGCCCACGGAGCACTTGACGCCGGCCGCCAGCATCGTCGGGAGCGGGTGATCCGCGAGCGAGGCCACCACTCCGGTCCTCAGGTTGCTCACAGGCGTGACGTCACAGACGATGCCGCGCTCAGCCAGCTCGGTCAGAAGCTCGGGGTCCTCCACGGCGCGGACCCCATGCCGCAGACGGTCCGCGCCGAGGTCGTCCAGCGCGCTGCGGATGGACGCGGGGCCGGCGGTCTCGCCGGCGTGCGGCGCCGCCCTGAGCCCGCCCTCCCGGGCGATGGCGAAGGCGCGCGCGAACGGCGCCGGCGGGAACCGGCTCTCGCTGCCCCCGAGACTGATACCGACGACCCCCCGGTCCCGGTATCGCACTGCCCACCGTGCGAGCCTCTCGCCGATCTCCGGCGGGAAGTTGCGCGTGATGTCCGGCGTGAAGCGGAGCTCCACGCCGTGGAGCTCACGGGCCTCGTCGGCGCCGTCGCAGTAGCCCTCGAACACCTCCTGCCACGGCACCCCGCGCATCATCGGCTCGGAGGGCGAGAAGAGCGGCTCCGCATACCGGCAGCCCTGGGCCGCGAGTTCGGCGGCGTAGTCCACGACGATCTGCCGGAAGTCGCGGCCGTGCCGCAAGACCCCGGTCGTCTTGACCCACACGGTGATGAACTGCTCGAAGCCGCCGAACCGGCAGAAGCGCGCCAGACCGTCCGGAGTGCGGGCCGGGAGCTTGACGTCGTTGCGCCGCGCGATCTCGAGCAGCCGCTCGGGCTTCACGGTGGCCTCGAGGTGGACGTGCAGCTCGATCTTGGGGTACGGACGGCACGTCATCGGCTCATGCTATCGCAGACCGTGAGACCGTTCCTCACTCCGTACGAGCTCCCGCCTCAGACGTCCCCTGGAGCCGACGCCGCGGGGCTCAGCCCCGGAGTTCGTCCGCCAGGAGCTCCATGAGGAGCGCGTCGCGCCATACACCGTCCTCGACGCGCTCATACTGCCGCAGGACGCCGACCGCTCGGAAGCCGAGCTTCTCGTAGACGTGGATGGCACGGGCGTTCTCCGCCGCCGGGTCCACGGTCACGCGGTGGTGCCCACGAGCCTCGAACAGCCAGGCGATGAGCGTGCGCATGGCGTCCGGACCGACCCCCCGGCCCTGGACGGCCGTGCCGACGAAGATGTCGACGGTCGCCGAGAAGTAGTCAGGGTCGGTCTCCTCGGAGAACTGGATGCAGCCGACGACGACGCCGTCGACGACGACGCCGAACGTGACGGCGTCGTCCTCGTCCACGCGCTCCCACTCGTCGCGGCGCCACCAGCGGGCGACCGCGGGTTCCCCGAGGATGGCCAGGAGCGCAGGCAGGTCGGCTTCGGTGACGGCCCTGAGAGTGACGAGGCGGCCGTGCAGCACGCCCGGGATGGAGGACGCGGCGTCCACGCCGTGCGGCCGGCTACTTGCGCGGCTCGCTGCCGCCCGCGCGCCAAACCAGGTACGCGTGCACAAAGCCATCGAGGTCGCCGTCGAGCACGGCCTGCGCGTTGCCGACCTCGTGGCCGGTGCGCGTGTCCTTGACCATCTGGTACGGGTGCAGCACGTAGTTGCGGATCTGACTACCGAAGTCCACGTTGAGCACTTCGCCGCGCTCGCGAGCCAGCTCCTCGGCCAGCTTGCGCTCCTCGAGCTCGACGAGCTTGGACTTGAGCATGTGCATGGCCACGGTCTTGTTCTGCAGCTGCGAGCGCTCGTTCTGGCACTGGACCACGATGCCGGTAGGGATGTGCGTGATGCGGATCGCGGAGCTCGTCTTGTTGACGTGCTGACCGCCGGCGCCGCTGGACCTGTACGTGTCCACACGGATCTCGTCCTCGTCGATCTGGACGTCCACGTCGTCGCTCACGATCGGTGATGCGTCGAAGGAGACGAAGCTGGTGTGCCGGCGATTGGCGGAGTCGAACGGGCTGAGGCGCACCAGCCTGTGGACGCCGCGCTCGGCCTGCAGCAGCCCGTAGACGTTCTCGCCCTCCACGGTGAGCGTCGCGCTCTTGAGCCCTGCCTCGTCGCCGGCCTGCAGGTCGTTGACCTCCACTTTGAAGCCGCGACGCTCGAACCAGCGCAGGTACATGCGCATGAGCATCTCCGCCCAGTCCTGCGACTCGGTGCCGCCCGCGCCCGGGTGGATCGTGACGATCGCCCCGCCCTCATCGTACTTGCCCGTGAAGAAGCGACTCTCCTCGCCGCGCTGTAGGTCGGTCTCGAGCTGGTCTACGCCGGTCACCAGCTCGTGCAACAGCTCGTCGTCCACGGCGCCTCCGGCGAGCTCCTCACGCAGCAACTCCTCGGTGGACTCGAGGTCGGCGTAGCGGCCCTCGAGCTCCCCGAAGTCCTGAAGTCGCCGCTTCGCGCGGCTGTACTCGGCCGAGACGGCCGACGCCTTGTCCTGGTCGTCCCAGAACCCGGGGGCACGCATCTGCTCCTCGAGGGCCTCGATCTGCGCTGTCAGCCTGGGGGGGTCAAAGATAGCCCCGCAGCCAGCCGAGGCGCCCGAAGGCGTCCTTCAGCCGCTCGCGGAGCGCATCCAGATGAACGAGTGCTTCTGAGGCGGTGGGACTCATGACCGAGGTAGTGTACCCGAATCGCCCCGCTGCTTCAGCCGGACCGTCGGCCCCTTCATCCGCTGCTGCCCAAAACGATAAGGCTGGTCACGCTCCGTGGCACTTCTTGTACTTCTTCCCGCTCCCGCACGGGCACGGGTCGTTGCGACCGACCTTGTCGTAGACCACTCGCTGCTGCACCTGCACAGGCTGGGTGGCGGTCGCCGTGCCGCCGCGGCCGCCGCCGGCCGCCACGTTGGGCGGCGGCGTGTCCGCCAGCCCGTCCTCCGGGTACTCCCCGGCGGCCATCGCGGCACCCGTGAACGACGTCTGGTTGGCCAGGTCGTCGCCGCTCGAGTAGTTGAGCGCCATCACGGGCTCGTCGAGCGTGATGGCGGTGAACATCGCGAGGTCCTCGGGGGAGTTCTTGAGGAGCGTGGTGACGGTGCTCATCTTGACACCCTCGAGCATGTCGTTGAAGAGGTCGAAGCCCTCGCTCTTGTACTCGACCAGCGGATCGCGCTGCCCGAGCGCCCGCAGGTGGATGCCCTCCTGCAGGTAGTCCATGTCGAGCAGATGCTCCTTCCAGCGGCCGTCGATGACCTGGAGCATGACGGCGCGCTCCACGCTGCGCATCTGCTCCTCGCCGATGACGCGCTCGCGCTCGTCGTACTGCCCGAGCGCGTCGTCCACCGTCATGTCCACGACCTCGTCGACGTCGATCCCTTCCACGTCCAGGTCGCCCTTCCTGATGGTGGGCGTATAGATCTGCTTGAGCCCGATGAGCAGCGAGTCGAGGTCCCAGTCCTCCGCGTACTGCTCGCCCTCGAGCGCACCTCGCACGGTACCCTCGACCAGCTCCGCGATCATGTCGCGGACCTGCTCGCCGAAGTCCTCGCCCATGAGGATGCGCTGGCGCTGGTCGTAGATGACGCGCCGCTGCTCGTTCATGACCTCGTCGTACTTGAGGACGTTCTTGCGGCGCATGAAGTTGAGCTCCTCGACCTTGACCTGCGCCTTCTCGACCACGTTGCTGAGCATCTTGGCCTCGAGCGGCTGGCCCTCCGACGGGCCGAGGCGGCTGAGGATGCGGTACATGCGGTCGCCGGCGAAGAGGCGGATGAGCTCGTCTTCGGCCGACAGGTAGAAGCGGCTCTCGCCCGGGTCGCCCTGCCGGCCGGAACGGCCGCGGAGCTGGTTGTCGATGCGGCGGCTCTCGTGGCGCTCGGTACCGAGCACGTACAGGCCGCCGTTCTCCCTGACGCCGTCGCCCAGCTTGATGTCGACGCCGCGGCCGGCCATGTTGGTCGCGATCGTGATCGCGCCCGGCTGGCCGGCGTTCTCGATGATGTGCGCCTCGCGCTCGTGCTGCTTGGCGTTCAGCACGCTGTGGTCGACGCCGTGGCGCTCGAGCAGCCGTGAGAGCATCTCGCTGACCTCGACCGAGACCGTCCCGACCAGCACGGGCTGGCCCTTCTCGTAGCGCTGCACCACGTCCTCCACGACCGCCGCATACTTCTCCTTGGCGGTCGTGAAGATGAAGTCGTTCTCGTCCAGACGGACCATCGGCGCGTTGGTCGGGATCTGCACGACCTCGAGCCCGTAGATCTGGCGGAACTCGTCCTCCTCGGTCTTGGCCGTACCGGTCATGCCCGCGAGGACGTCGTACATGCGGAAGTAGTTCTGCAGGGTGATCGTGGCGAGGGTCTGGTTCTCCTCGCGGATCGGCACCTTCTCCTTGGCCTCGATGGCCTGGTGCAGGCCCTCCGAGTACCGCCGGCCCTCGAGGATGCGGCCGGTGAACTCGTCGACGATGAGCACCTCGCCGTTCTGCACGACGTACTCGACGTCCCTGGCGTACAGCGCCTGGGCGCGCAGCGCCTGGATGAGGTGGTTGACCAGGGCGCCGTTGGAGTCCTTGTAGAGGTTGTCGATGTCCAGCGCCTTCTCGACCTTGGCCACACCGCTCTCGGTGACGGCCACGGTGCGCTGCTTCTCGTCGACCTCGTAGTCCTCACCCGCCTTGAGCCGCGGCACCACGCGGGCGAACTGGCGGTACGTGTCGGCGGCCGTTTCGGGCGCCCCGCTGATGATGAGCGGTGTGCGCGCCTCGTCGATGAGGATGGAGTCGACCTCGTCCACGATGCAGTAGTGGTGGCCGCGCTGCACCATGTGCTCGCGGCGCATCGTCATGTTGTCTCGCAGGTAGTCGAAGCCGAACTCGGAGTTGGTGCCGTAGGTGACGTCGGCGTTGTACTGCGCGCGGCGCTCCTCAGGGGTCATGTTGGCCTGGATGCACCCGACCTCGAGGCCGAGGAAGCGGTAGACCTGCCCCATCCACTCGGCGTCGCGCTTGGCGAGGTAGTCGTTCACGGTGATCAGGTGCGAGCCGTTGCCGGCGATGCCGTTGAGGTACATCGGCATCGTGGCGACGAGGGTCTTGCCCTCGCCGGTCTTCATCTCGGCGATGTCGCCCTCGTGCAGCACGATGCCGCCGAGTACCTGGACGTCGAACGGACGCATGCCGAGCGCCCGCTTCGCGCCCTCACGGGCGACGGCGAAGGCCTCGAACAGCAGGTCGTCCAGCAGCTCGCCATTCTCATGCCGCCGGCGGAACTCCGCAGTCTTCCCGCGGAGCTCATCGTCTGTGAGGCCGGAGACAGTGGGCTCGAGTTCGGTGACCCTCGCTGTCTGTTCCTGAAGGGTCTTGAGGCGCCGGCCCTCGCCGGCGTGCAGCAGCTTGTCGACGATCTTGATCACTGGGGATCGACTCCCGCGGTCGCGTGGATGAAGTCTCGACCCATTGTCGCACAGCCTGCGGGGTTCGTCGCACGCCGCGCCCGGAGGGCGGTGCCCTCCGGGCGCGGCGTCACCGGCTCAGGAGAGGGTGCCTCTCGCGATCGCACCCCTCCTTCGGCCTATCAGTTCTCCGCCGGCTCGATGAGGCCGTAGTGCCCGTCGTTGCGACGGTACACCACGTTGGTCCTGTTCGACTCGGCGTTGGTGAACACGAAGAAGTCGTGCCCCACCAGTTCCAGCTGGAGCGTGGCCTCGTGCACCGACATGGGCTTGAGAGCGAATTGCTTGGTCTTCACGATCCGTCCGTTGTCGCCGGCGTGGTCGGCCTGGCCGGCGAGCTCGTCAGTGAGCGCCGCAGCCGCCGCGACGGGGGCGAGCTCCGGCTCGGGCGTGGGCGGGACGATCTTCTCGTGCCCGTGCCTGGTCCTTCCGTGGATCTTGTCGTGGTACTTCTTGACGCGGCGCACGAGCTTGTCGGTCACCAGGTCAATGGCGGCGTACATGTCGGTTGAGGACTCGCGCGCCCTGATCACCGGACCGCGCGTGAACACCGTCGCCTCGGCGATGGCCGGTTCGGGGATGCTCGGGTTCTTCTCCACCTTGAGCTCGAGCTCTACCCTCGTGACCTCGTCGATCTTGCGCTGCTGCAGGAGCTTGTGCACGTGTTCGATCTTCTCGTTCGCATAGTCCTGCAGAGCCGGCGTGACGGTGACGTTGCGGCCCTTGATCTGGGTTTTCATCGACATCGCTCCTTCGGGACGGCGTGGTCTCGCGATGCTTGGGCAGGCGTCGCACGGACTGTACGTGCAAAGGTGAAGACGCGGGGGTCGAGAGCTGCGAGAGCGAGCGCTTCCGCACACTGGTTCAACGTTTCACCTGTGGTGTAGACGTCGTCAACAATGATCACTCGCTTGAACCTAGTACCTACCCGCAAACCGCCGTCGCGCAACGCGAACGCATGATGGACGTTGGCCGCGCGCGACGCCCTGTCGAGCCCGCTCTGACGGGAACCGTGGCGTACACGGCGGAGCAGCGGAGCATAGGCGAGCCCGGCATCGGCTGCAAGCCGGCGGGCGAGCGACTCGGCCAGGTCGAACCCGCGGTCGAGCCGGTGGTCGCGATGCGCCGGTACGGACGTGACCACGGCGCCGGCGCCGGCCTGCGCGGCGACCGGCGCGAAGGCCGGCGCCGCGCGCACGGCGAGCTCGCCGGCCAGCGTCCGCAGGGCCCTGAACTTGCAGGCCGTGACCAGCGCCCGAGCCGGGCCGTCGTAGCAGAACGCGGCCGAGGCGCTCGA
>DAIQNY010000146.1:0-8714 GCA_036788155.1 Actinomycetota bacterium | reverse complement strand
TCGGCGGCGAGCAGCCCTTCGAGCTCCTTCTGCAGCAGGTCGAAGTGCCACTGCGCCTCATCGGCGGAGCGGTTGTCCATGAGCCGGTAGGCCGCGACCTTCTCGGGCGAGAGGCCGCGCGCCACCTGGACGGGGACCTCCTCGAGGTGGAGCTCGCGAGCGGCCAGGAGGCGCGTGTGGCCGGCGATGATGACGCCGCCCTCGTCGACCACGAGCGGCTGCTGCCAGCCGTACTCCCTGAGGGAGGCTGCCACCTTCGTGACGGCGGCCTCGCCGATCCTGCGGGGGTTGCCCTCGTATGGCTGCGGACCGTCGATGGGCCACCACTCGACGTGGAGGCGTGAGCTGTCAGCGGCAACGTCAGACATCGCCCCTCAGGATGACCGGCGACCCTTCCGCCTGGGGCGGCCATTTCGCGGAGCCCGCCGGCCGCGGTACTCGTAAGTACCGTCGTGGCGGCCGATGATGGAGTGCCCATGGCGGCGGAAGCGGCGCACGTGCACCTGGACGCACCGCCAGGCGATCAGGCCGTAGGGCTCGATGCCGAGCTCGCGATAGACGTTCACCGGCCGGCGCCGGTTGGCCTTCAGGAGTTCGAGAAGCCGCTCAGCGAAAGTCGGGTCGTGGCGGGGATCGCGGGCGCAGCGAGCGCGGTGGCAGGCACTGCAGTAGATGTCTGAGCCGTGGTCGCTGGCGAGGAGGGTGCCACAGTCGCGACAGCGGAGATCGTGCTTGTGTGACAGAGCGTTGCGCACGGCGCCAGCGTAGAGAGCCAGCGCCGTGAGGGCTGAATAATCTTAGCGTGCGGCCTACCAGCCATTTGGCTTGAGAATCGGCTGGCCGCCCCTCACGGCAACGCGATCTGGCAGCCTGAAGCGATCGTACTTGTCTCGATCGAGGGAGAACGCGCGCGAGCACTCCTGCCGCATCTGGTTGCTGTTCCGCTTGTAGGGCAGCAGCGCACACACCTCGAGGCCTGGTTTCAGGCGCCGAGCCGTCTTGATGGCCGGGATGTAGTCCGTGTCGCCCGAGAGCAGGACGATGCTGTCGAGACTGGTCGTCAGTGCCAGCTCCAGGAGCTTGGAGGCCAGCGCAACATCGGTCTCCTTCTCCTCATGATGCACGAACTCCCCACTGCAGTACTCACCGTCGCTGAGACAACACGCCCCATCCTGCCCGAAGAGCGTGCAGTGAACGTCGTGCGCCTTGAATCGCGCCATCTCGACCTCGACACCGGTCGCTTTGAGGGCGGACACATATGCCTTGTGGCGTTTCACCACACCCGGGTTCTGGTTCGCGAGGTGCTCGGCGAACGCCGAGAAGTAGTAGACGCCAGCGCCATGCGCGTCTGGACCGAGAGGAGCGAGATGCGAGTGGCAGAGCTGCTTGATGTTCAACCAGTGATAGCGTCCGCCGTAGTCTCGCTCGAGATCGCGGACAGAGTGATACAGGTTGAATCCGTCGACAAGGAATGCGACCTGCTTGCCCATCACGGCCCCTTAAATGACTCCGGGGCCGCAGCCCCGGAGGGTCCAAGAAGCCGTAGCCCCTTGGGGATGATCACCTATACTATCGGCAACGCAGGGGGGTTTGACAAGCCCCGGGCGTTGGTCCGATGTGGGTGATGTTCGCGGCGGCGACCCGCGGTCCTCCTCACTCGTGAGGCATCAAGCATTGATCGCCCGGGCTCGCTCGAGTAGCGTCCCTGCCTGCACCGCCGCCGCGGCCTGCATGTCCTCGAGCACGTGCGCGTAGGTGCGCAGCGTGATCGCGATCGTGCGGTGCCCAAGCATCTCGGAGACCACCTTCACGGGCACGCCGGCGCGCAGCATCTCAGTCGCGAACGTGTGTCGCAGGCAGTGGAAATGCCCGTCCGAGAGACCGACGGCGACGCAAAGCTCCTTGAACTGACCGGTGACGACGCTCGGACGCTTCATGTCACCGTCGTCGCGTGGGAACACGAGCCCGTGGTCGCGGTAGGTCGAGACGGCTCGCGCCAGGATGCGCTGCTTCTGTCGGTGGTCGGCGAGGAAAGCTGCGACGCTGTCGGGGATGCGCACCCGGCGCATCGAGGCCTCGGTCTTGGTCCTCCCCATCGACACTCCGGAGCTCGATTCCTCGACTGAGCCGCGCACGGCGACCACCCGCTGATCGAGGTCGATGTCGCGCCAGCGGAGTGCCACGATCTCTCCGCGCCGCATGCCGGTCGCCAGGGCGACGAGGATCGGCCCGTACAGCCAGGTGCCGGCCGCCCGCCCGAGGATGGCCGTCTGCTCCTCGACGTCAAAGCTGCGCACGCTCGCGTCCTGCGCGCCGGGCTTCTCCACCTGGTCCGCGGGGTTCCGTGGCAGCTTGCCCCAGGCGACGGCGCGGTCGAGAGCCTTGTGCAGGACCCAGAAGTGCTTGTCGACGGTCGCCTGGGCGAGCCCCTTCTCCTCGACCTGCGCGGTCATGAACTTCTCGATGTGGAGGGGTCGCAGCTGCGCCAGCCGGAGGCGACCCAGCGCCGGCTTGAGGTGTCTGTCGCAGATGATGCGGTACTGATCGCGCGTCCGCTGCGAGCGGCCACGGCCGGCGTGTGCGCGCCACTCGTCGAGGAAGTCGGCGACAGTCTGCGTCGAGGGCTCCACATAGGTGCCGGAGTAGACCTCGGCAAGGATCGTCGCCTCGACGCCCTTCGCCTCACCCTCGGTCTTGCAGGAGACGCACTTGCGGCGCCGCACGCCGCGTTCGTCCATCCCGAGCTCGACCGTCACGAGCCACGTCTTGCCGCGCTTCCTGATGCCCATCTCGCTCCCCTTCCTGATGCCGCCGACACAGTGTGACGAGGGCCTCGGACGGCAGCCGGCAGGCTCGCCGAGAGGGTGCTTCGGCAACAGTTCGGCAACAGCAGCCCGAGGCGAGGAGGGAGCGAGAGGAGAAAATACCTGCAAATGCTGGTGGGCGCACGTGGATTCGAACCACGGACCTCTTCCTTATCAGAGAAGCGCTCTAACCGACTGAGCTATGCGCCCGCAGGGGCCTTGGAGTGTAGCGAGCCCGGGGAGGGAGCGTCAACCGCCTGCCGATGCGCCGGCGCACGGTTCACCGAAGCGCCACTCCACGGTGATCACTGTTCCACCGCCTTCGGCGCTTCTCACCGTGAAACGCCCTCCCGACTGGTCTGTGCGTCCCTTCATGGACTTCAGCCCGAAGTGGCTGCCGTCGACGCAGGCGGTGTCGAAGCCGCGGCCATCGTCTTCGATGCGGAGGCGAGCCTGCGAAGGTCCGACCTTGAGCTCAACCCGGGCGTTGTGGGCATTCGCGTGTCGTATGACGTTGTTGAGGGCTTCCTGAGTGATCCGGTAGGCAGCCTGGTGAACTTCAGGGGGCAGTGTGCACTCCCCGTCGATTGAGAGTCGCACCTTCACGCTGGCGCTGCCTTCCGCCGCCTCCACAAGGTTCGTGAGCAACCTAGGCATCGACACCGCCTCTACCGGATCGCCGCGTAGTTCGAGCAGCAGCGTGCGCATCTGCGCCAGTGCGCCGCGATCAAGCCGCCGGACCTCTGCCGCGAGCAGATGTGCCTGAGCGAGGTCCGTCGCCTCAGCCAGGGCCTCGGCCTTGAGCGTGGCCGCAAACAACGACTGCGTCACCGAGTCATGCAGGTCATGAGCCAAACGAAGCCGCTCCTCTTCTGCCCGCTTCGCTCCTTCAGCTCGCAGGAGCTCCTCCTCAGCTGCCCGGCGCTCCGTGACATCTGGGCTACTGCCCACCATGCCGAGGAACTGTCCGGAGGAGGAGAAGCGTGGCGAGCCGTGAGAATCGACCCAGCGCCATTCGCCTTTCGCGTTTCGCACACGCGCTTCAGAGTGGAACGCCTTCCGTTCACGCATGGCGGAGGCGAAGGCGTCGACGTACTGCTCACGGTCCTCAGGGTGTACGAGCGGCTGCCAGCCTCCGCCCAGGACCTCCGTCATCTCTACGGCGAAGAACTCGAGATACGTTTGGTTGACGAAGATGAGTTCGCCATCGGCGTCGTGAAGCCAGATGATGAAGGGTGAGTCGTTGGCGAGGGTCCGGAAGCGCTCCTCGGACTCGCGCAGCGTGTCTTCCGTCACCTTGCGGCTGGTCACGTCCTGCGTGATTCCTAAACCGCCGAGGAGGTTGCCCTCTTCGTCGTGCTCGAGGAAGGCCTTTTCGCGTACCCACTTCACTCGTCCATCCACGAGCAGGCGATGCTCGATGTCATAGGGCTTACCCTGCAGACCAGCCGTCCACTGATGATCGACGAACTCACGGTCATCGGGATGCACGAGCGACAGGAACGTCTCATACGTCAGTGCTGCGCCAACAGGCAGTTCGAAGATCCGATAGTTCTCGTCAGACCAGGTGAGGACGTCCGTGCTGACGTCCAGTCGCCAGCTCCCTATCTGCCCCATAGCTTGCGCTCGGGAGAGGTCCTCACGGCTTTCGCGAGGCTCTTCTTTCATCGATCGCATATGGGGGACGTTGGTCATTTAGCTTGCCGTGATACTCGAGGCTCGCTCCCAAGGCTTTACGCAGTATGAATGATGATGGCCTGCTGAGGACGACGAGTGCTGTTCCCGCGCTGGTGCCACACCCGTCACCGGCCGAATGCAGTCAGACCCTGAACCGGCCGCATCCAGCCGTTCGGCCACGCCCGGCCGCCTCACCGGCTGATAGGCTCTGCACTGGGAAGGAGCACGCGGGAAGACCCTCGTTGCCCTGATAACGAAGAGGACCCTGGTTCGAATCCAGGTGCGCCCACCAGTCCCTTCCGCCGGTTTCCCCTGCTTTCGAGTCCGCTTGCGGTCGTACGTCCTCTCACGGCGAGTCGCCGGCGAGGGCAAAGAGAAGGCCTCGGATCGTCACTGGTGACGGTCCGAGGCCCGTGTGTCATTCGATGACGAAACCGCGGTCAGCCCAGAGGCATGCCCCACCTGAACCCCAGCGGATCGGGGATGACGCTGCCGCCGACCTCGTCCGCCTCTTCGATGTCCGCCAATGTCAGAAGGTCCCGAACTTCATCCTGTCCCATCGCGCCGCTCCATGAGTCGCGTTGCTGAGCTGACAACGAACAGCTTAGGACGAGAGCGGACGGCGAGTCAATGCGCAGCCGCTCAGGACGACTCGGCGTCGTGGTCCGGCAGTGCCGCGGGCAGGATGTGGTCCGTCCCGGGCGAGTCGAGGAAGCGGAAGCCCGTCACACTCACATCTTCGCCGTCCCTGGTGAACACGATGCAGCGCAGCAGGGCCGTCACCTGCTCCTGCACCATGTGCGTCAGGGCGTCCTCACCGCCTCCCGACTCAGGGTCCGACAGCTTGAAGTGCCAGACGTAGTCCGCGTGCTGCTGGTCGTCCATGATGGCTAGAGGAGGATCCGCTCGCACGCCACGAGAGCGACCGGGGTGCCCAGCGAGCGTTCGAGTTCCGTGTAGGGGACGCCGAGCAGGTCTCGGTGCCAGCGGGAGAGGAACGAGCTTGGAAGGATGATGAGGTCCGGCGCGCGGTGGCTGCGACAGTGCTCGCGCACCGCCGCGGCGACGTCCTCCAGCACCCACAGGTCGCCCACGGTCACGTCGCCACCGAAGTACCTGTTCTTGGGCACCAGCAGTTCGATGTCGGCGCCGTTCGACAACGGCACCTGGGAAGTGAGCTCCGCGACCAGGTCGTGGAGGAGATGCGAGGTGAGGACCAGTGCGTGCCGTGCCCCGCGTTCCTCGATGGCGGCGCGGATCTGCTTCAGGTACTGCAGATGGAAGCTGCCCGGGAGGACGATGCCGAAGTGCATGCCGGGGAAGTCGAGGCGCGTGTAGTCCCGGGGTCGGTAAGGGTAGGCGTCGATGCCCACCGCCGGTTCGCGGAGGACCGTCGTGATGGTCTCGGCCCCTCGCCTCAGACTCATCTGGACGACTCCTCCGGGCATGGCTCGCTCGAGCAGGCTCTCGGCGTGCGAGCGCGAGACCACCCGCTTGCCGTCCACCTCCATGATGCGGTCTCCGGTCTCGACGCCGGCCTCGGCCGCGGGGGAAGCACGCACGACGCCCTCGACGACGGGGTCGATCGAGCTGGTGACGTGCGCCCAGGGGCTGATGAGGACCGGTGTCGCCAGACCCTCGCGGGCGGCGAGCACGCGCTCGCGTACCTTGGGAAGCCATTCGTCGAGGTTCCCCGGGCTGTAGCGACGGTGGTGCCGGGAGAGCCCTGGCATGGAGACGCGGATGAACCGGGCCTCGTGGCGGTCGAGGTACGCGAGCGTAGCGGCGACGTCATCGAGCCCCTGGTCGGGCCAGGGCACGAGCGTGCCCATGAAGGGGATCTCCCGCTCACGCAGGAGCTCGATGGCGCGGATCGCCTGGCCGGACAGCCGGTCCGCCATGACGGTGCGGCGCAGGTCCACGTGAGAGGAGATCAGCGAGACGTTCACGTAGATCGGCGCCAGGGCGGCAAGCCGGTCGATGAGCTGCTCGCTGAGCCCCGCGCCGTTCGTGGTCACATCGATGAGTCCCTCCGGGTCCTGCTCGCGGGCGAGCTCGAGGAGCTCGAGGAAGTGCGGGTTGGCGAGCGGCTCGAAGAAGCCCTTGGACTCCCGCGGCAGACCCTTGCCGTCGTGGAGGTAGCGGCGCCGGGTCTCGGCCTCCTCGAGGCTGACGAACGGCGGCTCGCGCTCGAAGAGCCCGGGCGGGTTGCCGTCCTCGTAGCAGAAGCGGCAGTGGCAGTTGCAGACCGTCGAGAGCGAGCCCAGGTTCTCCGCCAGCGAGGAGTCATGAGCCGTGCGCCACGCCTCGAGGTCCCGCAGACGGAAGCCGTCCACGTCGACGGGCTCGCCCTCGTACTCGAGCTCCACCAGCGTGAGCACCGAGCGCAGCATCGCCTCGATCAGCTCGATGCGAGGCTCCTCTCGGCCGAACGCTCGTACGCTGTGATACTCGATCATGCACCTCGGGGCGGTCGAGGGAAGCGGCGACTCCTGCATCGCATTATAGGAGAGGCCCGCCTCGGCGGGAACCTTGTGAGCGGCTTCCCTCAAGCCCCGGTGTGGAGGGGCCGATACCTGACGCAGCGGGCAGGGCTGCGCCGCGCCCAGGCAGGACGATGCGGCGGGGCGCAGTAGATAGGCGGAAGATGGCGCTTTCACATCCACGCGGTCAGCACGGCTCAGGAATGAGGTACGGCGCGGCAGGCTCCGGCCCACCGTCGCACGCCAGTCGGTGGCTGCTTCCATACATCGTCGCGGTGAACACTGCAGGCGCGGCGCTCATCCTCGTCACCCTGCCCACACTCACTGCGGACAGAGTCCCCACACTTCTGCTGTTCGTTGCCCTCATTGCGCTCGCCGACTCGCTCAGAGTGCCCGTCTCGCTCGAAGGCGAGGTGTCGCTGTGCTTCGTGGCCAGTTTCGCCGCCGCCGTCCTCTTCGGCCCATGCTTCGGTGCCTTGGTTGCGGCGGGCGGGAGCATCATTGCCGACGCTGCGATCCGGCGGAAGGGCGTCTTCAAGACGGCGTTCAACGCCGGCCAATTCGCCGTGGCCGGCGGCCTCGCCGGCCTTGTCTTCAGCGCTCTTCAGAGCAACGACAGCTACGCACTCGTCACGAGCGCACCCGCCTACGCCGCCGCGGCGCTGGTCTTCTTGCTCTGCAACAGCGCGCTCGTCAGCGGCGTCTGGGCGCTCTTTGGCTTCGGCTTCATCAAGGCATGGACCCGGGCTATGCAACAGGGCGGCGTCCTCTATCTGGCGATGGCCCCGCTCGGCGCCCTCCTTGCCAGCGCCTACGCACAGAGCCCATGGTCTCTCCTCTATTTCCCGCTCCTGGTCTGGGTCTTCTACAAGGGCTTCGGGCTCTACGCCAAGTTGCGCACCGAGACGCAGAACGCGCTCGTCGCGCTCGCCAACTCGCTCGAGCGAAGAGACCCCTACACCTTCGAGCATTCGGTCCGTGTCGCGGGCTACGCGCGCCACATGGCGCGGCAGCTCAAGCTCCCCGAAGAACAGCTCGAGCTCATCGTCTCGGCGGCACAGGTGCACGACCTCGGCAAGATCTCCATCGACAACCGCATCCTCTTCAAGGCAGGGCCGCTCACCGAGGACGAGCGCCGTGAGGTCAACACGCATGCCGCGGCCGGGGCAGAGCTTGCCGTGCAGTTCAGCATGTACCGTGAGGGCGCGGCCATCATCCGCGGCCATCACGAGCGCTGGGACGGGAGCGGTTACCCGGACGGTCTCGCCGGCGAGGCGATCCCGCTCGGGGCGCGCATCATTGCGGTCGCCGACGTCTACGATGCGATGACCTCGGATCGGCCCTACCGGGCGGCGCTGCCGCACGAGGTCGCCGTCGCTGAACTGACCGACGGCCGCGGTTCGCAGTTCGATCCCGAGATCGTCGACGTGTTCCTGGCGCTCGAGCTGACGGCCGAGGCCTGCGCCGACCGGCTGGAAGTACAGAGTCAGCAGCAGCCCGGCCGGGCACCCGCGCCGCGACTCGACAGTCCCGTGAAGGGCAGCAGGACCGTCTCGATCAGTCTCGGCAGATAGGGACCGATGACTTCCTCTAGCGGGTCGGCCAGGCCGAGGACGCCGTAGGCTTTGTTCGGCGAGCCGCCGCTGGTCAGGAAGACCGTGTACTTGGTCAGATAGCGGAAGACGTAAAACTTGCTAACAACGGCGTGTGTCCAGGTGGCGACGATCTCCAAATGGTCAGTCGACACATT
>DAIQNY010000145.1:0-8748 GCA_036788155.1 Actinomycetota bacterium | reverse complement strand
GAAAACCGCCAACGGGGCGACTCGTTCGTGGGTTCGAATCCCACCCCCTCCGCCAGTGTGCAGTGTAACAGCGCCGTTTCCCGACCTCTCCCCAGCTGCGGCGCTGCGAGCTCGCCGGCCTTCGGTGGTCGGACATGACCTCGAGGCGGGCAAGCACATCCGGAGCCGGGCAACGACGACCAAGGCCCTCAGCTAAGGAGGCTAACGTTCTACAAGCTCACCGGGTCCCATAGAAGAGGCGCCAGTGCCCGCCGAGACGGCGCTGGACATCTCATCCAGCGCGAGGATCGAGTCACTCACCAGCCGCGTGGAGAGGCGGACCGGACAAGCGAAGCTGGCTTGCCCCTCAGCCAGCGAAGCTTCAGCGATCTGGTCGCTGAACCGTCGCATGTCCCCCGTCAGACCGAGGTCATGCAATGTGGACGGCAACCCGAGCTCCTGACAGAAGACGATCGTCTCCCGAATCTCGCGGAGGGGCCGGTTCTCGAGCATCAGCAAGCACAACGTTCCGAAGGCCACCTTCTCGCCATGCAGCATCCCATGTGTCTGGTCGAGAACCGTCAGCCCGTCGTGGATGGCATGTGCGGCCGAACAGCCGCAGTTCTCGAATCCGATACTGCTCAGAAGTGTGTTTGCCTCGATGATGTTCTCAACAGCTGTCGTGCAGAGCCCTGCTTCCGCCGCCATCTTCGCCTTGAGTCCGTCCCGCATCAGGACGTCGTGGCACGCCTTGGCGATCGCGATGCCGGCGGCGGTGGGAGGGAATCCGCCGCTTACGTAGTTGTCTGTTCTCGACTCCAGATTCGACCGCGCTTCGAACCAGGTCGACAGAGCGTCACCCATGCCGGCCACGAGGAACCGCGCGGGCGCTCTTGCCACGATGTCCGTGTCGACGACGACCAGGTCTGGGTTACGCGGCAAGTACGCGGAACCTTCGTACTTGCCTTCTGGCGTGTAGTGAATGGCGAGAGCACTGCAGGGCGCGTCTGTGGACGCGATCGTCGGCGCGATCACGATCCGTGCATCCACGGCGACCGCTGCGGCTTTGGCGGTGTCGGCCGTCTTTCCACCGCCCACACCCACCAGAATGTCGCTTCGTTCACGCCGCGCGATCTCGGAGACGCGAGCGATCTCGGCCAGCGTGCATTCTCCTTCGAACTGCACCGCGCATCCGGAGAGTCCCGCCTCCTCCAGTTCACGCCTCAGCGGATCCGCGAAGTCGCCAAAGAAGAACGGATCAATCAACAGAAGAACGTGGCTTCCCAGCCTCCGAAGATGCTCGGGAAGGCCGAAAAGCGCACCCGGTCGCTGGATATACCTGCCGGGACCGCCATATGCACGGGTCATTTTCGAATTCCTTCCCTTACGCAGCGACCGCATCCCGCACAGTCTGCTTCATCCATGGCGACCCGATAGCAGCGCACGAGCGCGACTTCGTGATCGACGAGGATCTCGTCTCTCCTTCTGGCCCGATTCTACTGAAGTCCCCGGCCGGTGGGCAGACTGCAGGCATGGGAGAGAAACCCGCACGCACGCCGACCGTCGGGAGCTTCGACCACGTCGGGATCACAGTCGCGGACCTCGACGCCGCGACGGCGTTCTTCGTCGGGCTGGGTCTCGAGATCGAGGGCAGGACGTTCGTCGAAGGCGAGTTCATCGACACCGTCACCGGCATTCCGGACGCCCGCACCGAGATCGTCATGCTCAGGCTGCCCGGCGGAGGGACCGCGGTGGAGCTCTCGAGCTTCGTGCGGCCCAACCACGGACCGGGATCGCCCGACGCGATGGCCAACGAGCTGGGGCTGCGCAGCGTCGCCTTCGAAGTGGATGACCTCCAGGCGGTGGTCGACCGTCTGGCGGCGGCCGGCTACGGCCTGGTCGGCGGCATTGGCGAGTATGAGCGCATCTGGCGCATGGCCTATGTGCGCGGCCCAGAGGGCATCATCGTGGCCCTGGCTCAGCGGATCGGCTGACCCGAAGGCGGCCGCAGACAGGCGCCCACCCGCGACGGCGAGGAGGCTCCTGTCGGCGCGCGCCATCGTGCGCCAGGTGCCGATGTGTGCCACGCCGAGAGGTGCTTGCCGGCGACCAAAACGAACTCTGGCCCGGCGACCCCGTCACGCTGACGATCACGTCTGCTCGAACCCCCTCGCCCATCTCAGGGAGTAGGCATCCAGCGGCTCGATGAGCGCGAACAGCTCGCGACCGAGCTCCGTGAGCTCGTAGCCGTCGAGCGTCCTCTTCACGAGGTGGGCCTCCTGCAGGTCCTTGAGGCGGGCGTTCAGGGTCGTGGGCGAGATCGTCCCGCTGGTGCGGCCCTGCAGGCCCTGCAGGGCCCTGAAGGTGGCCGGCCCTGCCGAGAGATTCCAGACGATGCCCATGGCCCAGCGCCGTCCGAGGAGGTCGAAGAGCGCCATGATCGGCGCTCCGGTCGTCGATCCCCGGACGGCCTTGCCGGGCTTCGGGATGGCCATGAGGCGCCCTATCTCCCCATCTCGGCCATGATGTCCGCGCACGTCCTGCCCGCGCGCCCTATGTTCTCGCGCTCGAGCTCGTGGATCAGGACGAAGAACTCGGACGCCGGGATCTGGGTGATCTCGATGGCGTCGGCGGTCAGACGTTCTATGAGTGCCCTCTTGGTCTCCTCGCTGCTGTTGGTGATGGTGATCTCGATGACCGGCATGGCTTCTTCTCCTCTGCTCGCGTTCCACGCTACCGAAACAGTAGCGCGCTACGGATACAGTAGCGCATGGGACAGGACGGCGCAAGAGGCACGTTGACTCGCATTCAACAGCCCCAGGCGCGCGCCATCGCGGTTCGCGGCCCCTCTCTTCACCACGAACACCGGTTCCATGCCTCATCGTGTAGGGTGCAGCCATGGCGAGCCTGGACACCCCACTGCGGCGCTTCCTCGGTTCACTGTTCTGGCTGGTTCTCTACCTCGCCGTGACGCTCGCGCCGCTCTCCGTCGCGTTCATCTACCGCGACCATCCCCGGCGTGAGTTCTGGACCGAGTTCTCGGTCGCCCTGGGATTCGTCGGGCTGTCCATGCTCAGCCTTCAGTTCCTGATCACGGCGAGGTTCCGTGGCGTGGCCGCACCCTATGGCATCGACATCCTGCTGCGCTTCCACCGTCAGATATCCCTGCTCGTCGTCGGCCTCGTCGTCGCCCACCCGGTCATCCTGTTCGTGACGCGGCCGGAGACGGTGAGGTTGCTGAACGTCGTCGAGGCACCCTGGCGGGCGAGGGCCGCGGTCGCCGCGCTCGTCGCCATGCTCGTCCTCGTGAGCCTCTCGTTCTGGCGGCGACGCTTTGGGCTGGGATACGAGACCTGGCGGCTGACGCACGGGCTGCTGGCCGTGGGCGCACTCGTGCTCGCGCTGATCCACGTCCAGCTCGTGGGGTGGTACATCGACCTTCCGTGGAAGCGGGTACTGTGGGTGCTGCTGATCGGCACGGTCGTCCTGGTGCTCATCTACGTGCGCCTCGTGCGACCGCACCTCCTCAAGCGTCGCCCGTACAGGGTCAGCGAGGTCCGTCCGGAGCGCGGCAGCGCGCACACCCTCGTGTTCGAGCCCGTGAACCACAGGGCGATGCGCTTCTCGCCGGGCCAGTTCGCCTGGCTCACGCTCGACCGCACGCCCCTGCTGCTCGAGGACCACCCGTTCTCCTTCTCCTCGAGCGCCTACCAACGGGACAAGGTGGCGATGACCATCAAGGAGCTCGGGGATTTCACCTCGAGCGTGGGTGACATCCCTGTGGGCGCCCATGCGTACCTCGAGGGTCCGCACGGAGCCTTCACGATCGACCGCTACGAAGGGCCGGGGTACGTCTTCGTAGCGGGAGGCGTCGGCATCACGCCGATCATGAGCATGCTGCGCAGTCTCGACGACAGGCGGGACGGGCGCGAGCACCTTCTGCTCTACGCGAGCGCAACCTACGACGATCTGACCTTCAGGGAGGACATAGACGACATCGCCACACGGCTCGATCTCGAGGTCGTGTACGTGCTCGGCGAGCCCCACGAAGGCTGGCAGGGGCCGAGCGGACGCATCAGTTACGAGCTGCTGCTCGAGTACGTGGAGGGAGAAAGGGCGGACCACCGCTACTTCATCTGTGGTCCGACCCCCATGATGGACGACATCGAGCAGAAGCTGCTGCGCGCCGGAGTGCCCCCCGAGCGGATCGCCAGCGAACGGTTCAACCTGGTGTGAGGACGGACGGATGCGGCACCTTCACACGATACGCGCGGTCGTACTCATCGGTGTCATCGTGGTGGCGGCGTCCGCGCTGTTCGCGCTCCTGCGGATGTGAGGCCCCGCCCGGGCGGGCGGGGCCCCAGCGAGTACGGGCGTCAGGCGCCGACGTAGTCCGCGAGGTGGTCCCCGGTGAGGGTCGAGCGGGCGGCGACAAGGTCGGCGGGCGGACCCTCGAAGACGACCCGCCCGCCGTCGTGGCCGGCGCCGGGCCCGAGGTCGATGATCCAGTCGGCGTGCGCCATCACGGCCAGGTGGTGCTCGATGACGACGACCGACTTGCCTGCGTCCACCAGCCGGTCAAGCAGACCGAGCAGCTGCTCCACGTCGGCGAGGTGCAGGCCGGTGGTCGGCTCGTCGAGCACGTAGACACCGCCCTTCTCACCCATGCGCGTGGCGAGCTTGAGCCGCTGCCGCTCGCCGCCCGACAGCGTAGTGAGCGGCTGGCCCAGGGTGAGGTACCCGAGCCCGACGTCCGCCAGCCGCTCCAGCACGGCGAGCGCCGCAGGCGTGCGTGCCTCGCCGCCGCCGAAGAATTCCCGCGCCTCGTCCACCGGCATCGCGAGCACCTCGCTGATGTCGCAGCCGCCGAGGCGGTACTCAAGCACCGATGCCTGGAACCGCTTGCCGCCGCACTCCTCGCAGGTGACGGCGACGCCGGCCATCATGGCGAGGTCCGTGTAGACGACGCCTGCCCCCTTGCAGACGGGGCAGGCGCCCTCCGAGTTGGCGCTGAACAGGGCCGGCTTCACCCCGTTGGCCTTGGCGAACGCCTTGCGGACCGGGTCGAGCAGCCCCGTGTACGTCGCCGGGTTGCTGCGTCGCGAGCCGCGGATCGGCGCCTGGTCGACCGATACCACGCCTGCCCGGCCCGCCACGGAGCCCTGGAGCAGGGAGCTCTTGCCCGATCCGGCGACACCGGTCACCACGACGAGCACGCCCAACGGGATGTCCACGTCCACGTCCCGCAGGTTATGGTCCGACGCGCCGCGCACCTCGAGCGCCCCGGAGGGCGACCGCACGGACGGCTTGAGCGCCGCCTTGTCGTCGAGGTGCCGTCCGGTGAGCGTGCCGCCGGCCCGCAACCCGTCGACGGTGCCCTCGAACACGACCTCGCCGCCGCCGGCGCCGGCGCCGGGGCCGAGGTCGACGACGTAGTCGGCGATGGCGATCACCTCCGGGTCGTGCTCGACGACCAGCACGGTGTTGCCCTTGTCGCGCAGCCGCAGGAGCAACTCGTTCATCCGCCGGACGTCGTGCGGGTGCAGTCCGGCCGTCGGTTCGTCGAACACGTAGGTGACGTCGGTGAGCGGCGAGCCCAGGTGGCGGACCATCCTGGTCCGCTGTGCCTCGCCGCCCGACAGCGTCCCGGCCGGCCGGTCGAGCGAGAGATATCCGAGGCCGATCTCGACGAAGGAATCGAGCAGGTGGCGCAGCCCACCGACGAGCGGCGCCACCGACGGTCCGTCGAGGCCGTCGATCCAGCCCGCGAGATCGCTGATCTGCATGGCGCTCACGTCGGCGATGTTCATCCCGTCGATCCGCGACGACCGGGCATCCTCGCTCAGGCGGGTGCCGCCGCACTCAGGGCAGGTGGTGAACGTCACCGCTCGCTCCACGAAGGTGCGGAGGTGCGGCTGCAGCGCATCGACGTCCTTGGACAGCATCGACTTCTGGATGCGTGGGATGAGCCCCTCGTAGGTGAGGTTGATCCCCTCGACCTTGATCCGGGTCGGCTCCTTGTACAGCAGGTCGTGCAGTTCCCTCTTGGAGTACTTGCGGATCGGCTTGTCCGGGTCGAAGAAGCCGCTGCCGCGGAAGATGCGCCCGTACCAGCCCTCCATGCTGTAGCCCGGGACGGTGAGGGCGCCCTCGTTCAGCGACTTGCTCTCGTCGTAGAGCGCCGTCAGGTCGAAGTCGGTGACCGACCCCATGCCCTCGCAGCGCGGGCACATGCCGCCGAGGCGACTGAAGCTCACCTTCTCGGCCCTCGTCTTGCCGGGTCCGCGCTCGACGGTGATCGCGCCGCCGGCCTTGACCGAAGGGACGTTGAACGAGAATGCGTTGGGCGAGCCGATGTGCGGCTCGCCGAGCCGGCTGAAGAGGATGCGCAGCATGGCGCCGGCGTCTGTGGCCGTGCCGACGGTGGAGCGCGGGTTCGCGCCCATGCGCTCCTGGTCAACGATGATCGCCGTGGTGAGGCCGTCGAGGGCATCGACCTCGGGTCGCGCCAGCGTCGGCATGAACCCCTGCACGAAGGCGCTGTAGGTCTCGTTGATGAGGCGCCGCGATTCGGCGGCGATCGTGTCGAACACGAGGGAGCTCTTGCCCGAGCCGGAGACGCCGGTGAACACCGTCAGCCGGCGCTTCGGGATCTCGACGCTGACGTCCTTGAGGTTGTTCTCGCGCGCGCCCTGCACGCGGATCAGCTCATGGCTGTCCGCGTGGCGCGGCGCGCGCCGCCCCGCCTCAGCCCCTCGGGCACTGCTCATCGCTCCTCCTTCACCGACGGACGCAGCCGTCGCATCCCGGGCCTGCTGGATGAGTTCTTGCCGGGGCCCGGCAAGCCCGAACCTCGACCGCGGCGTGCGCGGAGCGCCGGCGTACGCGCGGCGGCGCCGGGAGGCGGCGGTGCCTCGCACCGCCTCCCGGCGCCGACGTCAGTGCCCGGCTCAGGTGGTGGCGGTCTCCTCGGCGGGCGGGGTGTAGCTGCTCCACGGGTCGGTGTTGTCGCCGCCCCAGCCGCAGCAACCGCCGTCGCCCTTCAGCATCTTCCAGGCGAAGTACGCACCGACGCCGACGAGGATGAGCAGCATGACGATGATCAGCTTCTTGAACAAAGGGTCCCTCCTCCCGGTTCGCTGTGCCCATAGTACCCCATGCGGCGCACCGCGAGACTCTCCGGTCGTGTAGGCTCGCGCCATGTGGGTCACGACACACGTCCTCGCCGGCCTCGGCATCGCCGCCGCGCTCGGCGGGCCGTGGTGGCTCATCGCCGTCCTCGTCGTCCTCTCTCACGTGGTCATGGACCTCATCCCGCACTGGGACTACACCGTCACGCGCCATCCCGTGGTCTTCGGCGTCACCGATTTCGTCGCCTCGTTCGCCGCCTTCTGGATCGCCTGGCTGCTGCTCGGCTATCCCTGGTGGATCGCGTTCATGGGTCTGCTCTCCGGCGCGCCGGACTGGGACGTTCTCATCTGGGTCGCACGCGGGGAGAAGGGGCGCAAGGTCTTCCCCAGCCACTGGGACAGCTTCCCCCACGGCAGGTCAGGTCCGGCCTGGGGGATCTCCATCCAGGTCGTGATCATGGTCGTGAGCGTGGCGGTGGTGCTCGCGCTCGCGCCCTGAGAGCCCGGCAACGTCGCCGCGTCTTCCCGTCCTGTGACGGGCGGCGATATCCTGACCTGTGCTCGCGCGACCACCGAGGAGGGGGACCAATGGAGTACGACATCAGCGAGAAGCAGCTTGCGCCACAACTCGCGCTCACGCACCGGACGCCGGTGACCATGCAGACGATGGGCGACCGCATCGGCGCCGCGTTCGGCGTGCTCGTCCGGCACGCCGGCCAGACCGGCGCCGCCTGGGCCGGCCCGCCGTTCATCCTCTATCCGGAGGATTGCGAGGGCGAGTTCGAGATCGCGGTCTGCATGCCGGTCGTGCCCGGCGCCCAGGGCGGCGGCGACGTTGCAGTGGAGGAGATCCCCGGCGGGACTGTTGCCTCCACGGTGCACGTGGGCCCCTACAACCAGATCGGGGCGGCCTACGTCGCGCTGCAGAAATGGATGACGGACAACGGGCGCACGCCGGCCGGCAAGATGCGCGAGGTCTACCTCAACGACCCGGACTCCGTCCCGCCCGAGCAGTTGATGACCGAGATCGATTGGCCGGTGGAGTAGGCGCCCTCACGCGCGTGCTCGCCGCCCCATGTCCGGGGAGAGCAGTCCGCCGCCCTACGCGAGCAGCTCGAGCGCGACCCGTTCCGCGAACAGGGCCTGGAAGGCCAGGTCGCGGATGTGGATGCGCTCGTCCACGTTGTGGTAGCGCGTGGTGACCTCGTCGTATCCCTCCACGAGATGCGGCGAGAAGTTGTAGGCGATGGTGTCCGGGTAGGCGGCGCGGAACCAGTTGGAGTCCGTGAACCCGACCGAGTGGCTGTGGGCGAGTTCGGCGTCGGGCACGTGCCGCTCGAGCACGACGCGGATCGCGTCGGCGAGCGGTGACGGATAGGGCGAGAAGTTGCCCTTGGTGACGGGGCCGACCCACTCGAGGTCCCAGTCGGCCTCCACCCCGTCCAGCGCGGTGCGAACCTCGGTGAGCACCTCCTGCTTGTCGTGGCCGGCGAGCATGCGGCAGTCCACGCTCACTTCCACGCGCGTGGGATAGACGTTCACGGCGACGCTGTTGCTGTGGACGATCGTCGGCGAGAAGGCGAAGCCGTAGAGCGGCTCGATCATGTCGGCGAGCTGGACGTCGCGGCGCGCGAGCTCG
>DAIQNY010000144.1:0-8754 GCA_036788155.1 Actinomycetota bacterium | reverse complement strand
CGACGCGCGTGAGGTACTCGACGAGCCGGCCGCCGAGCCACTCGTCGGTCATCGCACGCAGGTACCGGCCGTTCATCCAGCGCAGCTTCTCGGGGTCGAAGATGCTGGGGCTGGTGCCGAGCTTCGTGACGTCGAAGTGCGCCACGAGGTCGTCCAGCGACCAGGTGATCATACTCTCGTCGAACTCGGCACTGAGAAAGCACAGGTAGTTGCGCACCACCTCGACGAGGAACCCCTCGGCGGTAAGCTGCTCCAGCTTGGTCGCGCCGTGTCTCTTTGAGAGCTTCTTCTTGTCGGTGCCGAAGAGCAGCGGCATGTGCAGGAACTCGGGCACCTCGACTCCGAGCGCCTGGTAGATCACGACCTGCTTGGGCGTGTTGCTGATGTGGTCGTCGCCGCGGATGACGTGGCTGATCTCCATGGTGACGTCGTCCACCACGACGGCGAGGTTGTAGGTGATGGACCCGTCCGAGCGCACGACGATGAAGTCGCCCATGGTGTCGTTCTCGAACGCCACGTCGCCGCGCAGGATGTCGTGGAACACGGTGCGGCCTTCGGGCATACGCACTCGCAAAGTGTAGGGCTCTCCGGCCGCCTGACGCCGCGCCACTTCGTCGGCGGCGAGGCCGCGGCACCTGCCGGAGTACACCCAGCCGCGGCCCTCAGCCTGCGCGGCCGCGCGCTCGGCCTCCAGCTCCTCGGGCGTGCAGAAGCAGGGGTAGAGATGGCCCGACTCGAGCAGCGTCCGCACGTACTCCTGGTAGATGCCGTTGCGCTCGGTCTGCCGGTACGGACCGTGCCGGCCCGGGGCGCCCGGTCCCTCGTCCCAGTGCAGGCCCATCTCCTTCATGGAGGCGATGATCTGCACGATCGCCTCGTCGGTACTCCTGCTGAGATCCGTGTCCTCAATACGGAGGATTAACGTGCCCTCATGCCGACGGGCGAAGATGTAGTTGTAGAGCCCGGTACGCGCACTCCCCAGGTGCAGGTAGCCAGTGGGCGACGGCGCGAAACGGACGCAGATGTGATCCTGCTCGGGCATGGGGCGCCATGATACCGCACCACCGGAGCCGCTGCTCAGAGCCAGTTTCCCGTGGTGCCCAAGAGGTCTACAATGGCGCGATGGACACAGGAGTGACCAGAGTCCGCGTCACCGAATCACGGCCCCGCGACCACGTGCGCAACCTCTGCGTCCGAGCCGGCGACGTGATCGGCGTCGGGCACCGCAACCAGCAGTTCCCCGAGATGCGCTGGTGCACGCCGGAGCAAGGACACTCGGGCTGGATGGCCGAGTCCTACTTCGACTACACGAGCGATACCGAGGCCGTCGTCACCAAGGACTACGACGCCTCGCAGCTCACCGTCTTCGAGGGAGAGGAGCTCGAGGTGCTGGACGTCGTCGGAGAGTGGTGGCTGTGCCGCAACGATCGGGGCATCCAGGGCTGGGTACCTCGCCGCATCCTGGAGGAGATCGCCGCCGTCGACTCCTGACGGATCTCACCATGGCCACCGAGCTTCATCACCGGCGAGTCCGGGTCATCACAGCGTGTGCGCGCGAGCAGGTGCAGGAGATCCGCATCCGTGCGGGCGAGAGCCTGTTCGTGGGACATCGCAACCAGCAACACCCCGCCTTCGTCTGGAGCGCCACCGAGGACGGTCACCACGGCTGGGTGCCCGAGGAGTACGTCGAGATCGTCGACGGGCGCACCGCGAGGGCGCGCCGCGACTACGACTCGACCCACCTGACGGTCGCCCCCGGAGAGACGCTCGATGTGCTCGAGCAGGTGGAGGACTACCTGCTCTGCCGCAGCGCGTCCGGTGTCCAGGGCTGGGTGCGAGAGTCGTGCGTCGAGGAGACGGAGGACCGATGAACGAGCGGACGTTGCCAAGGCGCGTGCGGGTCGTCGAGAGCCACGTGACGAGCGACCCCAACCCCATCAGGTTCCGTGAGGGCGACACGCTCGGGGTGGGGCACCGGGACCAGGTGTTCACGCACTACATCTGGGGCACCGACGAAGCAGGCCGCTCCGGCTGGGTGCCTGAGTCCTATCTGCGCATCGCTCCGGACGGCGAGACCGCCGTCGCGCTGCGCGACTACGACTCCACGGAGCTCAGCGTGGGCCGCAAGCAGTTCCTCGACGTCCTCGACGAGGTGGGCGGTTGGTACCTGTGCCGCACCGACGGCGGCATGTCCGGCTGGGTGCCGGGCACGTCCGTCGAGCCGGTCGACGAGATGGGACCAGCCTGACCGTCACTCAGGCGCGTAGCGCACGCGGTCGGCTATCCGGCAGAAGCGGATCTCGCTGAAGTGCGCCGGGGGTCAGGGCGCGCCGCCCGCCCTACTTGACGACGATCCTGACGCGTACGGGCGAAGCCGGCCGGAACTGACCGGCGCCGGCGAAGCGCAGCTCGTACGCGCCGCTGCGTGCCGGCTTGACGGTGCCGGTCCACGTGCCGTTCTCGCCCGTGGTGAGCCTGGCCACGACCCTGCGGTCGGCCAGGCGCACCAGCTTGAGCGGCGCGAGTCGCGCCACCGGCAGGCCGGCACTCGTGCTGCGCGCGTAGAGGCGGGCCTTCGCGCCGCGCTTGACGGTCAGCCTCGTCTTGCTGAACGCTGCGTTCGTGGCAAGCTCGAGCTTGACGGGGGTGGGGCCGGCCCAGAAGTGTCTGGTGCGGCCGGCCGTCTCCCCGGTGGTCGCCTGCAGGTCGAGGACGTGGTGGCCGGCTGCAAGCGGCTGGGTCGTCAAGGCCCAGGCCTCCGACGGCTCGTCGAACCCGCCATCGGTCGCGGTGAGCGGCTGCCAGGCGCCTCCGTCCACACGGTAGCGCGCGTCCCGCGGCACCTTGATGCTGAGGTCGCGCCGGAAGTACACGCCCATGCTGATGCGGCCGCGCTTGCGCGGCCTCTCGGTCACGGCGCCGCGCAGCGTCACGGCGCCGCTCGCCTCGTCGGTCGTCTCGAGCTTCGTCGAGAACGCCGGCCGCGTGTCCACCACGTCCGGGCGCGTGTCCCCGTCCGAGTCGCGCAGGCCGGTCTGGCCTCTCGTCCAGCGGCAGAGATCGCCGTCCCTGAACGCCCGCAGCGTCTCGTTCGACCCGAGCATGATGCAGGCGTGCGCGCCGCCGTTGCCGCCGACGACGGCGTTGCCGTTGATCACGCCGAGGTACCCCGAGCGAAGCTTGCCGCGGCTCGGGTATGCCGGCGAGGGCGGCGCGTACTCGTCGAGCGCGCCGAACACGTGGCCCATCTCGTGCGCCAGCACGGCGTCGAAGTTGGCGAAGTGGTAGCCGTCGTTGTCGTACGTGAGCATGCAGTAGGGGCCGAAGAGGTCGGCGGTGTAGGCGACCACTCCGTTGCGGAACATGCCGTCGGCGTCCCTGAGGCTGTCGACCACGTACACCACGAACGCCCAGTCAGCACCGTTCCTTGCCCGCAGCCGGTCGGCGTAGAGAGTCTCGGGCATCGGCTCGTCGTCTGTCTTGTCGTGCTTGAAGCCGAGGGCGTCCATAGCCTGCCAGCGCCACGCGGCGTCAGAGAGCACGCCCTTGCGGCCGCCCCATCCGGAACTGATGGCTCTGCGGATGGGCTCGTAGCCGGTCTTCACGGTCCGCGGCGCGCCGTAGGCGTTCGCCGCGGGCAGAAAGAGCTCGAGCGAGCCGTCCGGCGACCGGGCGTTCCACCAGTCGAGGGCGCGCTGCACGGCGGCCAGGACCATCTCACGCCGGTCCCGGCCCGGATAGTCTGGATCTTCGCGCGCCCAGTCCTCGCTGCTCGTCATCGTGCTGCCGTCGCTCTCGAGGAAGACGACGCCGACGGCGACGCGGCCGGCGGCGAAGGCGGCCGTCTCGCGCGCCCCCGGCAGGGCCCCGAGACCGATCGGAAGATCGGGAAAGAGAGCGCCCTCACCTCTGCCCATGACGTCGTCGAGGACGGGAGGCGCGGGGATGACCGGACCCGGGCGAGTGGGAGGCGAGCTTCCGGCCGCGCTCGCGGCCGCCGGCAACCATGCCCCCGCGCCCAGCGCGAAGAGCAGAGCGAGGGCGGCGCTCGCGAAGGGGGAGAGGAGACGATGACGGCCCCGTGCCATCGTGCGATTGTCCCACGGGGCCCCCTCACCAGTCGACTCGCGGGCGTTGCCGGCCCGCCACAACGTGCGCGCGCGGGGACCTTCTGGTAACCTTCCGGCTTCGTGTACGTGGTTCATCACACCCTCAATCCCCCGACCCTGGACGCCTGACATGCCCCAGCTGCGCATCGTCGTCCTCGTCAAGCAGGTCCCGGACACGGCCAACGTGACCGGTGATGCGATGAAAGAGGATGGCACGATCAACCGGGCGGCGCTGCCGGCCGTGTTCAACCCCGAAGACTTGAACGCGCTGGAAGAGGCGCTCAAGCTCAAGGACCGCCAAGGCGCCCGTGTCACCGTGGTGACCATGGGCCCGCCGGCCGCCGTGCAGGTACTGCGTGAGTCACTGTATCGCGGCGCCGATGAAGTCATCCTGCTCACCGACCGCGCCTTCGCCGGCGCCGACACGCTTGCGACGAGCTACGCACTGTCGCTCGCCGTGAAGAAGCTCGGCGGCGCCGAGTTGGTCCTGTGCGGCCGGCAGGCGATCGACGGCGACACGGCCCAGGTCGGACCCCAGACGGCCGAGAAGCTCGGCTACCCGCAGATCACCTGTGTGAGCCGCATCGACGCGCTGACGGCGCCGGACGGCGAAGCCGGCTCCGGCAGCATCACCGCCACGCGCAGCATCGAAGGCGGCTTCGAGACGCTCACCAGCTCACTCCCGTGCCTGCTCACCGTGACCGGCGAGGCCAACGAACCACGTCCGGCGAGCGTCAAGCTGGTCATGACGTACAAGGGCATCGACGCCGAGGCCATGCCCGACTACGACGACAGCTACCTGAACCCCGAGAGCGACGAGGCCGAGGTGTGCATGGTCGGGCGCGACGGCAAGCCCGTGTGTCGCGCCCGCGTCGTCCAGTGGGACCACGAGGCGCTGGCCGCGGACCGCGAGGCCCTCGGCCTGCGCGGTTCGCCGACCCGCGTCAAGGAGATCGAGAGCGTCGTGCTCGCGCAGAGCGAGGCGCGCATGGTCGAGCCCGACGAGGCCGGCATCGCCGGGCTCGTGCACGAGCTGATCGAGGAGCACATCCTTGGCTAGCCCGGAGGGAGGCGCTCCCATGAAGCGCAACGACGTGTGGGTCGTCGTCGAACAGCACGACGGCGTGGCGGCCGAGGTCAGTCTTGAACTGCTCGGCCGCGCCCGCGAGCTCGCCGACAAGCTCGGCGTGCAGGTCGGCGCCGTGCTCGTCGGGGCGGGTGACGCCTTGAAAGGCATCGCCACCGACCTCGTGGCCCGCGGCGCCGACACCGTCTACTTCGTCGCCCACACCGACCTCTCGAACTATCTCGCGCAGCCGTACGAGCAAGTCGTCACCAGCCTGATTCGCGAGCACGAACCGCAGATCGTCCTCTACGGCGCCACCACCACCGGCCGCGACCTTGCCCCGCGCGTGGCCAGCGCCCTGCGTACCGGCCTCACCGCCGACTGCACGGATCTGCGCATCGGCGACCACACCCAGAAGGGCCGCGAGTACAAGGACCTGCTGTACCAGATCCGTCCTGCCTTCGGCGGCAACATCGTCGCCACCATCATCAGCCCCGAGCACCGCCCGCAGATGGCAACGGTCAGAGAGGGCGTCATGGTCATGCCCGAGGAGGACCGGCGGCGCG
The DNA here is from genome assembly GCA_036788155.1 of Actinomycetota bacterium. Classification (GTDB taxonomy): domain Bacteria; phylum Actinomycetota; class Thermoleophilia; order UBA2241; family UBA2241; genus CAIXSE01. Next base: position 3,013 of record DAIQNY010000144.1, on the reverse strand, counting down.
ACGGGCGCATCATCGCGGTGCCGGTGACGCGCGCCAAGCAGCGGATCGCGGTGCGCGACGGCGTCGTGCTCAGCGACGCCGATTGCGCCGTCACAGTGGTCAAGCGAGTGCGGGAAGAGAAGCAGGTGGACCTCAAGGGCGCGCGCATCATCGTCGCCGGAGGTGTCGGCGTCGGCTCGCGAGAGGGCTTCGCGCTCGTGGAGGAGTTGGCCCGCACGGTCGGCGGCGTCGTCGGCGCCAGCCGCGCCGCCGTGGATGCGGGCTGGATCGACCACGAGCACCAGGTGGGCCAGACCGGCACGACCGTCCGGCCCAAGCTCTACATCGCCTGCGGCATCAGCGGCAGCGTGCAGCACCGCGCCGGCATGGACCAGAGCGCGCGCATCCTGGCGATCGACTCCGACCCGCTGGCGCCGATCTTCAGCGTCGCCCACTACGGAGTGGTCGGCGACCTGCACAAGGTGATCCCGCTGCTGATCCGGGCGTACAAGACGAAGGGCACGGGCGGCGGAGCCGCTCCCACGGCCGCCGGAGGTGCGTCGTGAGCAACTTCTACACCGACAACGCCGACCTCAAGCAGACGCTGCACCGCCTCGATCTGGCGCGCGTGGTGCGCCTGCGCGAGGACGACTACGCGCAGGCCCGCGACTTCGCCTACGCGCCCCGTGACCTCGAGGACGCGCTCGACTCCTACGAGCGCACGCTGGAGATCGCCGGCGAGCTCGCCGGCGAGTACATCGAGCCGCGCGCCGAGGATGTCGACCGCGCCGGCAGCGAGCTCGTACACGGCGAGGTCTGCTACGCCCCCGGCATCGTCGAGAGCCTCGAGCGCCTCAAGCAGGCAGATCTCATGGGTCTCACGCTGCCGCGCCGGTACGGCGGGCTCAACTTCCCCGTCACCGTCAGCGTGATGATCATCGAGATGGTCAGCCGCGCCGACCCGGCGCTCATGAACATCTTCGGCCTCCAGGACATCAGCGAGACCGTCAACAAGTTCGCCGACGACGAGATGAAGGCGGCGTACCTGCCGCGCTTCGCCAGCGGCGAGGTCACCGGCAGCATGGCGCTCACGGAGCCCGAGGCCGGCAGCGACCTGCAGAACGTGCAGCTCAAGGCCACCGAGCAGCCGGACGGCACCTGGCGGCTCAACGGCGTCAAGCGCTTCATCACCAACGGCTGCGGCCAGATCAGCCTGGTGCTCGCGCGGTCGGAGGAAGGCACGACAGACGCACGCGGCCTCAGCATGTTCCTCTACGAGCGCGACGAGCACATGCGCATCCGCCGGCTGGAGGACAAGCTCGGCATCCACGGCTCGCCCACCTGTGAGCTGCAGTTCGACGACGCGCCGGCGCTGCTCGTCGGCGAGCGCCGGCGCGGCCTCACCACGTACGTCATGAGCCTCATGAACGGCGCCCGCCTCGCCATCACGGCGCAGGCGCAGGGCATCGCCGAGGCGGCGTACCGAGCGGCGGCCAAGTACGCCGCCGAACGCGTCCAGTTCGGCGCGCCGATCGCGGAACTCACCGCCGTCAAAGGCCTGCTGGCCGACATGAAGGTGAGCATCGAGGCGTCACGAGCGCTCATGTACGAGACGGCTCTCATCGTGGACACCAAGGAGGTCCTCGAGCACCGGATCGCGCAGCTCCAGGCGGCCGAGAAGGCCGGCGAGCCGTTGCCGGACGGTCCCGACACCGACCTCAAGGCGCTGCGCGCCGAGCTCAAGACGTACACGAGGCTCGCCGCGCTCTACACGCCGCTCGCCAAGGCGTGCGCTACCGAGATGGCCAACACGGTGGCCTACGACTCGCTGCAGGTACACGGCGGCTCGGGCTACATGCGCGACTTCGCCGTGGAGCGCCACGCCCGCGACGCGCGCATCACCAACATCTACGAGGGCACCACGCAACTGCAGGTCGTGGCAGCCATCGGCGGCATCCTCGGCGGCACGCTCGCCGGCCGGCTGGACGAGTACGACGCCGAGGACTTCGGCGCGACGCCCGAACTGCTCGGGAAGGTGCGCCGCGCGCGCGAGAGGCTCGCCGAGTCCATCGCACGCGTGCGCGAGCAGGACGACGTGCGCTTCCGCGACTTCCACGCGCGGCGCCTCACGGACATGGCGATCGACGTGAGCTGCGCCTACCTGATGACGCGCGCGGCGCAGGGCGACGCGCGCCGGCTGCTGGCGGCGGAGTACTTCGTCGCCGCCGCCGCGGCGCGGGTCGAGGGCGCCGCCGCCCAGGTCCTGGGCGGCGACCCGTCCGTGCTCGACGCCCTCAGCACGCTCGCGACCGGCTGACGCGGCCGTTGGAGCGGTCGGAGCGCTCCTCCACTCCTCGAGAGGGGCGGGCCTGTCGGCCCGCCCCTCTCGTCGTTCCCGACTGGAGCTCGCGACCCCAGACGGAATGAGCAACGAGACCCACCTCTTCACGTGTCCAGGCGGAGTCGTCGTGCCGATACCTCTTCACAGCACGCAGCGGCGGCACGGGGCCGGCCGGCGGATGCTCTCGATGGAGGTAGTGATGAAGCGTTCGTTCGTTCTTCTTCTCGTGGTCGCGGCGCTCGTCGTCGTGGCGGTCGCGCCGGCGGCGCTCGCGAAGGCCAGTGCCGACGTGACCATGGAGCTCAAGGGTCCGGACTCGGCGGCGACCGGGTCGATGGTCAAGCTGACCTGCACCATACAGAACCCGATGCAGGCCGACGGCAACCGCGTGGCGACGATCCTCCAGAACAAGGACGGTCACCTGAAGCGGATCGGCAGCAAGGCCATCACCTGGAACAGCGACGGCAGCAAGGGAACGGTGGTCTTCTGGGTCAAGGCGCAGGTGTCGGCGATGGGCCTCGCGAAGTACCGCGCCGCCTGGATGCACCCCGGGGGCTCCACGCACAGCACCAAGCACGCTGTCGAGATCGACTGAGTCGCGAGGCAGCTTGAGGAAGGGCCGGCCGGGATTCCCCCGGCCGGCCCTTTCTTGTGCGGGCGCCTGGTCAGCTGGCGACCCTTGTCCGGCCGCCT
>DAIQNY010000143.1:0-8808 GCA_036788155.1 Actinomycetota bacterium | reverse complement strand
TGGGGACGAGGGCGATCACGGAGTGCTCGCCATGCGTACCCCAGCGGGCCTGCATCACGTCGCCCTGGGCGGGCTCGGTCGGCAACCCCGTGCTGGGCCCGCCGCGCATGACATCGACGACCACACACGGGATCTGCGCCATGGTGGCGAAGCCGATCATCTCCTGCATGAGGCTGAACCCGGGGCCCGACGTGGCCGTGAGCGCCTTCTGGCCGGCCAGGGACGCGCCGCAGACGGCGGCGATGCTGGCTATCTCGTCCTCCATCTGGATGAACGTCCCCTCCACCTCGGGCAGTCGCCGGCTGAGCACCTCTGCGATCTCCGTCGACGGCGTGATGGGGTAGCCGGCGTAGAAGCGGGCGCCGGCAGCGATGGCCCCCTCCGCGACAGCCTCGTTGCCCTGCAGGAGGACCGGCGTACGGACGACGGCCGGCGCGGGCTCGTTCATGACCGTGGTCATCTCAGGCCTCCCCGTCGTGAGCAGCCGCGGCGGCGGCTCTGGGCTTGCGCCGCCGAATCTCGATCGCGAAGTCCGGGCAGTGCAGCTCGCAGATGAGGCATTGACTGCAGTCGTCCGGTCTCGCGACCACCGGCTCACCGAGCCGGTCGCGGTCGAACACCTTCTCCGGGCACAGCTCGATGCAGATACCGCAGGCCTTGCAAAGCTCCAGGTCCAACTGGACCGGTGACGTGCTCATGGCTCTCGTCCGCCCTTCAGTCCTGTTCCAGCATCGGGAGATCGATGCCTGACTCCCGCGCCTGCTCGACGGCCTCCTGGTATCCGGCGTCCGCGTGCCGCATGACACCGGTGCCTGGGTCGGTGGTGAGGACTCGACGCAGACGCTCGGCCATCATGTCCGTCCCGTCCGCGACCACGACCATGCCGGCGTGGAGGCTCTTGCCGATGCCCACGCCGCCGCCGTGGTGGAAGCTCACCCAGCTCGCGCCGGCCGCCGTGTTGACCAGCGCGTTGAGGATCGGCCAGTCGGCGATGGCGTCGCTGCCGTCGAGCATCGCCTCGGTCTCCCGGTACGGGCTTGCCACCGAGCCCGAGTCGAGGTGGTCTCGACCGATGACGATGGGCGCCTTGACCTTGCCGGTGCGCACCAGGTTGTTGAAGATCTCGCCCGCCTTCGCCCGCTCGTCGTACTCGAGCCAGCAGATGCGGCAGGGCAGGCCCTGGAAGTGGACCTTCTCAGCCGCCATCTCGAGCCAGCGCGTGACCATCTGGTTGTGGGGGAACGCCTCGAGCAGGGCGGCGTCGGTGACGGCGATGTCCTGCGGGTCGCCGCTGAGCGCCGCCCAGCGGAACGGCCCGTTGCCGCGCGCGAACAGTGGGCGGATGTAAGCCGGCACGAAGCCGGGGAAGGCGAAGGCGTCCTCGTAGCCGGCCGCCTTCGCCTCGCCGCGGATGTTGTTGCCGTAGTCGAACACGTGCGCGCCGGCCCTCTGCAGCGCCACCATGGCCTCGACGTGGACGACGATGCTCTGCACGGCGCGGCGCACGTACTCCTCCGGGTCGTCGCGCCGCAGCACCAGCGCCTCGTCCAGAGTCAGACCGTTGGGGACGTAGCCGTTGAGCGTGTCGTGCGCCGAGGTCTGGTCGGTGACGAGGTCGGGAGTGACGCCGCGACGGACCAGTTCCGGATAGACGTCCGCCGCGTTGCCGAGCAAGGCGATGGAGAGCGGCTTCTTCGCCGCCATCGCCTCCTCGGCCAGCTTGAGCGCCTCGTCCAGCGAGTCCGTCGACACGTCGACATACGCGGTCTCGAGACGCCGCTCGATGCGGTGCGGGTCGATCTCCACACACAAGGCGACGCCGCCGGCCATGGTGACGGCGAGCGGCTGCGCGCCGCCCATGCCGCCGAGACCAGCCGTGAGCACCAGCCTACCCGCCAGGTCGCTGCCGTAGTGCTTCTGCCCTGCGGCGGCGAAGGTCTGGTACGTGCCCTGCAAAATGCCCTGCGTGCCGATGTAGATCCACGAGCCGGCCGTCATCTGCCCGTACATGGTGAGCCCCAGCGCATCCAGGCGGCGAAACTCGTCCCAGGTGGCCCAGTCGCCGACGAGGTTGGCGTTGGCGATGAGCACGCGCGGCGCATGCTCGTGCGTCTGGAACACGCCGACCGGCTTGCCGCTCTGCACGAGCAGCGTCTCGTCATCCTTGAGACGGCGCAGCGTGCGGACGATGGCGTCGAACGAGCGCCAGTCGCGGGCCGCCTTGCCGGCGCCGCCGTACACGATGAGCTCGTCGGGAGCCTCGGCGACCTCCGGATCGAGGTTGTTCATCAGCATGCGCAGTGCGGCCTCCTGCTGCCAGCCTCTGCAGCTGATCGCGGTGCCGCGCGGTGCGCGGACAGGGCGCGGTCCCGCCTGGGCTTGTGTGCTCACGATGGCGCCTCGCTTCGTGGTGGGTTGCCGGCAAGGCGGCGGCACTTCCGGTCGCCGCCCGCGTTCTCCACTCTCAGCCTGAGTCAGGTCCGGAACCCGTTCAACCGCGCCCGCCGTGAGTCCCGATGGCTGGACGCGATTTCCCTTCAGGTCACCCCTTGCGGCCATACTGCTGGACTGAGCCCGAACGTCCGGAGTCTGGGAACGACTGCCTGCGTCGGCCCCACGGGTGCTGCAATGCCCTATGCAGACGACGAGTATACGGGCGTATACTTTCGATGGGCGCCGATGGGCGACGGAGGACTCGGCTCGCAGGCCCGCGAGACGGCTGCACAAGGAGGTGATGGCCACCATGGATGAGTCAAGGGCTCAGCGAGCACCCACGGCCCGGGGCGAGGCCATGCAGAGCCGCCTCGTCGAGGCCACCATCACCTCGATCGCCCATGACGGCCTCGCCGGAGCGTCCATCGAGAAGATCACCCGGCGCGCCGGCGTCTCGCGCGGCCTCATACGGCATTACTTCGGTCCCAAGAGCAACCTCCTGGCCGAAGCCTTCGGTAGGCTCGCGCAGGACTTCCGCGAGATGCTCGGCATGCATCTCACGGAAGCACCGGAGGACGACCGCGCCGCCGAACTGCGGCTCCGGCAGAGCATCCTTCCGATGTTCGAACGGCTCGCACCGGCCCCCGATCGCCAGTACGCGTGGTTCGGGTTCTGGGCGCTGGCGCGAAGTGACGCGCGCATCGGACAGCTCAACCACGAGCTCTACGAGGAGATCGTGGAGTACCTCGGCGGTCAGGTCGCAGACGTCGCGAGGCGGCGGGGCACGCCGGTCGACGCCGCCGCCGCCGGCCGTGGCCTGGCCGCGATGATGGAGGGAGCCTGGGTGCACAACATCATCGGCGTCGAGGGCATGACCGTAGCAGAGGCGCAGCGGCTCAGTCTCGACTACGTGGCGCGGCTCCTCGGCGGCGAGCTCGCCTCCTAGCAGGACCGGGCGGGCCCCCTCAGGACCTTCCCCGTACCTCCCGGCGCACCAGCCGGCCGTGAGGTGCGCCGACCGGCTCGCGACCCGCAGCGACGACGGACCCTCTCAGGATCGTCATCACGGGCATTCCACGCACCTCGTAGCCCTCGAACGGCGTGTGCCTCTGCACGCTGTGCAGGTCCTCGCCGCGGATCGTCCACGTCGCCTGCGGGTCCACCAGAACGAGGTCGGCATCCGCGCCCGGGAGGATCGCCCCCTTGCGGGGGTGGAGGCCGTACAACCTGGCCGTCCCCTCGCACGCGGCCCAGCAGAGCCGCTCCGGCGTGAGGCGTCCGGCCGTCATCTGGTCGAGAAGGAGAGGCATCATCACCTCGACCGCGACCATGCCGGCCGGCGCCGTCGCGAACGGCTGTGTCTTGTCCTCGAGCGTGTGCGGAGCATGGTCCGAGCCGAGCGAGGTGATGGTGCCGTCGATCACGCCGGCCCACAGCGCCTCGCGGTCCTCCGGCTCCCGGCAGGGCGGGTAGGCCTTCATGGCGGAGTCCTTGCCGGCGCAGTCGTCCGCGGCGAGGAGCAGGTAGTGGGGGCACGTCTCCGCCGTCACGGGCAGGCCGTCCTTCCGGGCGAGACGGACCAGGTGCGTTGCCCTCGCCGAGCTGATGTGGCACACGTGGAAGCGGCAGCCAGTCGCACGGGAGAGCTCGATGCCGACGGCGACCGAAGTGGACTCCGCCACCTCCGGGCGCGCGACATTGAGTTCTGTGTAATCCTCCGGAGCGCGTCCGAGCCGACGCTGCCCGACATCGAGGATGTCCCGGTCCTCGCAGTGAGCGCCGAGGATCCCGCCGGCGCCCGCGACGACCCGACAGATCTCCAACACCTCGCCCGTGCTCGCCGGCGGGATCACGTCGTCCGGCGTGCAATCGTCTGAGTTGTAGACGAGCCGCTTGGACTCCCTGTCGAGCGCGTAGCCCCAGAACAGCTTCACCGCCACTGCACCGGCGGCGAACAACCCGGCGAGGTCGTCGATGTTGGCCATCCCCAGCGAGAGGCCCCACAGGCCGAAGTCGACGTGGGCGACAGCGCCGTGCTCTTCGGCGCGGCGCCGGAACGAGGCGGCGTCGGTCACCGGCGGCACCGCGTTGGGCATGACGAGGAGCGTGGTGATGCCGCCCGCCGCCGCCGCGCGGCTGGCGTGTGCGAAGTCCTCCTTGTGCGTGTCGCCCGGGTCGCGCGGGTGGACGTGCGGGTCGATGAAGCCGGGGAAGACGAGCAGGCCGCCGGCGTCGACGGCCTCGTCGGCGGCCACCCCGCTGCCGGGCTCCAGCACGGCCGCGATACGACCGTCCTCGCAGAGGACATCTGCCGCGCGGCGGCCCTGTGAGTTGACGACCGTCCCGCCGCGGACGAGCAGGCTCATCCTGGAACCTCAGGCCCTGCCGAGGACGAGTGCCAGCAGCGCCATGCGCACATACATGCCGTACTCCATCTGCCGAAAGTACGCGGCGCGCGGATCGACGTCGACCTGTTCGGTGATCTCGTTGACGCGGGGCAGCGGGTGCATGACGACCATGTCGTCCTTCGCGTCCTTGAGCGTCTCCGGCGTGATGATGTAGACGCCCTTGACCTGCTCGTACTCCTCGGGAGTCGCGAAGCGCTCCTGCTGGATGCGCGTGACGTAGAGCACATCCGTGTCGGCGATGACGTCGTCGGGCTGCGCGCACCGTTCTTGCGGCACACCGGCGGCCGCCACCTGGTCCACCACGTCCTGCGGCATCTGCAGACTGTCTGGAGCGATGTAGGTGAGTCTGAGGTCGTCGAACTTCGCGAGCAGCCGCGCGAGAGAGTGGACGGTACGGCCGTTCTTCAGGTCGCCGACCAGCGTCACCGTGAGGCCATCCAGACGTCCGAGCTCCTGCCGCATGGTGAACGTGTCGAGCAGCGCCTGCGTCGGATGCTCGCCCACACCGTCCCCCGCGTTCAGCACGGGGATCCCGGCGTTCGCCGCCGCGACGGCGGCGGAGCCGACCGTTGGAGTACGGATGACCATGACGTCGGCGTAGCAGCCAAGCGTGATGGCGGTATCGGCGATACTCTCTCCCTTGGCCACCGAAGAGCTCCGGGCCTCGTTGATCGGGATGACCTGGCCGCCCAGACGCTGCATGGCGGCCATGAAGGAGCACGACGTGCGCGTTGACGGCTCGTAGAACATGCTGGCGAGGATCTTGCCCTTGAGGATGTCGCAGCCGCCCGTGCGCTGCACGATCTCCTGCATGTCGGCGGCAACGTCGTGGATGCGGTCGACGTCTTCCCGTGTGAACTGGCCGACGCTGAGGATGTGGCGGCCGTACCAGGGCGAGGCCTTGTCGTCGCCCAGCGGCAAGTGGCCGCTTCCGCTCGTCATACGCATGGGTCCTCCTTCGCCTGCTCCCCGCTCCCGATCACGCGCGCGACGTGCACGGTGGCGCGCGGCTCTGTCTCCGACCTGGGCGCTCCCCCCTGCACGCGCGGCATCGCGGCAACTCCCCGGCGGCTCACGTCAAGCTACCACACAGCGGGTCCGAAGCTGGAGCAGTGGTCCGCGCGGTGTCGCCGGTGGTAACGTGATGTTTTCGCGTCGGTGATCGCGTGATGGAGGCGTCCTCGTCCGGCAGGCGAATGGATCCGTGAGCGCACGGAGCGAGCCCCAGCGGCCGCTCCGCCCTACGAGAGGAGAACCGTGAACAACGAGGAGATCTGGGAGATCCTGCGCAACGGTGGGCTGAGCGTCGAGCGGTCTGACGACGAAGCCGACGGCGGCTATCGCATCGTCGGGAGCTTCCGGCCCCTGTCGGACCCTGCCGGCGTCGACGCCCTGGGGACCATGCTCGCGGAACGGGCCGGGGCGCTGGACCCCGACATCGTGATCGTGGGCGAAGGCGCCAAAGACCTTCTCATCGGCTTCGTCGTCGCGCGCGAGCTTGGTCGTCCTCTTGTCCGCTGCCTCAATCTCGAGGGACTGGTGGGCGCCGTGGGCGACATCCCTGAAGGAAGCCGCGCCATCTTCGTGGCCGACAAGATCCGCAAGAGCGGCTTCGTTCACGCGGTGGGGAATCTCGTCGATCGCGAGGGCGGCGAGCTTGTCGCGGTCGTCTCGTTCATCTCGGGGGATGCGCCGGAGCTGCCCGTGCCCTGGATCGGCCTTGTCAGTGCGGCGGAGGGTCTCCAGGGCGGTTGACTCCGGCGTCCCGCTCCTTCAGGGCCGTGAGGATGCGCTCGGGCGTCAGCGGAAGCTCGCTCAAGCGGATACCGACGGCGTCGGCCACCGCGTTGGTCACGGCCGGCGCGCCGGAGGTGGACGCCGGCTCGCCGAGGCCCTTTGCGCCGAAGGGACCCAGACCGCCGCGCGACTCGAGCATGATCGCCTCGACGTCGGGCATGTCGGCGGCGGTGGGCACCAGATAGGTGTCCAGGGCGCACGTCAAGGTGCGGCCCCTGTCCATCTTGACGTCCTCGAGCAGGGCGTACCCGACGCCGCACACGGTGCCGCCCTCGAGTTGGCCCTGCGCGCTCAGCCTGTTGATCGACTGCCCCACGTCGAACGACGCGACGAGCTTGAGCACGGTGACGTTGCCGGTCTTCGTGTCGACCGCCACCTCGGCGGCGTGGGTGCCGAAGGTGTAGTCGGGGTGGATCTGACCCATCACGCAGTCCGATTCCTCCAGATCCCGTGAGGGCGCGGTGAACTGCGCAAGATTGGAGATCGGGATGCCGGCCGAGGCGCAGGCCTTGACGACGTCGACGATCGGCAGACGCCTCTCCTCGTCGCCTTCGACCAGCACCGTCCGGTCGGCGAGGTCGATGAGCTCGGGATCGACCTGGAGCATCTCGCTCGCCTTCTCGACGATCGCCGCCCGCACGGCACGCGCCGCCTTGAGTGTCGCGTTGCCCGACATGTACAGCATGCGCGTGGCCGTGGTGGTCCCTGCCAGCGGGGTGAGCGCCGTGTCGCCGAAGTAGACCGTGACGTCGTCCATCGGCACACCGAGCACCTCCGCGGAGATCTGGGCGATCGACGATGCCTGGCCGCCACCGATGTCCTGGACCCCGGAGCGCACGACGACGCTGCCGTCGAGCTCGAAGCCGACGTAGGCACGCGACGAGTCGTGCAGGTACACGAGACGGCCGTAGCTCTGCATCCCGGAGGCGATCCCGCGGCCGATCACCTCGTCCCTCGACCTCGGCTGTGTCGGTTCGCCTAACGCCTCCCAGGCACGTTGGGCGGTCTCATCCACGAGGACCGCGGTCTCGATCGCATGCCCTGTCGCCAACTCGTCCCCGGAGTGCATGTAATTGCGTCTGCGGACCTCCAGCGGATCCAGGCCCAGCCTCTCGGCCAGCTGGTCCATCTGGCTCTCGCAGGCGAAGCACACCTGCGGCGCGCCGAAGCCGCGATAGGCGCTGGTGAACGTGTTGTTGGTGAGGGCCGACACGGCGTCGACCTTGACGTTCGGCACGACGTAGGGACCCGTGGCCATGACGATGGAATACAGCAGGACCCATGGACTCAGGAACGGATACCCGCCCGCGTCCGAGACGAGGTCCGCCTCCATCGCCACGAGCTTGCCGTCTTTGGTGGCGCCAGTCCGGTATCGCATCACATACGGATGCCGCTTCGAGTGCGCGAGGATCGACTCCTCACGAGTGTAGGTGAGCTTCACCGGTCGCTTGGTCGCATACGCGAGCAGCGCCAGGTGCGCCTCGACGGTGATGTCCTCCTTGCCTCCGAACCCGCCCCCCAGCATCGGTGCGATCACTCGCACGCGGTTGTGCGGCAGATTCATGATGTCGGCAATGTCACGGAAGTGCTCGATGACCTGCGTGGAGGCTCGAATGGTGAGCACGCCGTCTTCGTCGATCCAGGCGGTGCCGGACTCGGGCTCCAGATAGACGTGGTCGCCGAAGGGGACGCGGTACTCCCCCTCCACGATGACGTCACACTGGGCGAAGCCGGCCTCGACGTCGCCCTTACGAACCTTGTAGGAGCAGACGACGTTGCCGTCCTCCTCTCCGACGAGGTACGCGTCGGGCTTGAGCGCCTCGACGGGATCGAACACGCCGGGCTGGGGGTCGTAGACGACCTCGACGGCGCGGGCCGCGGCCTCGGCCTCGGCCCGCGTCTCGGCCGCCACCAGCGCGACCGCCTCGCCCAGGTAGCGGACCTTCTTGTCGGCGAGCACACGGTACAAGCCTTCGAAACCCCCGCCGGCGGAGTGCGTCTGGCCGAACTTGCTCGTCGTCTCGTTGGTGGGAACGTCCTTAGCCGTCAGCACCGCCCAGACGCCGGGCATGGTCTCCGCCTTGCTCGTGTCGATGGAGACGATGGTCGCGGCGGGGTGCGAGCTCCGCACCACCTTCCCGACGAGAGCGCCGGACATCTGGAAGTCGTC
>DAIQNY010000142.1:0-8815 GCA_036788155.1 Actinomycetota bacterium | reverse complement strand
CCTCGGCCCCGCCGGCGGCGGGCCTGGGCCCCGCCGGCGGCCGGCCGGCCGGCGTGAGTGCCGCCTCACGACGGCGCTAGGGGTCTGCCGTCAGCGGACGCTCACGGCCGCGCGGTCGGCGAGGATCCGCCGCGCGGCCAGCATGCCCGGTGCCCCCATGACGCAGCCGCCCGGGTGCGTGCCGGAGCCGCACTGGTAGTAGCCCTCCAGTGGCGTCCGGTACTGCGACCAGCCGGGCGCCGGCCTGAAGAAGTACATCTGCGGCGCCAGGAACTCCCCGGCGAAGATGTTGCCCTCCGTGAGCCCCGTCGTGCGCTCGATGTCGAGTGGGGTGACCACCTCGCGTTGCAGGACGAGGTCGCTGAAGCCGGGGAAGAAGGACTCGAGCGTGCGCTGCACGGTGTCGCCCAGGTTCTGGCGCTCGGTCTCCCAGCCGCTCTCGCGCAGCTTGTACGGCGTGTACTGGATGAAGCACGACATGACGTGCTTGCCGGGCGGCGCCATGTCGGGGTCGATGGTGCTCTGGATGGCGCCGTCGATGTAGGGGCGGGCGCTGAACCGGCCGTACTTGGCATCGTCGAAGGCGTGCTCCAGGTAGTCCATGCTCGGGCCGATGTTGGTGAACCCGCGGAAGATGTCGTCGCGGCCGGGGAGGGCGGGGAACTCCGGCAGGCCGTCGAGGGCGAAGTTGACCTTGGACGACGTGCCCTGGAAGCGCAAACGGCGCACGTTCTCGACGAGGTCGTCGGGGAGCTCCCGCGGGTCGACGAGCTCGAGGAACGTGCGCCGCGGGTCCAGGGCGCTGACGACGACGGGCGCGCGGAACTCGGTGCCGTCGTCCAGGGCGACGCCGGTGGCCCTGCCGTCCTCGGTGAGGACGGCCTGCACCGGCGCCTCCAGCCTGATCTCGACCCCGAATGCGCGCGCCGCTCGGGCCAGCACCTGCGTGAAGCCGCCGTTGCCGCCCTTGTGGAACGACCAGGAGCCGAACTCGCCGTCGTGCTCGCCGAGCGAGTGGTAGAGCAGGACGAGGCCGGAGCCCTGCGAGCGCGGCCCCACCTTGGTCCCGATGATGCTCGAGCTGGCCAGGTACCCCTTGAGCAGCTCGGACTCGAAGTAGTCGTCGAGGAAGTCGGCCGCACTGCCGGTGATCAGGCGGACGGCGTTGTGCAGGGTCCGCCTGTCCATGCCCCGGAACCGCTGCGCCAGCCGGGCCAACGCGAGCCGCTCCTCCGGGTCGTCGCTGAACAGGTCCGGCGGCGCCTCATCGAGGAGCGGCTTGAGCGCCCGGCACACCATGTCCAGGTCGTGGCCGTACTGCGAGTACGCGTCGGCGTCGTGGCGGCTGTGCCGCGCGATCTCCCGCACGTTCTGGTCGTGGTCCTTGGTCAGCCACAGGTACTGGCCGTCCTCCCCGGGGGCGAAGGTGGACGACATGAGCAGGGGGAAGAAGCCGTGCTGAACGAGATCGAGATCCTGGACGATCTGCGGGCGCAGGAGTGAGAGGGCGTAGGAGAAGGTCGTGAACCAGAAGCCGGGGCGGAGCTCCTCGGTGATGGCGGCGCCGCCTACGAGCGGGCGCCGCTCGAGGATCAGGGTCCTGAGGCCGGCCTTGGCGAGGTACGCGCCGTTGACGAGACCGTTGTGGCCGCCGCCGACGACGATGGCGTCGTAGGTCCGGTCGGCGGACGCGGAGGCGGATCCGGCGGGGGTGGTCGTGTCGCTGGTCATCTCGCCGTCCTTCGCTCGGGGTTGAAGAGAGGCAGGCGGGCGACCCGCGCCGCGACCTGTTCGTAGCGGTGGTCCACGGTGAACTCGAGCTTGACCGGTGTGCCTGGCTCCGCGATGTCGGGTCGCACGCGCGCGATGGCGATGTGGCGCTGGAGCACCGGGGAGTACATGAAGCTGGTGGCGTAGCCGGCCTGGCCGCCGGCCGCACCGTGCCCGCCTGTTGCGCCGTCGTCCTCGTAGATCATCCAGTCCTCGAGGACGGGGGTGTGGTCCTTGGGCGGGAGCAGGCCGGCGTCGTCGTGGACGCGCTCATAGTCCTGCCAGTCGACGACGAGACCGCGCATGGTCCAGCGCGAGGTCTGCTCCTCCAGCTCGCGCTCCAGCGCGCGGCGGCCGATGAACGCCCGGTCGTCGGCCGCCAGCCTCGCGAACATCCAGTTCCAACCGAGCTCGATGGGCGTGGAGCGGTGGGCGTCGTTCCACGCGTAGCGACTCGAGGTGAAGTCGGCGTCCAGCAGGAGCAGGCCGGCCTCGATGCGGAGCATCTGCAGGGCATCGAGGCCGAACGGCTGCACGCCGTAGCCGCGGACGCTCTCCCAGAGCGCGTCCCAGACCGGGAGAGCGTCGCCCGCCGGTATCCAGAGCTCGTACCCGAGGTCGCCGGTGAACCCGGTACGGCTCACCGTGACCGACGCGCCTCCGATCTCGCCGGCGGTCACGCCGAAGTGCGGGAGGTCGGCCACTGCGGGGACGAGCCGCGCCAGCAGCTCGCGTGAGCGCGGCCCCTGGAGCGCCAGTACGCCGAACGCGTCGCTGACGTCCTCGAACCGGACGTCCAGGCGTCCGGCTCGGTCGGCGAACCACGCCAGGTTGGGCTCCGCGCTGGCCAGCAGGTACTCCTCGGGAGCCGTGTGCAGCACCACGCCGTCCTCGACGACGAAGCCGCGGTCGTCCAGCCAGCACGTGTACTGCGCCTGTCCGACCGGACAGGCGCGCACGTCGCGTGCAAGGACGCCCGCCAGGAAGCGTTCCGCGTCAGGCCCCCCGATCCGGTACTTGAACAACGGGCTCGTGTCGAGGATGCCGGCCGAGTCGCGCACGGCGAAGTACTCGGCCTTGTCGCTCAGCTGGTACCGACGCGCCGCCAGGTGGTTGGACCAGTGCTCCCAGAGCCCGGTCTGGTTGAGCGCGGCGGCGCGCTCGTGGAACGGAGTGGTCGAGATCATGCCGCACGTCCCCTTCTGCCGTTCGGCCGGCGACCCCCGTGTGCGCCGGCGCCTGGCACAGTCCTACCCGATAGGCCGGGATCCTGGGCGACGCCCAGCGTCGTCGGCGTCGGATCACGGCCGATAGGTCTCCACCGGCAGGCCGGCGTCGATCCAGGCGACCACGCCGCCGTCCACGTTGTAGACCTCCGAGAAGCCCAGACGGACCAGGATGTCGGAGGCGGCCCTGCTGCGATTGCCGGTCCGGCAGATCACGTAGACGGGTCTGTCGGCGTCCAGTTCGGCCGGCGCGCGCGACTCGACCTCGGCCAACGAGATCAGCACTGCTCCCTCGGGGACGCCTGTCTCGGCCCATTCCTCCGGCTCCCGCACGTCGAGCAGCTGGGCCGTCTGGTCGTCGGACAGCGCGTCGAAGGCAGCCGGGACGTCGACCGTCGTGTACCCGGCTCCCTCTGCGGGTGTGGTGCCGGCCGGGGTCGTGGTCTCTTCGCTCGAACAGCCGGCTGCGACCAGAGCCAGCACGAGGAGCAGGGCCGTCAGGCCCGGCAGAAGGAACCGTGATCTCATGGCGCTGGCCTCCTCAGGTACGCTCGGCGGGTGTGC
This sequence comes from Actinomycetota bacterium, assembly GCA_036788155.1. Lineage (GTDB taxonomy): Bacteria > Actinomycetota > Thermoleophilia > UBA2241 > UBA2241 > CAIXSE01. The sequence goes on along the minus strand of DAIQNY010000142.1, from coordinate 5,255 downwards.
ACGGACTATCTACCCGCGCCGGCGCCGCTTCAGAGCCGGCGCGGACCTCGGTCCACCTGCCGCGCCGGCTTCCCCCTCAGCGCAGCTCCATGAAGCCCGCGGCCTCGCAGGCCTCCAGCATGCGGCGGATATCGTCGTAGGACGAAGAGCCGACCGGCGCGAATCGCTCGATCAGGCCTCGGGCGAGCTGCTCCCGCATGGCAGGATCCTCGTGCAGGGCGGTCAGCGCCGTCTGAATCTGGCGGCGCTGCTCCACCGGCACCCGCTTCGACACCGCCACCGGCTGGATCGTCGACGGCCCCAGTGTGTCGACGACGCGAAGCGTGCGAGCCAGTGAAGGATCGATGCGCATGGCGACGGCGAGCACCTGTGAGTCGATCGCTGACCCCGCGACGTCGCCGTCGGCCACCAGCCGGATGGCGGTCTCGTGGAATCCGGCCTCGATGACCTCGCTGAAGAACCCGTGCGTCTCGCCCAGCTCGAGCAGATGGTAGCGGGTGATGCCGTAGCCGGAGTGCGACAGCGGCTCGTTGTATGCCCAGGAGTGGCCGCGCAGGTCGACGAACGAGCGGAAGGGGCTGTCTCCGTGGACGATCACGTCGGAGAAGTAGACGGGACGGCCCCCGTAGCGCTCGCCCTGGAGCACCGGTGCGGCGACCGGGACGGCGAGATCCCGGCCCTCGCGTTCGTACACGACGTAGGGGAGGCTGCAGACGAAGCAGACCTCGTACCGGTCGTCGGTGCAGGCCTGGTAGTCGGTCTCGACCTCGAGCTCCGTTCGGACGCCGAGACGGCGGCCGACCTCGGTGACGATCGCCTCGTAGACCGGCAGCATGTTGGGCGCCAGGAAGGTGCCGAAGCGCAGGCGGTCCATCCTCGACGCCTCTCTCACGGCCCCCCGCCTTGGCTCGTGTGCCTTGCGGGGGCGTGCGGCGGCGGGACGACGTCGATCAGGCGGTCCAGCAGGCGCTCCAGCTCGCCCTGCGTGGTCGACCGGCCGAGGCTCAGGCGGACCGCGCCGGCGCCCACATCGCGCGGGACGCCCATCGCCGCCAGGACCGGCGACGGCTCCGTGCCGCCGCTGTGACAGGCGGAGCCCGTGGAGGCGGCAACCTCGGGCATCGCGGCAAGGATCTCGCGGCCGTCGCCGCCGACGAAGCTCACGTTGAGCGTGTTCGGCAGGCGCTCCGTGGGGTGGCCGTTCAACACGACCTGATGGCCGTACAGCTCGTGCAGGCGCGCCCACACCCAGTCGCGCAGCGCGAGCACGCGTCTGGTCCAGGCAAGGTCGCCGGCCAGCTGCGCCGCGGCGCCCAGCCCCACGTCCAGGAGCACGTTCTCGGTGCCGGCCCGGCGGCCGCTCTCGTGGCCGGCGCCGTGCATCAAGGACTCCAGCCTGGTGCCTGCGCGCACGTACAGCGCGCCGACGCCTTTGGGGCCGTAGAACTTGTGTGCCGCGACGGAGAGCAGGTCGACGCCGAGGTCGTCCACCCGGGTCGGGACCTTGCCGACCGACTGGGCGGCGTCCGTGTGCACGAGCACGCCGGCCTCCCGCGCCACGCGCGATATCTCGGCGATCGGCTCGATGGTCCCCACCTCGTTGTTGGCGTGCATCACCGAGACGAGGACCGTCTCGGGGCGGACCGCGCGGGCGACGTCGTCAGGGTCGACGAGACCCGTGCCGTCGACCGGGACGTACGTGACCTCGGCGCCGTGCCGTTCGAGGTGGCGGCACGGCTCGACGATCGCCGGGTGCTCGACGGCGCTCACGACGAGATGCGGCCGGGCCACGCCCGATGCCTCCACGACGCCCTTCAGCGCCGTGTTGTTCGCCTCGGTCCCGCCGCTCGTGAACACGACCTCCGCAGGCGCGCAGCCGAGCACCTCCGCGAGCTTCGCGCGGGCGCCGGAGACGGCCTCGGCCGCCGGCGCCCCCGCCCAGTGCGTGCTCGACGGGTTGCCGTAGCCCTCTTCGAGGTACGGCAGCATGGCCTCGCGCACCTCAGGTGCGATCGGGGTGCTCGCGTTGTGGTCGAGGTAGATCACTCCCGTAGTCTTCCTCGGAACGCGAGCACCTTGTCCGCCCGCGCCGTCCACCTCCGGCTCGCCCATCGAGCTGCGCCGTACGCCTTCACAGATCTCGCTCGTGGTGAAGGCCCATCACTTTCGAAGCAGGCCGCTGCGCCCAGCTCGTCGCTTACGGCGGCCGGCCGGTCGGTCCGCGCCGCGGGAAGGTCGAGGAGCAGGTGGCGGCGCTGGAGCTTCGGCCGCCGCCGTTTCTGCAACCGTGCCTCGACCCGTGCACCGCACCCGGCGAGGCACATGAAAGGAAGGAGCAACCGATGCGACGCATACTGCTACTCGTCCTCGCGGCGCTGGTGCTCGCCGCCATCGCCGCGCCGGCCGCCCTGGCGCACGGCGCGTTCCCGAGGACGATCCCGCTGCCGGACGGCTTTCAGCCGGAGGGGATCACGATCGGGACCGGCGCCACGTTCTACGTAGGCTCCATCCCGACCGGCGCCATCTACCGGGGCGACCTGCGCACCGGCCGGGGCGCCGTGCTTGTCCCCGGAGTGGAGGGGAGGGCCGCGATCGGCATCGACCACCATCGCGGCCTGCTGTTCGTCGCCGGCGGTCCCACCGGCAAGGCGTTCGTCTACCACGCGAGGACGGGAGCGCTGGTCCGCGAGGTCCAGCTCGCGACCGGTCCGGACGCCACGTTCGTCAACGATGTGGTCGTCACGCGTACAGCCGCCTACTTCACTGACTCGAACCGAGCCGTGCTCTACAAGCTGCCGCTGCGGCGGCACGGATGGCCGGCGGCGTCGGCTCGAGTGATCCCGCTCTCGGGCGACGTCCGACTCGTCGACGGGTTCAACCTCAACGGCATCGTGGCGACGCCACGGTCGCTCATCTCGGTGCAGAGCGCGACGGGCATGCTCTTCCTGGTCGACCCGCGCAGCGGCGCTACGAGAGAGATCGACCTCGGAGGTGAGGTTCTCACCAACGGCGACGGGCTGCTGCTGAGGGGGAGGATGCTCTACGTCGTCCGCAACCAGGACAACCAGATCGCCGTGGTGCGGTTGTCGCGGCACTTCGCGGCCGGCCGGGTCGTCAGGACGATCATGGACCCGGCCTTCGACGTCCCGACCACGGTCGACGACTTCGGCCGCTTCCTCTACGTGGTGAACGCCCGGTTCGGCACACCGCCGACTCCCGAGACCGAGTACGACGTGGTCCGCGTGCACCGTTGACCCGCAGAGGCGCCGGGCGGGCGGATGGGCTCGTGGGGCGCCGGGCGCTGCCGGGCGGGGCCTCGTCAGGCCCCGCCCGGCAGTCCCGGCGCTGCTTCGTCAGGCTCCGCCCGCAGCCACGGCGCATGCATGGCCGAGCAGCACCCGTGACCCGTCCATTCGTCTAGCGGCGCTTGCAGAGGGCACCGGTGAACCTCTAGCGTGGCGCGAGCATCACTCCGAGCAGCTTAGGAGGCACCATTCGTGAGACCACCAACACGCCGCTACTCGTACGATCAGGTCGTGAGCGCCGGCCGCTGGGCCTGGGCATCGTCAGGGGGAGACGACGTCCCGGATCTGTACTTCGACGGCTACCGGTTCTGGCAACAGCGGGAGGGCAAGGTGAGTAACCTGGCGCCGGCCGGGACCTTGCCCCGAGATGGGTGGTGGCACGCGAAGGACTGCCTGTGCGAACTGTGCCGCCCGAGGGAGGGCGTGCACACGCCGTCGGTGAGGTCGGCCAGGATGAAGGTCGCGGTCTCGCCGGCTGCCACCTGAACTCGATTCGCAGGAGCCGTGGGGGGAGCGCTTCGAGCGTGTCAGCCTCCTTAGACCGCGGTACGCCAATCACCACACGCTCCTGGTCCGATCGCATGAGGCATGTCATCACGCCGCCCAGGGGTACCACCTTGCGCGACCGCTGCCGCAGGAGGAGTGCACGGAGTTCCTGTTGCGGGCGCAGCAAGGTCCGGTGCTCTAGGCGCTTCCGCCCGGTGACGAGCTGCCTGAGAACGAGCCGTGAGTTGCGTGCGCTCCCTGACCTGTGGGTGTAGTCTGCGGGGCGAGCGGCATGGAAGGAGCGGACGTGACGCTCGACGAAGCTCGCGGTCGTCCGGAGCTGGCACTCTGGAGCGGCGGGCGCGACGAGTTCCTCCTGAACCCCGATTCGGGGGTCGTCTGGTGGCGCCCGATCGGAGAGTGCGGCACCCTCCACGGCGACTCCTGGCATCCCGTGCCTGCCGGCAAGGCCGTTCCCGTCGACGGCTGGGCGCACCGGTTCGACTGCGCCTGCCCGTTCTGCCGATGAGCGCCAAGGTGTCCGCTCTTCTGTCTGCTGCAGGCCGTTGCCCGGGCGTAGTCTGAGCAGAGTCGGAATGGATAGCCACAGAGACGAGGCGTGACGCCGGACGACATCCTCACGATCTGCGAGCAGTCGACGGCAGCCGACTGGGTGTACTGGGTCTACGTCCCTCACGCCACGCCTGGGGTCGTCCCGGCCTCGCCGGCCGCCTCCCGTCGGGGGGCGGCCTCTGGTCACTCTGCGAGAGCCGCGTACCGCCACGATCTCGATGTCGGCCTGGCCTGGGGAATCATCAGGCAGCAGGAGATCCACCCGCCGGAGTGGGAGTCCGCCTCCCTCGACGCCAGCCGCTGCTTCTGGGTTGACCTCATCTGCGAAGGCCGCGTCGCCGAGCGCTACCTGGCCGTCAGTGTGCAGGAGGGCCGCGCGGCGCTCCCGGCGCCCCGGATCGAGCGGCGGGAGGATGGTGGTGTGACGCTCTGGGTCAGCAGGCGAAAGCACGCTGTGGTACGGCTGGCCAATGAGATCGACCCTGAGTGCTCGGGCTTTGACGAGTGCTTCGCCCGCTCACGGATCGAGGTGCGCTAGTCGCTCTCGCCCTCGCAGAGCCAGCAGTCGCAGCGTGGCTCGTGGCGCCATCCCTCATCAGGCAGGCCCGTAGGTGGCTCGGCGAGCATCAGGGTGATCGCTCCCGTCGTGATCAGCAGCGTGTCGTCATCGAGGAACTGGATAGCGCGCTCGGGCGGGCCGGGGTGATAGGCGGTCCGCCTTGCCTCGAGGGCCTGGTCGAGGGATAGCGCGCACACATGCCGATACTATCACTTTCGTGACCGCTCCTGCACGCCCCGCCCCTTGGGGGGTCCCATGCGTGCCGTGTGCTGCGTGCAGCTTCTTGCGCGAGAGAGCTCTGCCGGACCTTGGCGACATCGACGGGTACGCTG